>NZ_RAWI01000055.1 GCF_003612125.1 Corallococcus praedator
AATGGGGACCGGGGCGGGGTGGGACAAAGCAGCCTGCCAGGCCCTTCATTGCGGCTTCGCGGAACACTGTCACCCGGCCCCTCCCGCGTGCTAAGCGGCGGGCACCATGCCGAACGTCGTCGTCATCGGAGCGCAGTGGGGAGATGAGGGGAAGGGCAAGGTCGTTGACCTGCTCACCGAGCATGCCCAGGTGGTCGTCCGTTTCCAGGGCGGCAACAACGCGGGGCATACGCTGGTGGTGGGAGGCCAGAAGACCGTCCTTCACCTGATTCCCTCGGGCATCCTTCACCCGGGCAAGACGTGTGTCATTGGCAACGGGGTGGTGGTGGATCCCGCCGTCCTCGTCGGAGAGATCGACGCGCTCAAGGTGCGCGGCTTCCTCAAGGATGATGCGCAGCTGCTCATCTCCGACAACGCCCACGTCATCTTCCCGTGGCACAAGCTGCTGGACAGCTTCCGGGAGAAGGCCCGTGGCGGCAGCGCCATTGGCACCACCGGTCGTGGCATCGGTCCGGCCTACGAGGACAAGGTGGCGCGCCGGGGCATCCGCGTGCGCGACCTGCTCCACCCGGAGCGCCTGCGCCGTCGCATCGACGAGCGCCTGCCGTCCGCGCTGGACGAACTCAAGGACCTCTGCGCCCAGGCGGGCGTGGACGTGCCCCGCATGGAGACGCCGCAGATCCACGCGGAGTTCACCGCGCTGGGCGACCGGCTGCGTCCCTACGTGCACGACGTGTCGCTCTTCCTCTCCGAGCAGGTCCGCCGGGGCGCCCGCATCCTCTTCGAGGGCGCGCAGGGCACGCTGCTGGACGTGGACCACGGCACCTATCCGTTCGTGACCAGCTCCAACTGCGTGGCGGGCAACGCCGCGGTGGGCTCGGGTCTGGGGCCCACGGCCATCGACAAGGTAATGGGCATCAGCAAGGCCTACACGACGCGCGTGGGCGGCGGTCCGTTCCCCACGGAGCTGAGTGACGAGCTGGGCGACCGGTTGCGCAAGGTGGGCGACGAGTTCGGCGCGACCACCGGCCGTCCCCGCCGCTGCGGCTGGCTGGACGGCGTGGTGCTGCGCTACGCGGTGCGCGTCAACGGCCTGTGGGGCATCGCGCTCACCAAGCTGGACGTGCTGAGCGGCATCAAGACGCTCAACATCTGCAACGCGTACGACCTGGACGGCGCGCGCGTCACGGAGCTGCCCGGCGACTACGAGGACCTGGCGCGCGTGAAGCCCATCTACGAGTCGCTGCCCGGCTGGGATGAGAAGCTCGCCGGTGTGCGCACCTTCGATGAGCTGCCGGAAGCCGCCAAGCGCTACGTGCGTCGCGTCGAAGAGGTCAGCGGCGTGCCCGTGGTGTGCGTGTCCGTGGGCGCGGACCGTGGTGAGACGGTGCTGCTGCAGAACCCCTTCCGCAGCTAGGAAGGGCGGAGGCGCCCGGCGGCGCCGGGGTTGGCCTTGAAGGGCCACCCCGGAAGGGCCTGCCGGGCGTGTCCGAAGCTCCCCACCCCGGCCGTGGTGTCGCCGTGCGCATGTCCCGCGCGCCGCACGTGGCCACTGGCGAGCAACCCCACCGCGTGAGCCTGGGCGGCTTGCCGGACACGTCCGACGCACATCCCGCGGTCCTTGTGGAAGCCGGGCGTGACGGGTGGACATGCGGCTGGATGATCTGGACCGGCGCAACCTGGGCTACGGTGGGGCCATCCCCCGCATCAGGTCGGGCATGGGGATCCCCCTTCGTCGATCGCAAGGTCGGCTGACGGACGGTGGGGTCGCGGATCCGTCAGGGACCGTGGCTCGCAGGCAGTAGAAATCCTCGCCCGCCGGGGGCAAGGACGGGAGAGGGACATGGTTCGCACGCGCAGGTTCCAGCTCGCTGTGTCGGCGGTGGTGTTGTTCGGCACGGCGTCGACGTCCGCCTGGGGGCAGGGGACGGCCCCGGCGAAGGGGAGCGTCACCCGCCCGGCCTCGGGTGAGGCAGGTGCCCGGGCGGCCACACCGACTGCCGAGGCGAAGACGCCTGCGGTCCCCACGCAGGCTCCCGCCGCCGAGGCGAAGACCGAAGCTGCCGCGCCTGCTCCCGCGACCGGTGAAGTGAAGACCGAGGCCAAGACGGAGACCAAGACCGAGGCCAAGCCCGCGGGCAAGAAGTCCTCCAAGAAGACCACCACCAAGACCACCGAGAAGACCGAGAAGGCCGCGGAGTAATCCCGCCGCAGCACCGTCTGCCCGCCTCCAAGGGACGGACATGACGCCGTGCCCGACAGGGGCGCCTTCTTCACGAAGGTGCCCCTGTTGTCGTTCGTGCGATGCCGTGCGCGGGAAGCCTCCACCGTCTTCCAGCGCGCGTGTTCCGACTGAATAAAGAAACCCGCTGTCCCCTCTACACCCGCGATGACGATGACCACGCAATCACGCGCTGGCAGAGCGTCATCAGACCTTCGAGACCCATCATGAAGACCTTCATCGCCGCCGCCGCCCTGTTCGCCGCCACCGCCGCCTTCGCCACCACTCCCGCCAAGGCGCCCGCCGCCAAGACGGAGACGGCCCCCGCGTCCAGCGACGTGAAGGCCGACCCCTCCACGGAGACCAAGACGGAGACCAAGACCGAGGCGAAGAGCGAGACCAAGCCCTCCGGCCGCACGCAGACCCTCAAGCAGGGCACCACCGGCTCGAAGACCCTCGACAAGACCACCGAGACGAAGACCGAGACCACCACCGAGTCCGTCAAGGCGCCCGGCACCAAGTAGTCCCCGAACCAAGGACGCCGTGCCCGACGGGGGCTCCCTCTTCACGAGGGTGCCCCTGTCGTCGTTTCCGGCACCGGACGCTCCAAAACATTCTTCTTCTTAGGGTTTCAGCAAAACCACCATTTGACAGCGACAGAAGAATCCTGCTTAATGGGCTTTAGGTGGATGCCGGTGCATCCACGACAAGAAGGGGCGTCCCCCTCCCCCCCTTCAAGCGAGACGGTCATGGTGGAAGCGTTCACGAAGGTGTCCGAAGCCTCCCGGTTGCTGCTGGACAAGGGCCTGTGCGCGGCCACGGGCGCGGAAGCGCTGGGCATGGTGGCCCGCACCCTGAAGGTGGATCGCGCCTGCATCTTCGAGAACCGCACCACCAATCTGGCGGGCCGGTTCCTCACGGACCTGCGCCACGCGTGGGCGGAGCCCGGCGTCGTGTCCCCGCACGCGCACCCGGTGCTGCGCGCGTTCGCGATGCGCGACTACGCGCTCTCCTGGATGGACATGCTGGAGGCGGGGATGGTGGTCTCCTGCGCGTCCCGCGAGGCGCCGCCCCTGATGCGCGAGGTCCTGGAGCGCCAGGGCGTCCAGTCCGTGCTCCTGTGCCCCATCATCCCGGCCAAGCAGTGGTGGGGGTTCGTGGCCTTCGAGGACTGCCACCAGGCGCGCGTGTGGCGCCCCGAAGAGGTGTCGCTGCTCAAGTCGCTGGCGCGGGCCATTGGCGCGTCGGTGCGGCACGCGAACATGCGCTCCTCGCTGTCACAGGTGCGCACCAACCTCACCAGCGTGCTGCGCCCCGCCTCCGGGGATACCTGAGCGCACCCGGGTCACGGCTGCCCGCCCGCCATGCGGACGGGGAGGGAGCCGGGAGCAGGCGAGGAGCGGTAACGCGGCGCCCCGTTTCTGCTACCCTCGCCGCCCTGCGACCCGCCCATGTCCTCGATTGAGCCCACCGCCATCAGCCGTGCCCGGACCCCTGACCTCATCAGCGGCTACCGCCTGGAGAAGCTCGTTGGTGCCGGTGGCATGGGGGAGGTCCACAAGGCCACCCAGCTCTCGCTTGGCCGCACGGTCGCGGTAAAGCTGCTCAACACGGAGCTGGCCAAGGACCCGTCGTTCATCGCGCGCTTCCAGAAGGAAGCCGCCGCGCTGGCGACGCTGAGCCACCCCCACGTCGTCGCCATCGTCGACAAGGGGAAGACGGAGAACACCTACTACCTGGTGATGGAGTTCGTGGACGGGCCGTCCCTGCGCGAGCTCATGCGCAGCCCGCAGATGGACACGCCGGTGCTGCTGCGCCGGATGCTGGAGATCTGCCGCGCCATCGAATACGCGCACGGCCGGGGCGTCATCCACCGCGACCTGAAGCCGGAGAACATCCTGCTGGATCAGCAGGCCGGCGGCATCGCGAAGGTGTCCGACTTCGGGCTCGCGTCCTTCCTGGACGACTCCACGGTGGCGTCGCGCTACGCGCTCACGTCCACGCACGTGTCCATGGGGACCATCTCGTACATGGCGCCCGAGCAGCGCGTGGACGCGAAGAGCGCGGACGCGCGCGCGGACATCTTCTCCCTGGGCGTCATCCTCTACGAGACCTTCACCGGCGAGGTGCCGCTGGGCACCTTCGATCCTCCGTCGCGCAAGCGCTCGGGGCTGGACCCGCGCGTGGACGCCATCGTGATGCGGTGCCTCAAGCCGGATCCGGATGACCGCTACCAGACGGTGGGCGCGCTCATCGCGGAGCTGGAACCGCTGGTGCCCGGCGGCATGCTGTCCATGCCTCCCATGCGGCTGACGCGCATGGAGCGGGCGAAGCGGACCGTGAGGAGCGCGGTGCGCGTGGTGGCGCAGACGACCGCGACGCTGCTGGTGCTGGCGTCGGTGGGCGTGCTGGGCGTGGCGTACTACCGCGGCGGACAGGTCCGGGCGCAGCCGGTGATGCCGGGCGCCGCCATCATGGCGGAGCACGCGCACGCGGACCCGCAGCGCAGCGCACCCGGCCGGCGCGAGGACGTGCTCCCGGGCAAGCAGCGCGTGACGGTGGGCGAGGGGCCGGATCAACTGGCGGTTCCCATGGCCGGCAGGCCCGTGCTCTTCGAGAACAAGGCCGTCGTCTTCCCGCCCCTGAACCTCCCGCTTTTCTTCGCGAGCAAGGACGAGAACGTGGCGCGCGTGGGACGGGTGCGCGCGGACGTGATGGGGCTGGTGGGCGGCGTCGCCCGGCTGACCGCGCGCGTGCGCGCCGAATCGCCGCCCCCCACGATGAAGCGCCGCGTGAGGGCCCTGTTGGAGGGCCCGCCGCCGGACGCGGTGGCCGCGCTGATGCTGATGGGCCGGGACGGCCGCTACGTGGCCCTGGTGCACCATGGCGCGGGCGCGCCCCTGGCCCTGGAGTGGGCGCTGGGCGAGCGCAGCGGCACCATGCTGGGCCAGCCGTCCCCCCAGGGTGAGGCGCGCCTGGAGCTGTTCGTCACCGAGGAGGGCGTGATGCAGGCCTTCATCGGGCAGGGCAAGGATCAGCGCCCCATCGCGGAGCCGCTGAACCTGGGCCCGGACTGGCAGAGCCACTTCGGCGAGCCGCCCACGCCGGCCGTCGGCTGCATCGAAGGCACGTGCAGCATCGAAGGGTTCACCTACACCGTGGACCGGCCCTCGCCCGCGGTGGAGACCCCGTCCCCGCCCGTGGTGGTGGCCTCGCCGGGGGGATTGCATTATCCCTCGACTCCCCTATGCGCACCTTCCGCCGCGGCCTGACCGCGCTCGCCCTCGTCGCTGGCCTCACCGGCTGTCCCCGGCCGTCCTCCGTCGTCGCGCCCCACGTGCTCGAGTCCGCCGCCGAGCGCGCCGGCAAGGGTGACGCGGAGGCGCGCACGCTCGCGTTCGCGGGCTTCCACGCGTACCTCGTCGCGGGGGACGTGGCGCTCGCCCAGCAGCGCTTCGACGCCGCCGTGCAGAAGGACCCCGGCGACCCGTACGCCCTGGAGGGGCAGGCGCTGCTCGCCCGGCGCAAGGGCCAGTCCGACCGCGCGCTCGCGGCGTCGCTGGAGCTGGTGAAGCGCGCCCCCCGCCACCCGCTGGCCGCCATCGCCGCGCGGTACATGTTGGACCGCGTGGGCACGTCGCGCGCGGAGGACGACGCCATCCTCAAGGGCGTGGACGCCGCGCTCACGGCGGGCGCCCAGGGTGAGACGGCCTACCTGCTGCGCGCCTCGCGCCTGTCGGTGGCGAGCATCCGCGTGGACACGGCGGCCCAGGCCCAGGCGCTCAAGGACCTGGGCGGCGCGAGCGAGGCCTCGCTGGTGGGCCCCTTCTCGCCCTTCCACGTGCTGTCCATCCAGGAGCCCATCGCCCCGGAGAAGGACGGCTCGTTCGCGGGCCCCTTCACGGGCGCGTACGGAGCGCTGCCCGCGCGCACGCTGCGCTCGCCGGACGGTCGGCTGGACCTGGGCGGAGAGCCCGGCCACGGGGACATGTACGCGCTGGGCATCGACGCGGAGGTGGCGGAGGCCGGCGTGTACGTGCTGCGCACGGTGAGCCAGACGTCGCACCGCGTGCTGATGGATGGCGCCCCGGTGCTGGAGCGCAACGACTGGGCCCGCACCACGTCCACCGTGTCCGTGAAGGCGCTGGAGCTTCCCGCGGGCAAGCACCGCTTCGTCGTGAAGATGGCCAAGGACAACACCCAGGGCGGCCTCACGTTCGCGCTGCTCAAGGCGGACGGGAGCGCGTCCCAGGTGCGCCTCACCGCCGCCACCGGCCCCGCGCCGCGCTGGAACGCCACCCTGGACGAGGCCGAGGCCGCCTCCGTCTTCCCGGGCGCGGAGGACCTGGCGCAGGCCCTCCAGTCCGAGGCCGGGGAGACGCTGGGCGCGTTCCTCGCGGTGCGCGATGGCCTGTCGCGCGACCCGGACGGCACGCGGCGGCTGATGGCGAAGCTGGAAGCCACGACGCCCGCGGTGCTGGCCCTGCGCGCGGAGCAGGCCGCGCAGGACCGCGGCATCCCGTCCAAGGTGGCGCGCGGCCGGGCCACGCGCGACCTGGAAGCGGCGCTGGCCAAGGACCCGGGCAACGTGGCCGCGCTGCTCCTGCGCGCGGACCTGTTCCTGGATGACGGCCAGGCGGCCACCGCGCTGGAGACGCTGAAGTCAGCGCGCGACGCGGTGAAGCCCGGGGGCTTCCCGGTACACCTGCTGCTCGCCCGCGCGGCGCTGGCGCTGGACGTGGACGCGCAGGCGGAGACCTCCCTGGCCGCGGCGCTGGAAGCCCAGCCGGGACTGTGTGAAGCGCTGGGCCTCCAGTACTCGCTGGCGAAGCGCCGGGACGCGGTGGCGCGCACCGACGAGCTGGTGAAGGCCCAGGAGGGCTGCCCCGGCGCGGACGCGCGGCTCGTGGAGCACCTGCGCACGCGGGGCGACATGGAGGCGACGGCCAAGGGCTACGCGCGGCTGCTCGCGCAGGACCCCGACAACCTCACCAACGCCGCGGCGCTGTCCGGCATCTACGTCAGCCTGCGCCGCTACGACGACGCGGCGAAGGTGCTCCAGGCCCAGGCCGCCGTGTGGCCGCGCAACACGGAGCTGCTCAAGCGGCTGGCGGACGTGCGCGAGTACGCGGGCCAGCGCGAGGAGGCGCTCAAGCTGCGCGAGCAGGCGCTGAAGCTGGACGGCAGCGACCTGCCGCTGCGCCGCGCGGTGGAGCGCGCGAAGACGGGCAAGGAGCTGCTCGCGGCCTACGCCATCGACGGCAAGGAAGCGCTGAAGGCCTACGAGGCGGCCCCCATCACCGGCGGCAGCGCGGCGGCGTACGTGCTGGACGCGGCGGCGGTGCAGGCCTTCCCGGACGGCTCCCTCGTCAATCGCATCCACACCATCCAGAAGGCGCTGGAGCAGTCGGGCATTCAGGACATCGCGGAGGTGAACATCCCCCGGGGCGCGCAGGTGCTGGCGCTGCGCACGCTCAAGGCCGACGGCCGCGTGCTGGAGCCGGAGAACTTCGAGGGCAAGGACGCGGTCAGCCTCCCCGGCGTGCAGGTGGGTGACTCCGTGGAGGTCGAATACCTGCTGGCCGAGGGCGAGCGGGGCCCCGCGCAGCCGGGCTTCACCGCGTCCGCCTTCTACTTTCAGATCGCCAACCAGCCGAACGCGTGGAGCACGTACACCGTCGTCGCGCCCAAGGGCAGCGGCATGAAGGTGGACGCGCACGGCATGAAGGCGCCGCCCCCGGAGGTGAAGGGCGACGTGGAGGTGTTCCACTACGACGCGCGCCGCGTGCCGCCGTTCCTCCCGGAGCCGGACGCGCCGCCCACGGGCAACGAATACCTGCCCTTCGTGATGGTGGGCGCGGGCGAGACGGGCAACGACGGGCTGGCGCGCGTGTACGGCGACGCCTTCCAGGACCGGTGGATCCGCTCCGCGGAGGTGGAGGCGTTCGCGCGCGAAGCCGTGGGCGACAAGAAGGGCCTGGAGGCGGTGAAGGCGCTGCACGCCGCGGTGATGAAGCGCTTCTCCGGACGGGACGCGAGCCTCGCGCAGTCCGCGGCCTCCACCGTGGCGCAGGACCGGGGCAGCCGGCTGTCGGTGATGAAGGCGGGCCTGGAGACGCTGGGCATCCCGTCGCGCGTGGCGGCGATCCGCACCTTCAACACCGACCCCGCGCCCTACCTGTTCCCGGCGGACGCGCTCTTGCCCTACGCGGCGCTGCGCGTGGAGGTGCCGGGCGAGTCCCCCGTGTGGCTGGACACGTCCGTGCGCTTCGGCCCCTTCGGCGAGCTGCCCGAGGCGGCCATGGGCGAGCGCGAGGCGTACCTGCTGCCGGAGCCCGGCAAGCCGCTGGAGAAGGTGAAGACGCCGCCGCTCAAGCCGCGCGCGGGCAAGACCGTGAAGCTCACGCTGGAGATTGGCACCGACGGCAAGCTCACCGGCAAGGGCGAGGAGACCTACTCCGGCTTCGATGCCGCGCAGATCGCCGAGGCCTTCGAGCAGCTCTCCGCGGAGAGCCGCAACCAGGCGCTCCAGGGCGCGGTGGGGCGCTACTTCGGCGGCGCGGAGCTGTCGTCCGCGAAGCAGGAGCGCATCGAGGAGGTCGGCGCGCCCTTCGTGCTGCGCTACGCGTTCACCGTGCCCCGCTTCGGGCGCATGGAGGGCGACGGCCGCATGGCCATGGGCCCCCTCACCTTCCCCGCCCTGCTGGGCCGGCGCTACGTGCAGGTCAGCTCCCGCACCACGCCGCTCTACCTCGACGACACGGAGGCCAGCCGCACCGAGGTCACCCTCACCATGCCCCAGGGCTGGAAGCTCAGCGACCCGCAGGCGGGCCTGAAGGTGGACAGCGAGTTCGGCCACTTCACCCGCGCGGAGAAGCAGGACGGCCGCACGCTCTCCATCGCGGAGTCCATCCTGCTGCCCCGCGCGCGCATCGCCCCCAACCAGTACGAGAAGTTCTCCGCCTTCGCCGGGGACGTGGACCTGCTCCAGGTGCGCGAGCTGTTCCTCGTGAAGCAGTAGCCGCCTGCGACCCGACATTCCAGGAATACAGTTATTCCTGACTGATAACGTCTTGTGCTAACGGGCTCCTGGCCGGGGTGGTTGCTCCGGCCAGGAGCCTGTTCACATGAGACAGCAGGATTGGATTTCGCTCGGGGCGTGCGCGCTGTTGGGATTGCTTGGCGCGGGGTGTGGTGCTCCGGCCGCGGTGGACGGCGCGACGGGGCCGGCCCCCGAACTGGACACGCAGCGCGCGGGCGCGGCGGTGAAGGTCAGCAAGGCCGTGGGCAAGAAGGTGTACGTGCACCTGATGCCCTGGTTCGAGACGCGGGCCACGTCGGGCAACGGCGGCTGGGGCATCCACTGGACCATGGCCAACCAGAACCCGGACGTGGTGGACGGCTCCGGGCGGCGGCAGATTGCGTCGTACTACTACCCGCTCATCGGGCCGTACGGCTCCGGGGACAGGGACGTCATCGAGTACCAGCTGCTGCTCATGAAGTACGCGGGCGTGGACGGGGTGCTCATCGACTGGCCGGGCACCATCAACGCGTTCGACTATCCGAAGAACCGCGCCAACAGCGAGGCCGTCATCGCGCAGACGGCGGCGGTGGGGCTGGACTTCGCGGTGGTGTACGAGGACCACAACGCCACGCTCGCCTACAACGGCGGCTTCATCACCGACAAGCTGGGCGCCGCGCGCAACGACATGGCGTACCTGCGCGACCGGTACTTCAACCAGCCCAACTACATCCGGCAGGACAACGCGCCGCTGCTGCTCGTCTTCGGGCCGCAGACGTTCCAGTCCCCGGGTGAGTGGACGAACGTCTTCTCCCCGTTGAGCCAGAAGCCCACCTTCCTGACGCTCTGGTACGAGTCGGGGGAGGCGGGCGGCAACGCGAAGGGCGAGTTCGCGTGGATCTACCCGGACTTCACGGCGGGCCTCACGCACTTCTACAACAACCAGCCGTCGCCCCTGAAGTTCGGCTCCGTGTACCCGGGCTTCCGTTCGTTCTACGCGGCGGGCGGCTGGGGCGGGCCCACGTGGGAGATTGCCCACAACGGGCTCAACAGCTTCAACCAGACGCTGGACCTGGCGAAGAACGCGGCCAGCATCAACCACTTCCAGATCAACACCTGGAACGACTACGGCGAGGGGACGATGATCGAACCCACGCGCGAGTTCGGCTACGGCTTCCTCACGTCACTCCAGCAAAAGCTGGGCGTGCCGTATTCGCAGAGCGAGCTGGAGCTCATCAACACGCTCTACCAGCAGCGCAAGCAGTACGCGGGGGACGGCAACAAGCAGGCGCAGCTCAACCAGGCGGCCGCCGCGCTGTCGGCGCTGGACGTCACCCAGGCGCGCAACATCCTCAACGGGGGCGGTGGCGGCGGCACGGGCGTGTCCATCACCAACGGCGGCTTCGAGTCCGGCATGACGGGCTGGACGACGTGGACGCCCAACAACACCTCGGGCGCGGCCTTCTCGGAGACGTACAACGGCGGGCACAACAGCGCGAACCACCTGACGCACTGGAGCGGCTCTCCGTTCGAGACGTGGACGTACCAGGCGGTGTCCGGGCTGGCGTCCGGCAGCTACAAGGTCCGCGCGTGGGTGCGCAAGGGCGGCGGCTTCGACATGGCGCGCTTGCAGGTGAAGGCGTGCGTCTCCTGCACGTTCGCGTTCACGGAGCTGGGCACGTATGGGGACTGGACCCAGGTGGAGACGCCCGCCGTGTCCGTGACGGGCGGGTTCCTGGAGTTCGGCTTCCACACGCGCGCCCTCACCGGCAACACCGCCAACTTCATCCACATGGATGACGTGTCGGTCATCAAGCTGTAGCGCGCCTTTTATTTTCTCTAGGCTCTCCACTTAACGCATTTCACGCCTGCGCTTATCGGCCGGTTCCGAGGAGCTTTGAATCGGCCGATATCTTTTTGGCAAACGCGGCCGCTACTCCCGAGGGCTCAGTTCCGCCAGGTAGCGGATGATTCCCGGCAGAACCAGAATCGATTCATTGTGGCGGCTACCGAAGCGAAGCTTTCCGTCAATCAACCCTCCGATGGACTTCTGGCGCCAGTTGTCGGGCAGGTAATCCAACAGCTTCGGGTAATGAGACAGCTTCTCGTCACCAAGGTTCTCAATGTTCCAAAGCTGGTTGCCATGGGAGAAGTCGATCGTCGGGAGGCGTCCCAGGAACTTCTCTGCTACCTCGCGCCCTTCCGGCTTCCTGCCCCAAAGGATCTCAAAGTACACACGGGCGATTGACTTCAAGAGGGCCGGCTGAGCGGCTACAGATTGACCACGGTCGAAGATTCCGGGGATCTTGGTTACAGCAGTCCAGAAGGCCCAAGCGTCCTCTTCACGTTCAATAACAGAAGCAGTCGCTCCCGAAATGGTCGTCTGATTGAGAAAAAGCCGCGCATTAACAGCATTGAGGGAGTCGAGCTTCATCCACTGCGGGTCATCCCAATCAACACGCCCCTCTTCCACAATCGACACGCCCTCGAACATCGGATCGCTCTTGAGCCGGTGCGTGAAGATGTTGATCGGGTTCGACTGATCGAAAGCCTGCGCCTGACTGGTCGATACAGTCTTCTGCAAGTTATTCAAGTCGTGAAAAAGCTGTTTCTCCTGTTCGATCGTCAATCCGAAGTGGATCTCGATCGTAATCGAGAATCGCTCAGTGAAGTACGACATTGCCTCATGCCAAAAAGGCGCTGCATCTTCGTGAACCTGCTTCAGTTCAGCGGGAACCAAACCACCAGACTTGGTGTATTTGCGGTCGCGCGTCACCTGCTGAAGGTAGTCACGCACCAGTCCCCAAGCGAGTCGACGGTGCTGGCCATCCACGATCCAGAGTGTCTGGTTCGAGCGAAGCTTCAGAATCAGTTCACCGGCGGATTCAGGGATCGGAACCACCGTGATGTCACTCATTTCATCCCGAATGGATGCGACAACCGGCGCCCATGCGTAATAGGGCTGGTTTCCGAGATCAGTCTTAATATTTTCGATCTCGGTGGGGAGTTTCCGGCCCGCGTCTTCCCACTTCTTGCTGGTGAAATTGACTAGGCCCTTGAAAATGAACCGCGCCATCTTGTGGGCATGGGTCATGTCCGGCTTGCGCTGAGTAACCGGTCCCTTCAGTGGATCATTACCCACCATGGACTGGAGAAGGAACGTCCCCATATCCACGGTGGTAACCATCGTATTCGAGCCGAGATTAAGCGCTCGTTTCACACGCAACTCGATGAAGCGATTGCCCCCTGAGTAGTCCAGCATATCTGCGAGGGTCGTCTCCCTAGGGCCAGCAACGTGCAGCTTAGAGGGGGTAGCGGTGTGACTATCCGACATTGGGCATCATCCTTAGAGCCACCAGGCTCATCGTTTTTGGCAACCAGGCGAAAGGATTCTTTCGACCAGGCGAACGCTATATTCATCGAGCGCTGGCGCCTTGTCAACGCCTGGCGAGCAGAAAGTCGCATGCCCCTGGTGGGATCTTACCGCCAGGCGGACTTTACACTCCCGCCTGGCAAGACCGACGCACCGCGCCATGGTCAAGTTTCTGATCGACCCGTTGTCTGTGGGGTGGTGTGACTTGCTTTGACCTCAAGAGGAGCTTGGCTCTGCCAAAGAGTCGGTCGAGACAAGCTCACGGCTGCTGGAAGATGGCGACGCTCGGCGTGCCGTCCTCGCCGATGTAGCCGCGATACATGCCGGTGGAGTTGAAGGGCATGGCCACGGTGCCCTGGCGGTCCATGGCGATGACACCGCCCTCGCCCCCGGCCTTCACCAGCACATCGTGGATGACGACGTTGGCGGCCTCCGGCAGCGGCAGGTCCTGGTACTCGACGCGGGCGCAGATGTCGCGTGCCACCGTGTAGCGGATGAAGAACTCGCCGTGCCCGGTGGCGGACACCGCGCAGCGTTCGTCCGCGTAGGTGCCCGCGCCGATGATGGGCGAGTCCCCGACACGGCCGAAGCGCTTGTTGGTCATCCCGCCCGTGGACGTGCCCGCCGCGAGGTTGCCTTGCTGGTCCAACGCCACCGCGCCCACCGTGCCGAACTTGTGGTCCCCCGTCACCGGATCCATGCCTGGCTCCAGCGATGAGGCAGGAGACTTCCCAGACGTCGCGGGTGGTTGCCCCGGCGTCGCGGGCTGCGGTCCCTGCTGCGTGGATGGAGATGCCGGCGACACAGGCGAGGCTCCTGGCGTCGCGGGCGGCTCACCCGGCGATACAGGCGCTGCTCCTGGCGTCCCGGCTGGCGGTTGCGTCGCGGGAGGCTGGCTCGGTGTGGCGGGCGGAGCCGCCTTCGCCTTCTCCTGCTCCAACGCGCGCTGGAGCCCCTGCCAGCGCTCCTCCGTGTAGAAGTACTTCGCATCCACCAGGGGCATGCCCTGCGACTGGGCGAAGGCCTCCGCGCCGTCGCCCACCATCATCACGTGCGGCGACTTCTCCATCACCCGCCGCGCCAGGTCGATGGGGTTCTGGATGTGGCGCACGCCGGCCACCGCGCCCGCCGCGCGCGTCTTCCCATCCATCAGCGCCGCATCCAGTTCATTCACGCCGTCGTGGTTGAACACCGCGCCCTTGCCGGCGTTGAAGTACGGCGAGTCCTCCAGCACGTGGATGGCGGCCGTCACCGCATCCAGGCTGCGGCCTCCCTTCGCCAGCACCGCGTGCCCCGCCTGGAGCGCCTGGGTGAGCACGGCACGCATCGCGGCCTCGCGCTCCGGGGACAGGTTCTCGCGGGAGATGACACCCGCGCCGCCGTGGATGACCAGCCCCCACTTCGGCTTCACCCGGGGCGGTGCATCCGTGCGCAGGACCGCCTCGTCGCGCGCCTGGGTAGACGTGGCACAACCGAGCGGGGCCAGCAGCAACGCGGCGCCAGCAAGCAGGCTTCGGTGCAACCAGGGAGAGAACGATGAGGACATGCCGTTGCGCCTCCTGAAGGGGCCTGACCTAAAGCTGTTCGTTCGCGCGCGTCCAGGCCCTCCGCCAGGGAGGGGCAAGCCAGCGGAATCCCGAGCCCCTGTCCGCCTGCCTGCCCTCCGCTTCCCCTCCCGGCAGGGCATGTACACCCTGCATCATTGGGCTGTCGGAGAACCACGGACATCGGGAGGGTTTGGGCAATGAGGACGCTGAAGGGGATGCGGGTGGCTGTACTGGCGGCGGATGGCTTCGAGCAGGTGGAGCTGACGCGGCCCGTGAAGCGCCTGGAGCGCGAGGGCGCCCAGGTCACCATCGTCTCCCTCCACAAGGGTCGCATCCGGGGCATGAACCTGTTGGTGCCCGGCAAGAAGGTCCGCGTGGACGCCACGCTGCGCGAGGTGAAGGCCGCGGACTTCGACGCGCTGCTCCTTCCCGGCGGCTTCATGAACCCGGACTTCCTCAGGCAGAGCGCGCTGGCGCTGGACTTCGTGCGCGACGCGGACCTGTTGGACCTGCCCATCGCGGTCATCTGCCACGGACCGTGGCTGCTCGCCTCCGCGGGGCTCCTGGAGGGCCGTCACCTCACGTCATGGCCCGGCATCCGCAACGACCTGGAGAACGCGGGCGCGCACTGGACGGACGAACCGGTGGTGCGCGACGGCAACTGGGTCTCCAGCCGGGGACCGCACGACCTGCTCGCCTTCGAGCACGCGTTCGTGCAGCTCTTCGCCGAGCGCATGACACCCGCCATCGCCCAGCGCGAAGCGACCGCGCCGAGCTGGCCCAAATGGGTCGCGGGCGGATTGGCCGCCGTGGCCACGCTGGGACTCGTGGCCCGGGGCCGTAAAGCGCTGGCCTGAGACGTCAGGGCAGACGCCCCGCGACTTCACATCCAGCCGAGCTGGAGCTTCGCCACGTCCGTCATGCGGCTCTGGTCCCACTGCGGCTCCCAGACCAGCTCCACCTGGGTCTCCTTCACGCCGGGCACGGAGGACACCTTCTGTCGCACGTCCTCCACCAGCACCTGCCCCATGCCGCACCCGGGCGCAGTCAGCGTCATCTCGATGGACACGCGCTGCCCGCCTTCTTCCAGCGGCGTCGCCTTGCACGTGTACACCAGACCCAGCTCCACGATGTTCACCGGGATCTCCGGGTCATACACCGTGCGCAGCTGCTCCCAGACCTGCTCCTCGTGGAACTCCCCGGGCGTGCCTTCCGCCGCGTCTTCCGGCGGCTTCGCCTTCGCCGCGTAGTCCTCGCCCAGCACCGACGCGTTCCGCTCGTCGATGCGGAAGAGCTGGCCGTACGGGTCCTGCACCGTGACGTTGCCGCCCAGCGTCTGCACCACCGTCAACTCGGAGCCCGCCGGCAGCAACACCTTGTCCCCACTGGGGATGAGCATCGCGTCCACGTCGCGCTCGATGACCGTCATCGCACCTCGCATCGCGTCCCCTCCCCTATTCCGTCGACACCGACGTGGAGCGGCCATCCAGCGCCGCGTGCAGCGTGTGCCACGCCAGGCTCGCGCACTTCACCCGGGCCGGAAACTCACTCACGCCCGACAGCACCGCCAGCTTGCCCAGGGCCTCCGGATCCACCTTCTCCGGCCCTTCCGTCACCAGCGTGTGCACGCGCTCGAAGAGCGCCTCCGCCTCCGCGCGCGTCTTGTCCTTCACCGCGCCCGTCATCAGCGACGCGGACGCCTTGGAGATGGCGCACCCCTGTCCCTGGAAGCCGATGTCGCGGATGACGTCGCCGTCCATCTTCAGCGTGACGGAGAGCTGGTCTCCACACAGCGGGTTGTAGCCCTCCGCCGTGCACGTCGCGCCCTCCACCACCCGGAAGTTGCGCGGGCGCTTGGAGTGCTCCAGCACCACCTCCTGGTAGAGGTCCTTGAGGTCTGAACTCACGCGAACACCTCCCTCACCTTGTGCAGGCCCTTCACCAACGCATCCACGTCTTGCGGCGTGTTGTAGAGCGCCAGCGACGCGCGCACCGTGGCCGCCACCCCGAAGCGCTGCATCAACGGCTGGGCGCAGTGGTGCCCCGTGCGAATGCAGATGCCTTCCTGGTCCAGGATGGTGCCCACGTCGTGCGGGTGCACGTCCCCCAGCGTGAAGGACAGCACGCCCGTCTTCTTCGGCGCCGTGCCCACCAGCTTCAGGCCCGGCACCGCCTCCAGCGCCTGCGTCGCGTAGGCGAGCAGCCACTGGTCATGCTGCGCGATGGCGGACAGCCCCACGCCCTCCAGGTAGCGGATGGCCGCGCCCAACCCCACCGCGCCCGCCATGTCCGGCGTGCCCGCCTCGAAGCGGTGCGGCACGCGGTTGTAGACGGTCTTCTCCATCGTCACGGAGAGGATCATGTCCCCGCCGCCCTGGTACGGCGGCAGCGACTCCAGCATGGCCAGCTTGCCATACAGCACGCCGATGCCCGTGGGCCCGAAGAGCTTGTGCCCGCTGAAGGCGAAGAAGTCACAGTCCAGGTCCTGCACGTCCACCGGGAAGTGCGTCACCGACTGCGCCCCGTCCACCAGCACCGGGATGTTCTTCGCGTGCGCCTTCGCCACCAGCGCCTTGATGGGATTGATGGAGCCCAGGGCGTTGGACACATGCGTGATGGCCAAGAGGCGCGTGCGCTCCGTGAGCAGCGCGTCCACCGCGTCCATTTTCAGTTCGCCCCGGTCATCCACCGGAATCACGCGCAGCTTCGCGCCCGCCGCGTCGCACACCATCTGCCAGGGCACGATGTTGGAGTGGTGCTCCATGGCGGAGATGAGCACCTCATCGCCCGGGCCCACGTGCTTGCGGCCGTAGGTGGCGGCCACCAGGTTGATGGCCTCCGTGGTGCCGCGCACGAAGACGATCTCCCGCGCGTCCTTCGCGTTGAGGAAGCGGCGCACCGTCTCGCGAGCATCCTCGTACGCCTGCGTGGAGCGCTCGGAGAGGATGTGCACGCCCCGGTGCACGTTGGCGTTGTCGTGCGTGTAGTAGCGCGTCAGCGCGTCCAGCACCGCCTGCGGCTTCTGACCGGTGGCCGCGCTGTCCAGGTACACCAGCGGACGGCCCCGTACCTCCTGCCGCAGCAGGGGGAAGTCTCCCCGCACGCGCTCCAGGTCGAATCCAGGCCCCGTCATCCCGTCACCTCCGGCCGGGCACCGCCCGGCAGCTTCGCCGACAACAACGCCTCCACCCGCTCGCGCACCGGACCCGCCGGCACCGCGAGCACCAGCTCGCTCGCGAACGCCTGCGTCAGCATCCGCTCCGCCTCCGGCTTCGGGATGCCGCGCGAGCGCAGGTAGAACAGCGCCGTGTCATCCAGCCGGCCCACCGCCGTGCCGTGGGCGCACTTCACGTCGTCCGCCAGGATCTCCAACTGCGGCCGCGTGTCCACCTGCGCGCCCTCCGACAACAGGAGGTTGCGGTTGGTCTGGCTCGCGTCCGTCTTCTGCGCGTCCTCGCGCACCCGGATGCGACCGTGGAACGTGCCGCGCGAGCGGTCATCCAGCACGCCCTTGTAGACCTCCCGGCTGGAGCAGCGGGGCACCGCGTGGTCCAGGTCGGTGCGGTTGTCCAGGTGCTGCGTGCCCCGGCCCACGAACAGGCCGTTGAGCAGGCACTCCCCGCCTTCACCCGCGAACAACGCATGCACTTCGTTGCGGGCCAGCGCTCCACCAAAGGAGAAGGCGTGCGACTGGAAGCGGCTGTCGCGCCCCTGCCGCGAATACAGCCCGCCCAGGTGCAGCGTGGCGTCGCCCTCCGTCTGGAGCTTGTAGTGGTGCAGGCTCGCGTTGTCGCCCAGCGACACCTCCGTCACCGCGTTGGTGAAGGTCGCCTCCGTCCCCAACCCGGCGTACGTCTCCACCAGCGTGGCCTCGCTGCCCTCGCCCGCCACGACGACGACGCGGGGGCTGGCCAGCACCGGCCCGCTCCCACCGCGCGACAGGAAGAGCAGCTGCACCGGCACCTCGCTCAGGGCCCGGGGCGCGAGCGTGAGCAGCGCGCCCTCCTCCAGCAGCGCGGCGTTCAGCGACGTGAAGGCATTGGCCCCCAGCCGCGTGCGCTGGCCCAGCGTCCGCTCCAGCAGCTCACCGTCCTCGCGCAGCGCCTGCGACAGCGGCTTGAGCACCACGCCGCGCGGCAGGCCGGTGAGCACCGACAGCGCCGGCACGAAGCGGCCATCCACGAAGACGAGCCGGGGTCCGGGCAGGGCCAGCCGCGCCACCGCCGCCGCCACGTCCTCCCCCGCGTAGACATCCCGCGCGGGCTGGAACGGGAGCGCCGACAGCGTGGACACCGGCGTGTACTTCCACTCCTCGTCCTTCGACGTGGGCAGGCCCCGCGCCTCGAAGTGGCGCAGGCCCTCCGCGCGCAGCGTCCTGAGCCACGCCGGATCGTTCGCGCTTCCGCGCGCCTGGAAGGTCCGGGCGACTTCCAGGTAGTGCGCAAGGCCCGCGCTCATCGCCGCGCCTCCTTCGCCTTGCCGGCCCCGACGCCCTCCCCGCCCAGCCAGCCGTAGCCCTTCTCCTCCAGCTCCAACGCCAGCTCGCGTCCGCCCGAGCGCACGATGCGGCCCGCCGCCATCACGTGCACGTGGTCCGGCACGATGTAGTCCAGCAGCCGCTGGTAGTGCGTAATCACGACCATGGACCGGTCCGGCGCGCGCAGCGCGTTCACGCCCCCCGCGACGACGCGCAGGGCGTCGATGTCCAGGCCCGAGTCCGTCTCGTCCAGCAGCGCCAGCTTCGGCTGGAGCACCGCCATCTGGAAGATTTCATTGCGCTTCTTCTCACCGCCGGAGAAGCCCTCGTTCACCGAGCGGCCCATGAAGGCGCTGTCCAGCTCCACCAGCTTCGCCTTGTCCTTGGCCAGCTGCATGAAGTCCATGGCGTCCAGCTCCTCCTCGCCCTTCGCGCGGCGCTTCGCGTTGAGCGCGGTGCGCAGGAAGTGCAGGTTGCCCACGCCGGGGATCTCCACCGGGTACTGGAACGCCAGGAACACGCCAGCCTGCGAGCGCGCCTCGGGCGACAGGCCCAGCAGGTCGTTGCCATCGAAGCGCACCGAGCCCTGCGTCACCGTGTACGTCTCACGACCCGCCAGCACGCCCGCGAGCGTGCTCTTGCCGGAGCCGTTGGGCCCCATGATGGCGTGCACCTCTCCGGGGCGGACCTCCAGGTTGATGCCCTTGAGGATCTCCTTGTCGCCCACCCGGGCGTGCAGGTCCTGAATGCTGAGCAGCGACATCACCCCACGCTCCCTTCCAGGCTCACGCCCAACAGCTTCTGCGCTTCCACCGCGAACTCCATGGGCAGCTCCTTGAAGACCTGCCGGCAGAAGCCATTCACGATCATCGACACCGCGTCCTCCTGGGAGATGCCCCGCTGCCGGCAGTAGAAGAGCTGGTCCTCGCCAATCTTCGACGTGGAAGCCTCGTGCTCCACCTGCGCGGTCGAGTTCTTCACCTCGATGTACGGCAGCGTGTGGGCGCCGCACTTGTCACCGAGCAGCAGGGAATCGCATTGCGTGTGATTGCGCGCGTTCGCCGCGCTCTTGAGAATCTTCACCTGTCCCCGGTACGTGTTCTGGCCACGCCCGGCGGAGATGCCCTTGGACACGATGGTGGAGCGGGTGTTCTTCCCGATGTGGATCATCTTCGTGCCCGTGTCCGCCTGCTGCCGGTGGTTGGTGAGCGCCACCGAGTAGAACTCGCCCACCGAGTCATCCCCCTTGAGGATGACGCTGGGGTACTTCCAGGTGATGGCCGAGCCCGTCTCCACCTGGGTCCACGAAATCTTGGAGCCCTTGTGCGCGATGCCGCGCTTGGTGACGAAGTTGTAGATGCCGCCCTTGCCTTCGGCGTCACCCGGGTACCAGTTCTGCACCGTGCTGTATTTGATGGACGCGCCGTCCAGCGCCACCAGCTCCACCACCGCGGCGTGCAACTGGTTGGTGTCGCGCATGGGCGCGGTGCAGCCCTCCAGGTAGCTCACGGAGGCGCCCTCGTCCGCGACGAGCAGCGTGCGTTCGAACTGGCCCGTGTCCGCCGCGTTGATGCGGAAGTACGTGGACAGCTCCATGGGGCACTTCACGCCCTTGGGCACGTAGCAGAAGGAGCCGTCGCTGAAGACCGCGGAGTTGAGCGCCGCGAAGAAGTTGTCGGAGAACGGCACCACCGTGCCCAGGTAGCGCTCCACCAGCTCCGGGTGCTCCTTCACCGCTTCGGAGAACGAGCAGAAGATGACGCCCGCCTTGTAGAGCTTCTCGCGGAACGTGGTGGCCACCGACACGGAGTCGAACACCGCGTCCACCGCCACGTTCTGCAACCGCTTCTGCTCCTCCAGCGGGATGCCCAGCTTCTCGTAGGTGCGCAGGATTTCGGGATCCACCTGCGACAGGCTGTCCTTCAGCGGCTTCTGCTTCGGCGCCGAGTAGTAGCGGATGGCCTGGTAGTCGATGGGGTTGTACTTCACCGCCTGCCACGTGGGCTCGCGCAGGGTCAGCCAGTGCCGGTAGGCCTTCAGGCGCCAGTCGAGCATGAAGCCCGGCTCGCCCTTCTTGCGCGACAGCAGGCGGATGACGTCCTCGTCCAGGCCGGGCGGCAGCGTGTCCGACTCCACCTGCGTGACGAAGCCTGCCTGATAGCCCTTGCGGGTGAGCTCCTGGAGGGTTTCGGTGCTGCTCATGACCGGACTCCCGTCGCGGAAGGAGGAAGGGCGCTGTTCACGGATCCGCTCACACCGGTGGCCCCCGCCGGCAGGCCCAGGCCCACCAGCCGCTCCGGCATGCGGGGAGCCGGCGCGCGCAGGTCCGCCAACGTCAGCTTCCCCAGCGCTTCCTGGATGGCTTGATTGATGAGCCGCCAGTGGCCTCGCACCTGGCAGACGGACTCCAGCTCACAAGGCACGGCGGGCGCGGTGTGCTGGCCACACTCGGTGAGGGCCACCGGGCCCTCCAGCGCGCTGACCAGCTCCGCCAGGGAGATGGCCTCCGCGGGACGCGCCAGGCCGTAGCCGCCGCTGGCGCCCCGGTGGGACACCACCAGCCCCGCCTGCAGCAGGCCCTTGAGCACCTTGCTCGCGGAAGGAAGGGAGACACGCGTGCGTGCCGCCAGCTCGCGCGTGGTCCGGGTGTCCCCGTCCGCGCGTGCCAGCTCGGCCATCAGCACGATGCCGTAGTCGGTCATCTTGCTCATCCGGAGCATGAGTGGGGGTCTCTCCTGTGCCTGCCGTGGCGTCGCGGGCCCGATGCCCGACGGCCTCTTACGTAATCTGGACCTATTCAGTCCACATTCAAATCAGGGGCGCTCCCCTGTCCCTGCCGGGAGGGCCGCCAGGGTGGGGAGCGCACACCGACGTGCCGTGCGGGTTCGCCGCGCTCCACCGGTCAAGCTAGGGTGCGGCCGTCCGCTTTCCGGTCGAGGAGCCCCCCTGATGCGCCATCCCCTGCCCCTTGTGCTCACCGCGCTGGCCCTGGCCCTGGTGGGCTGTGAGAAGAAGTCCGCCGCGCCCGCACCCGCCCCCACGTCCCAGGACGCGAAGGCCACCACCGCCCCGTCGGGTCCTCCGCCGGAGGGGAGCATCCTCATCGGCGAGGTGGGCAGCCTCACCGGCTCCGAGGCCACCTTCGGCATCTCCGCGCGCAACGGCATCGACCTGGCGCTGCAGGAGGCCAACGCCGCGGGCGGCGTGAGGGGCCAGAAGCTGGTGGTGCGCGTCTACGACAGCCAGGGCCGTCCTGAAGAGGGCGCCCAGGCCGCCACGCGGCTCATCGCGCAGGACAAGGTGGTGGCGCTGTTGGGTGAGGCCGCGTCCTCCGTGTCCATGGCCATGGCGGACAAGGCGCAGGCCGGGCGCGTGCCCATGATCACCCCCACGTCCACCAGCCCGGAGGTGACGAAGAAGGGCGACTACATCTTCCGCGTCTGCTTCATCGACCCGTTCCAGGGCCTGGTGATGGCGAAGTTCGCGCGGGAGAACCTGAAGCTGTCCAAGGTGGCGATGCTCGTGGACAACAAGAGCGCCTTCTCCGTGGGCCTGGCGGAGGTGTTCAACGAGAAGTTCAAGGCGTTCGGCGGGGAGGTGCTCACCCAGGAGAGCTACTCCAAGGGCGACACGGACTTCCGCGCGCAGCTGACCGCCATCAAGAACCGCAAGCCGGAGGCCGTGTTCGTGCCCGGCTACTACACGGACGTGGGCATCATCGCGAGGCAGGCGCGCGAGGTGGGCCTGCGCGTTCCGCTGCTGGGCGGTGACGGGTGGGACTCCGACAAGCTCTTCGAGCTGGGCGGATCCGCGCTGGAGGGCAGCTACTTCTCCAACCACTACTCGCCGGACAACCCGGACCCCGTCGTCCAGAACTTCCTCAAGAAGTACAAGGGCGCCTACGGCGCGGTGCCGGACAGCGTAGCGGTGCTGGCGTACGACGCCGCGCGGCTGCTGGTGGATGCGATGAAGCGCGCGCCGGACACCTCCGGGCCCGCCATCCGCGACGCCATCGCCGCGACGAAGGACTTTCCGGGGGTCGCGGGCACCATCAACCTGGACGCCAACCGCGACGCGGTGAAGCAGGCCGTGGTGATGAAGGTCGAAGGCGGCAAGGCGGTGTTCGTCACCACCGTGAAGCCCTGAAGCTTCCGCATCCGTCCCCCGGGCCGTGAAGGCCCGGGGTCCTCCCCTGACTCAGCGACTCAGGGGATGGGGGACTGGATGACGTAGTAGATGGAGTGGAAGTACTTGTGCAGGCCGTCCAGCAGGCTGACGAGGAACGGCCAGCCCAGCACGGTGAAGCCCAGGAGCGCGCCCGACACGACGGCGTACTCGGACATCGCCTGACCCCGCTGGCGCCGCTGATGCTGGAGGCGCGAAGCCCTCCGCCGCGTCGCCCTACTCTTCTTCTTCATGGGCCGCCTCCTTCTCGCGGGACGTGTTCGACTGGCGGGAGCCACGGCCCTCGTTCTTGCACTCGTCCATGCAGCTGTTCTTCTCTTCGACGCAGGCCGTGCTGCACTTGCCGACGACGGAGCCCGCGTGCTTGGTGCAGATGTCCTTGCACTGCTTGGCGTCCTGTTCGCACGACCTGTAACAGGCGGGGCTGCTCGCGAGCGCAGGGGTGCCCACCGTCGCGAAGGTCAGAAGCGCCCAGAGTCCCATTCCCGTCATCCGCCGCATCGTCACGTCTCCTCCGCACCCGCTCAGGGCGCCGGCTTCATCCGCCGCATCACCGACAAGTTGAACTCCACCACGCCCTCGGACGAGGACTGCTTCAGCATGGCCTGTCCGTTGAGGCCATCATGCCCCACCTCGAAGCCCCGGGCATTGGGCCCTGCTTCGGAGGACGGGCCTGCTTCCCAGCCCTGCGCGGCCATGGCCCGGCGCCAGTCCGCCTCCACCTCCGCCAGGCTGCCCGTGGGCGACGTCCCGGCCACCAGGAACTGGGTCACGCCTTCCAGCTGGAGGGTGATGACCTGGGGCTTGTCCGCGCCCGCCGGCAGGGGCAACCACCGGGGCGGCGCGGACGCGCTCTCCAGGGCCTTGGCCACCTCTCCCGCGGAGACGAACACCAGCGTTTCGCCGCCCTGGTACAGCACGGAGACCATCCGCATCTCCTTGGTGGCGGGGCTCCAGTAGCCCACGTAGCCGCCGTAGGCGCTGAACTCGTGCCCCAGCACCGGCAGCCCCGCGTCGCGCAGCACCTGCCGGTAGTGCAGGAGCACCTTCTGCGGCGGGTCCTGGGTGGAGAACCACGCCACCGCGATGGGCACGTCCGGGCCCAGGTAGTCCGCGGCGAGCACCTCCGGACGGCCGGACGCGTTCGGGTAGGGCGGGAAGTGCACCAGGGCGCGCGCGAGGATGGCCTCTTCGAAGGCGGAGCGCTTGGTGCTGGGAGGAGGCTGGGCCAGTTCCTGTTCGGCCTTCGCCTGCACCACCTCCAGCGGCGTGGGGGCGTCGCGGTAGACGACGTCCTCCAGGGCCGCTCCCAGCAGTCCGCCAATCACGGCGAGGCCCAGCAGGCCCCCACCGATGCGGAACACCCACGACGAACGCAGCGACATCAGCAGCTTTCAGGCTGCTTGCAGCCCATGTAGGAGACGCCGCGGTTGCCGTAGCTCTGCTGGGGGTTGTTCTTGTCCCAGTCGCGCCACTCGCTGTTGTAGAAGTACCGGTTCTGCCCCGCCTGCTCCACCTTCTGGCTGGGCGTCTGCATCCCGTTCGTGAACGGCTTGATGGAGACGTTGGGCGACTTGGGGTTGTCTCCCTTGATGGGGGAGTCGGAGTCGCCCGCGATGAGGGTGCCCACCTGCAACGGGCTCAGCAGCTGCTTGCTCATGGCCTGGCTGAAGAACTGGGCCGAGGACGCCATCAGCATCGGGTAACCGAGGTTGGCGGTGTCCTGATAGACGCTCTTCACTTCCTTGTAGAAGTGCTCGCCGCCCTTGTCCCCGCCGCTCTTGTCCCCGGGCTCGATGGTCACGTCGTCGTTGATGGCCCAGGTGTCCGTGAGGATGGACATCTGCTCGGTGGGCATCAGGTAGGTCTTCTGCATGTCCTGGTCGCCGGCCTGGGCGTTGCCGTGGATGCTGCCCTCCTGCTGCTCCTTGGCCAGGTCCTCCTTGGAGAACTCCGGGAACAGCGTCTGCGGCAGCATGTAGTTCTGCACGCCGATGCGGGCCGAGCACCGGATGAGGCCGCCGTTGTTGTAGTCATCGAAGTAGCCGTTGTGGATGGGGACACCCAGCCTGCCGACCTGCTTGTCCGGCGCCTGGCACTCCACCTGCTGGGCCCCGGTGTTGAGCCAGCACGGATGGGACGTGAGGGCGGCGTGCTCGTGGTGCTGCTCGCCCTTGCAGTCGAAGTCCACGTCGTCGTAGCTGTCCACGCCGGACTCGTGGTCGCAGTACATCAGGCGCGCGTAGCCCTGGACCTGGCTGAAGCCGCCGTACTCGCCCTGCTTGTCGGGCTCGGCCCAGTCCTGGACGGTGTAATCCCAGACGGTGGCCACCGCGGCCTCCTGGGCGTCCAGCGCGAAGCGCAGGAGGTCGTCCAGGAAGAGCGCGTAGAGGAACACCGGGATGAAGACCAGCATGCTCAGGGCCATCTCCACGGAGGCTGCACCGCGGGAGGCAGGACGGCGAAGAGAAGGGCTCACAGGCTCAGCTCCGGGGTGGCGGCGAGTTGGGCGGAATCGGCGCTGCCGGCGGCGCCCAGCACCTTGGCGGCCTCCTGCCCCGTGAACGGGTGCAGCTTCGCGCGCCAGAACGGGCTGAAGAGGTTGGGCGCTTCGCGCCAGCCGTTGGCGCCCAGCCGGTGGTAGTAGACCAGCGCCTTGGACAGCGCGGCGCCTTCGTCGGCCGCGAGCGTCAGCTTCGCGGTGCCCTGCTCGCCGTGCGTGAAGTTGAGCGTGGCGGAGCTGTTGAGCTCCCAGGGCGCCTGGCTGGCGTTGCCCGAGCGCAGCGTGCGCGTGACGTAGCTGTAGGAGCGGGGCTGGCCGAAGTCGTTGTCCGCCTGCGCGTTGCCGCGGAACTTCATGAAGCAGTTGCCCGTCATCACGCAGCCCAGGCCCGTCTTCGTCGCGATGCCGTCGAAGTCGTGCTTGCCGGAGTGCGCCTGCTTGGGGTTGTGACCGCCGCCGTTGGAGTCGCTCCAGATCTCCGCGTCGAAGGGCATGTACGGCGCGATGCCGTCCTTCCACTGGTTGAACATGGCGCCGCCCTCGTCGCGGGAGACCACCGTGCTGCCCTTGGTGCCCACCTGTCCGGGAGGAGCCCAGTCGCCCTTCTTGGCGCCGACACCGGCGGAGCCCTTCATCGTCGGCAGGGGCAGGTGCAGGCCCTCGCCGGGGATGTCGCTCATCAGCTCGTTGAGGAAGCTGGGGTGCAGGTAGTAGGGCGCGGGGATGCCGCCCGCGTCACGGTTGGCCGTCCAGCCGGGGCGGCTGGCGTTGGCGATGTCCGTCATCGTCTTCGAGTGCGCGATGGCCGCCGAGTTCGAGCCGCCGCCCATGCACGGCAGGCCGTCCACGGCGCAGTTGAACTCGTTGGCGTTGAGGCCGCCCACGCCAGAGGCCACGGTGGACGCGCCCTTGGAGTTCCAGTCCGTCAGCTTGTCCAGGCCGCTGCCGCTGCCGTTCTGGATGGCCAGCGCCGTCTTGGTATGGGCGGCGACCTGCGAGGCGTGGACCGACTCCACGATGGTGTCCAGGGCCTTGATGGTCTGGTTGAAGCTGTCCTCCACGTCCTTGATGTCGCTGGCGTAGCTGTTCGCCTTCTTGGAGTACTTGTTCGCGACCTTCAGCGCCTGGATGCCGTGGATGCAGTGCTTGATGCACGTCCAGCAGGCGCACTGCGCGAACTCCATCGCCATGATGATGTAGAAGTTCGTCTGGGACGCCTTCAACATCTCACGCGTGAGGCTGGCCGTGGACATGTACGCGTGCATGCTGGCCATCGCCACGTAGGAGGCGGCGATGGAGCGGTTGCTGACCGCGTAGTAGTTCAGGGCGCGAGCCTCCATCACGGCCATGGAGTAGGCCATGGTGTCGCTGTGCTGCTGGAGGCCCATCTTGTTGCGCAGCGCGTGGGTGAGGTTGAAGCTCAACGTCACCATCAGGGCCAGCGTCAGGAAGGACAGGCAGGCCAGCACCATTGACTGGCCACGGGAACGGCGGCGGCGCGAGATTTCAGGCATTGGCTACTCCGGTTACTGCAGGGTCTCGAACGAGAAGACGCACTTGTTCGTGTCCGGCAGGGGGTTGGCGCCCAGGTAGAAATTGGACTGCATGCGCATGGTGTACGTCGCGCGGATGGGGAGGATGTAGACCGAGTTCTGGGCCGCGGCGTCGTACTTGCCAGCGCTCCCCAGCATCTCCCGGTCCGTGACGTACTCCTTCGTGTCCGTGCCGTTGCCCAGGCGCAGGACGAAGGGCATCTCCTTCTTCCGGGCGATGTTGTAGATGACCATGTCCGCGAACGGGATGGGCAGCCGGTAGTTGAACGTCACCTGGATGCGCAGCTTGGAGCGCTGGCTCTGGGCCCAGTCGCCGGTGGACGTGATCTTCGAGGGGTTGTCGAAGTCCAGTTCGCCGGAGGTCGCGCCCATCTCGTCGCGCAGCGGGCCGCAGATGGTGACGTCCGCGTACTTCAGGCCGCCCGCGTCCATCATCTTGTTCTTGGACGCCCACGCGAACTTCATCTGGAAGTCGGTCGCGCTCTCGATGGCCTTGATGGTCTCGCCGCCGCCGCCCGAGGAGCTGCTGATGAGGGGCAGGAGCACGGCGATGGCCGCGCTCTCCATCTGCTTGACGTTGGCGTTGTGCAGGGCGCCCGCGCGCACCGCCTTGTAGGCGGCGTACTTCGTCATCAGCCGCGCTTGGTGCATCATCCCGAGCTGGAGTGTTCCCAGGATCAGGAACACGAACATCGGCAGCACGATGGCCGTCTCGACCGCCACCTGCCCGGATTCGCGTCTGTCCCGCATGAAAGGCCCCTGGGTGCGCATGAAGTGGGAGTCTTACCGACTCTCATGACTGGCCGCTACCTTGCCCCCGGAAGGCCCCCGGCGGAATCCGCCAAGTGGACGGGAGGGCGTACCCGGATCCATGCTGGCGGACATCCCGCCCCGGGGTCCTCCAGTGGGAACTTGACGGGTGTCCAGCCTCATGCTTGGCAGGCAAAAGGACCCTTCATGCAAGGAGCAGGATGATGAACTGGCACAAGGCGCGGCTGGCGGGGTTGGTGGCGGGGGTGCTGCTGGCGGCGTGCAGCGGCTGCGGGGAGGACGAGGAGGAGCCCGGCGAGGACGAGGACCCCACCGAGCAGACCGACCGCCCGGGGTTCGCCAACAGCGACAAGGCGCCTGAGGGTCTCCCGTTCACCCTGCCCGAGGGCATCGAGTTGGAGGAGCCCATCACCGGCTTCAACCCGTTCGACCCGGACGGCTCCTGCAAGCGCGAAGAGGACGAGACGGCGGTGGCCCCCCAGGGCAGCGGGGACCTCATCCGGCTGTGCCTGAAGTTCCGGAACACCACCCGCCAGCGGATCGACGTGGACCTGCCGCCGGGCCTCGTCTTCATCTCGTCGAGCGACAAGGTGCAGCACGGCATGCTGGTGCAGGGCCTGACGCTGGAGGTGCCTTCCGAGCAGTACCTCTTCGCGCCCATCAAGGGCTACTGCCTCAACGACACCCGTTCGGGCAACGGCATCACCGACCTGTTCAGCAAGGGGCCCGTCACCCAGTACACCGACTTCAAGGAGCTGTTCGCGCTGCTGGCGAGCAAGAAGCTGCCCGTGACGGGCGGCGCGGTGACGCAGCTGCAGAACATCGTGTGGAACCTGACCCACGACAAGGCGCTGACCCAGGCGGAGCGGGACTTCATCGCGGCGCTTCCGAACAAGTAGTCCGTGCAGGTGAGGGGGAGCCTGTCGCCCATCGCGCGGCCTCCCTTCACCGCTTCCGGGCGATGTCCTGGATGAGCGCCACGTAGCGGCGCTGCTGGGGGTTCAACTTGAAGGCCTTGCGCAGCGCGTCCTCCGCGAGCGCCCACTGGCCCTCGCCCCGGGCCACGTCCCCCAGGAAGGCCCAGCCCTCCTCCAGACCGGGCTCCTGGCGCACCAGCTCCTGGAGCTCCTGGAGCACGAGCCGGCCGTGGGCCTCCGGCTTCATCAGGTAGCGCGCCCAGGCGCGCCAGGCCTGGTAGAGCGGCCGGGGGTCGATGTCGCAGGCGTACTCGAAGTACTCGAAGGCGCCCGCGAAGTTGCGCGCCTCCAGGCGCCGCTTCGCCTCGTCGAACTGGGTGGTCGCGTCCAGCAGGTCCGTGCGGATGCGGAACTGTTCGGCCGCCGTGGGCCGGCCGGTGCCCCGGGCCTTCTCCCGCTGGGCCTGCCGGCGCTTCTTCCACAGCGCGTTCTGCTCCGGCTCCGACAGCGCGCCGTAGGCCCGCGCATAGGCGGCGAGCAGCCCTTCCGCCTTGTCCTTCAGCTCCGGGGTCAGGAAGCGCAGCGGGGCGAACCGGTCCGCGGCGGCGAGGAATGCCTTGCGCAGCGCCACCGGCTGCACGTCCTCCGGCACGTCCAGGAGCGCGAAAGGGTCCTGGCTCCGGTGGGAGAGGAACGCGCCCACCAGGGCGTTGCGCGCGCCCTCGTCCTCATCCGAGTAGGACGTGCCGGTGGGGGTGGCCACGGGCGGGGCCTTCGCGGCGACCTCCGCGGCCCGCTGATCCACGTCCTCCACGAAGCCCGCCACGCCCAGCAGGCACAGGGCGTAGAGGCGGCGCAGCACGGACTCCATGTCGAAGCCGGTGCGCTCCAGCAGCTCGTTGAAGGTGGGCCGCTGGCGCAGGGCCTGGAAGAGGCGCGCGTCCTTGGATGACAGCTTGGGCGCGGACTCCACGCCGGGCATCTGCCCGAAGCGCCGGTCGTCGGTGAAGGTGAAGTGCGTGGCGACGGCGTCGAAGGGAAGCTGGGTGGAGACGCCGGTGAGGATGAGCTGCGCGCTGTTGGCGCGCACGGTGGCGTCCGGCGCCTCCACGTCCGAGATGAGCCGGTAGCGCGCGTCCGTCCAGCGGAAGCAGTCCAGCAGCTTGTGCGCCAGGTTCGCCTGCAGTTGCTTGTAGAGGTCGAAGGGGCTGATGAGCGCCTTCTGCACGAGCAGCGCGCCCATCTGCAGGCCGGAGGACACGCTCTCCGCCAGGGCCTTCTGGTAGTCGGCTTCCGCCAGGCGGCCCTTCTCCACCAGGTACTTGCCCAGCGTCTCGTGCAGGAGGTTGGAGTGGCACGCCACCGGCGCGCCGTCCTCGAAGGTGATGCGCTTCTCGCGCTGGCGCACCTTCAGCTCCAGCGTGCAGGTGCGCTCCTCCACCATCAGCGCGTGCAAGAGCAGCGGGAAGGGCGTATCCGCCAGCATTCCCTCCCGCTGGCGCAGCACCTGGGACGGCGGAGGGAACATGCTCAGGAGCCTGGGCCTCGGGTCGGGCGAAGGGCCCGGCGCGGGCTTGTGCGGACTACTCCGCGTCGTCCCCGCCCGGGTCATCCGCAGCGTAGGGCTCATCATAGCCGTAGCGCGGCGCCACGTCGTGCAGGGGCAGTTGGCGGGTCACGTAGGCCCCCACGCCCATCATCACCAGCGCCACGGCGGCGTACGTCAGCGGGCGGGACGGGCGCGCCCGGTAGGCCCACCAGCGGTCGCGGCGGCGCTGGAAGCGGGGCGCCACGGTGTACTCGCGCCAGGCGGCGTCGCGCATCGCCTTCGCCTCCGCCACGAGGCCTTCCTTCGCCAGCACGCGCGACAGCAGCACGCGGCCCTCCACCGAGCCCTGACGCACCTGGAGGAAGCGCTCCAGGGCCTCGCGCGCGCCCTTGAGGTCGCCGTGCTGGAGGCGGAAGCGGCCGCGCTCCAGGTCGATGGCGCCCTGGCGGTAGTCGGCGTCCAGGCGGGCGGCCTCGTCGAGCAGCAGCTCGCCCTTGGGCGCTTCGCCCGCGCCCAGGTAGGCCACGCCCAGCAGGAAGAGCGTGTCCACGTCGTCGTCGCCCGCGTCCAGGTTGGGGCGCAGCAGGTCCACCGCTTCCTGGTAGCGCTTCTGGCCCAGGCGGATGTCGGCCAGCTCCGCGCGAGCGCGGCGGTCGTGGGTGTTGGTGAGGATGGTGCCGGCCAGTTGTCCGGCGCGCTGCCACTTCTTCAGGACGCGCACCGGGCTGGGCAGCACCTGGAGCGTGAAGCGGTCCGCCGCGAAGAGCAGCACGGCCAGCAGGGCAAGGGACATGAGCGGGCTGCCCGTCAGCAGCGTGAGGCCCATCCACAACAACCACTTGGTCAGCACGGTCGAACGTCCTTCCTCAATCCGTCGCTCCCGCTTCCCAGCGGTCGCCCTTAGAGCAGCCGCGCACAGATGGCGCTGTGCACGTCCGCGCCCCGCTCCGTCAGGGCCAGCCTGGGCCCGTTGCGCGTGGCGAAGCCATGGGCCACCAGCCGCTCGACTTCCGCGCGCCGGGACTCCACGGGCTGGCCGTATCGCTCACACACGGCCTCCCAGTCCACCCCCGACACCAGGCGCAGGCCCATGCTCAGTCGCTCGGCGAAGAGTTCCTCCGGGCCCAGGTCCTCGCGGTTCGCCTCCGGCACCCGGCCCTCCTCCACCGCGCGCAGGTACGCCTCCGGGCTGCGCAGGTTGACGTAGCGGTGGGCCTGGGGCGACAGCAGCATCCCCGTGGCCCCCACGCCCAGCGCCAGGTACTCGCCGCCGGTCCAGTACAGCGCGTTGTGCCGGGAGCTGAGGCCGGGGCGCGCGTGGTTGGACACCTCGTAGCGGGCAAGGCCGTGGGCGCCGTACACGTCGCGCACCGTGCGGGCCATGGCCACCACGTCGTCGTCCTCCGGCAGCGAGAGCTCCCCGCGCGCCAGTTGCTTGGACAGCGGCGTGTCCTCCGCCAGCACCTCGCGCTCCACCGTGAGCGCGTAGGTGGACAGGTGCTCCGGCTGGAGCGCCACCGCCCTGAGCGCGTCCGCCTCCACCTGCTCGCGCGTCTGGCCGTGCACGCCGTAGATGAAGTCCAACGCCACCACCGGGAAGCCCGCCTCGCGCGCCGCCGCCACCGCGCCCTCCACCATGGCCGCGTCGTGCGCGCGGCCCAGCGCCTTCAGCGTCTGCGGCTGGAAGGACTGCACGCCCAGCGACAGCCGGTTGATGCCCGCGGCGCGGTAGCCGGCGAAGCGCTCCGCGTCCGCGCGCTCCGGGTTGCCCTCCAGCGACACCTCCAGGCCCGGCGCCAGGGACATCCGCGCGGCGATGCCCTCCAGCACCCGCGCCACGTAGCGCGGGTGCCACAGGGACGGCGTGCCCCCGCCCAGGAAGAGCGACTCCAACGGCTTCGTGCGCAGCGCCGGGTCGGCGGACAGGCGTGCGTCCAGCTCCGCCAGCACCGCGTTCGCGTACCGCTCCTCCGGCACCTGGCGCGCCACCGCCACCGCGAAGTCGCAGTAGGGGCACTTGGCCAGACAGTACGGGAAGTGCAGGTACAGCCCGAAGCGGGCCGCCTGCATCCCCGTCAGCGGATCCGTGGGCGCGGCGAAGGACATGGAGGTGGAACCTCTACTTCAGGGCCTTCAATTGCGCTTCCAGCCTCGCCACCTTCGCCTTGGCGCTGGCGGCCGATTCGAGCGCCGCCTCGGCCGCCATCAGCTTGCGCTTCATGGAGGCGATGTCCGCCTTGAGCTGCTCGCGCTCCTGCGCCCATTCGGCGGGCGCGTCCGAGGCGCCCGCCGCAGGAGCCTCCTCCAGCTGGGCTTCAAGCAGTTGCCGGGTCGCCTGCTCCGCCTGCAACGCCGCCTGGGCCTGCGCGAGCTGGGCCTCCAGCGAGGCCCGCTCCGTCTGCTGCGCGCCCCCGGCCTGGGCCTGCGCGGCGTTGGCCTGCGCGAGCTTCGCATCCAATGCGGCCTTCGCGGCCTGCTCCGCCTGCAGCGCGGTGTTGGCCTGCGCGAGCTTCGCGTCCAGGTCCTTCACCCGGGCCGCCTGCGTTTCGGCGACGCGGCGCTTGGACTCGGAGGCTTCCAGGGCGCCTTCCACCATCTTCACGCGCTGCTGGAGTCGGTCCACCTTGTCCGCTTCCGCGCGGGCCGCCTCCAACTGCTCGGTGAGGGCGGTCAGCTCCTCGCGCTGTCCACCCTGCCCCGCCGCCAGCGCATCCACGCGGGCCTCGGCCTCCGCGGCGTTCACCCGGGCGTCCGCGGCCTCGGCTTCCACCGCTTCGCGCCGGGCCCGCTCCAGCGCCAGCTCCTCCTGCGCCTTCGCGACCTGGGCCTGCAGGCGCTGCAGCTCCGCGTCGCGCTGGCCCACGGCCGTTTCCAGCATGGACACGCGCGCGGAGAAGCCGACGCGCTCCGCCTGGGTGGTGGCCAGCTTGCGATCCAACGCGGCGAGCTGCTGCTGATGGGCTTCGTCACCGGCCTGCGCGGCCGTCATCTGCGCCGTCAGCTCCGCCACCTTCGCCTCGGCGGCCTGCACCCGGGCTTCGGCGTCGTGGACCCGCGCCTCGGCGTCGTGCACCGCCTCGCCGAGCGCCGCCGCGTCCGACTCCATCCGGTCGCGCAGCGACACCTGTTCGACCTCGGCCGCCTCCAGCACCTCGCGGAGCGAGGCCAGGTCCGACTCGGCCATCCGCACGCGGACTTCCGCGGCCTCCACCTCCGCGCGCGACCCTTCCTTCGCCTGGGCCAGCTCCGCTTCCAGCGCGCGGACGCGCGCCTGCGCCTGGCCTGCCTCTCCGGCACGGCCTTCCAGGGCGCTTCTGAGCGAGGGCAGCTCCGCGGCCTCCGCCGTGCGCGCGGTGAGCGCGGCGCGCAGTCCCACCGCGTCCGCGTCCTTCAGCGCGAGCGTCCGCTCCAGCTCCGTCACGTGCGTCTGGAGCGAGCGCAGTCCGTCCTCCACCACCGCGAGCTGCCGGCGCGCGGCGTCCCGCTCGCCCTCCAGCAGCTTCGCGTGGTTGTGCGCCTCCTCCAACGAGCTGCGCGACCAGTCGCTCTCGCTCTCCAGCGTGCCCAGCGAGCCCTGCGCCTCCGCGAGCGCCGCCTCCAACTGGCTGCCCCGCAGGGTCAGCGCGTCGCGCTCGGCGGTGAGCGCCTGGACCTCCGCGGTCAGCCGCTCCACGTCCCCGAGGACCGACTGGTACTGCTCCTGGACGGCCTCCAGCGCGCCCTGCGCCTCCGACTTGCCGGCGGCCAGCTCCGCCACCCGGTCCTGCGCGAGCCCCAGCGCCTCCTTGGCGCCGACCAGCTCCTCCGCCATCGACCCGCGCGATTCGCGTTCGACCTGGAGCTCCTCCGTCAGCCGGGGGACCTCCGACTCCACCTCCGCCAGCGCGCGCGTGAGGTCCCGGCGGTCCGCTTCCGACGCGGCCAGCTCCGCCTCCAGCGCGGCGATCTTCGCCTGGGCCAGCTGCGCGCGCTGCTCCTCCTGGGCGCTCCGGGCGGGCGTTCCCGCCGCGCCCGCGTCCTTCTTCGCCTTCTCCAGCGCCGCGCGCAGGGGGGCCAGCTCCGCCTCGCGCTCCGCGTACAACGCGCGCGCCCGGGCCAGCGTCTCCGTCTTCTGCTTCAGGATGCCCCGGAAGAACTCCAACTTGTCCTCGGGCGAGCCACCCATGGGCAACCGGGGCTCGGCGGGCTCCCCGAACGGGTCTCCCTTGCCGGGACTGCGCGCCGCGGCGGCCGGGGACAGCGGGGCGGTCGTGGGCAACCCTCCACCGCCGATGGGCGCGGTGGTGGCCGGGACTCGGGCGGCGACCGGGGCGGGCGTGGGA
>NZ_RAWI01000560.1 GCF_003612125.1 Corallococcus praedator
GGGTTGTAGGCGCGGGTGGGGGTCCCCACCCTCCCGGACATGCGACGAGCTTCACGGGAGCGGCCAAGCATGCGGTCCATCGACACCGAGGACGAGCGGATCGCCTCCCTGCTGGTCGCGGACGACCCGGACCTGCCCTTCGAGGGCTCCCGTGACGTGGAGGTGCGGCTGCGCGACGGACGTCGCTTCGTCCTCACCGTGCAGACCCTGGAGGCGCTGGAGGCGCGGCTGGGGGGCTCACCGTCCTTCGTCGCGCCCCGCATCGTCCTGGTGCGGCGCATGTCGGATGGGGCGCTGTTGCACGCGGTGCGCTCGGCGTTGGATCAGGGCGTGGAGCGGTTCGGCACGCTCCAGGCGTTCATCGAGGAGTAGGCGCCTCCGGCGGCGTGAGTCCAGTCATCATCCATGTGAGTTCCTGGTGCTTCGCGTGGCCGGGAATGCGCGACGGGGATGGCGCCGCGCTTGCGGACGGCGGCATGGCGAAGGCAAGCCAGGAGGCGGTCAGGAACCGGAGGCGCATGGCGGGTTCTCCTGGAGGCTGGGGGAACCCTGGGGACGTCGCCTGATCCGGACAATCCCTTCGTCCCCTCCCTGTCCCGGGCAGTGCTACAGGCCGGGTTCGCGGCGCGAGGATGGAAAGCCGACGCCGCGATGCGGCAGTGACGCGACTTCCCCCGGGAAGCCATGAGGCGTGGGTATGCTGCGCGCCCGATGGATGAGCCCGGCCTGCAATACCCCGGAGAAGCCCTGCGCAGCTGGCTGCGCCAGTTCGCCAAGACGCCCGTGGCCGAGCCGACGTTGCGCCTGCTGGTCGTCCTGGCGGACACGGTGTTCTTCGCGAGCCTGGGCCGGGAGGAGGGCGAGGCCACGCGCGTGCGCATCGCCTACCACGCGCAGGGCCTGCCGGGCCTTCAGGCGGTGCGGGAGACGGTCTTCATCGGCGGTGTGAGGGGCCACCGGCAGGCGTGGGAGACGCTGCCCCTGGAGCCCAAGTCGAGCATCACCGACTTCAGCGTGGAGGCGCTGGTGAAGCTGGCGCCCGCCGCGCACCTGCCGCGCACGGCGGTGGTCGTGGGGCCTCGCGAAGGCAAGCTGCGCATCCAGGGGCTGGCGCGGCGGGTGGAGTACACGGAGTTCCACGCGGAGGGAGAAGAGGACGTCTTCATCCTCCACGCGCCTGAACCGGGCCACCTGGTGGTGAGCACGCAGGGCCGCGAGGTGTTCCGCTACGAGCAGGGAGCACCGGTGCCGCCGGGCCGGCGCGTGGCCCTGCACGACCTGCTCTTCCACGAGGACAGCGCGGTGCGCTCGGCGTTGATGGAGCATTGCGCCACGCTGGTGGAGTCGCTGCCCAAGGTGCAGCCGCTGATGGGCGGCAACCGCGAGTGGTACGTGTCCAACGCGGTGCACGGCCTCATCCGGAAGATGGGCGGACTGCACCACGGCGGGTTGATTGCGTTCCTGCCCAAGCAGCACGACCTGGACCGCTTCCGCACGCGAGGCAAGTACAGCCTGCCGCCCGGGCAGGGCTCGCTGCTGCGCGAGCGGTTGCAGCGCTTCGTCCAGGCCAGAGCGGACCTCATCAACGGCGCCTGGCGCGCGGAGTCCGGTCGGACCGTCTCGGAAGCCGAACCGCCCGAGGACCCGGAGCTGAAGAAGGCCGCCGCCGAGCACGACGACAAGGTGACGGAGAGCGACTTCCAGGCGCTGGTGGAGAGCATTGGCCAGCTCACCGCGGTGGACAACGCGCTGGTGCTGGGGCCGGAGCTGGAGGTGGTCTGCGCGGGGTATCAGATCGCCATCCCGCGCAGCGGCCCGCCACAGGTGTTCGAGGCGCGCACGCTCCAGGGACGCCCCGGGCCGCACTACCCCATCAGCCAGCACGGTTCGCGTCACCGCGCCGCCGCCGTCTTCGCCAACCAGCACTCCGGCGCCATCGTGTTCGTCGCGTCCCAGGACGGCCCGGTCCGCTGTCTGCACCGGCCTCCCGGCAAGAAGAAGGTGCTGCTCTGGAGCCTCCTCCTCACGGAGGACTGAGCCCCGGCGCAGCCTCACCACCGACAGGAAGGGCTTCCGGCGCAGGGCCCCGGTACACTCCGGTAATTGTCATGGTACAATCGTCTTCACGTCCCATGACACCTGGACTCCGGCGGGGATGCCGGAGCCGCGAAGGAGCTTCATGACCCGCGCCCCCTGGAAGCCGCGCCTGAAACGGTCCGATGGGCCGTTGTACGCGGCGCTCGTCGACGCCCTCGCGGCGGACATCAGCGCCGGACGGCTGAGGGCCGGGGACCGGCTGCCGACCCACCGGGAGCTGGCGGTCACGGTGGGTGCGTCGCTGGGAACGGTGACGCGGGCCTATGCCGAAGCGGAGCGTCGGGGGCTCATCCGCGCGCAGGTGGGGAACGGGACGTTCGTGCGCGACCTCACGGAGATGGAGCGCTACTCGCCCCAGTTGGACCGGACGCGCATCGACCTGGGGCCCACGGCGGTGCCCATCGTGCCGGGGGACCTGGGACACCTCGCGCTCGCCGCCGCGCTCAAGCAATTGGGGGAGCGCGCGGACCTGACCGCGCTCAGTGGATATCAATCGCACGGGGGTTCCGAGTCGCAGCGGGCGGCGGGGGCGCGCTGGCTCGGGCTCGCGGGCGTGCCCGCCTCCGAGGCAGAGGTCACCGTGTGCGGCGGTGCGCAGCACGCGACCCTGATGCTGTTGTCGCTGCTGGCGACACCCGAGGGCGTGCTGGTGGAGGACGTCACGTATCCAGGAGCGCTCGCCGCGGCGGAGTGGCTCCGGCTGCCCACGCACCCGGTGGCGCTCGACGCGGACGGGCTCATCCCGGAGGCGCTCGCGGAGGCCTGCCGGAAGAGCGGGGCCCGGGTGCTCTACTGCACGCCGACGAACCACAATCCGACCACGGCGATCATGCCGTTGCAGCGCAGGCAGGCCGTCCTGGAGGTCTGCCGTGAGTTCGACGTCGCCCTCATCGAGAACGGGGCCCTGGCGCCACTCGTCGCGAAGGCGCCTCCGCCCCTGGCCGCGCTCGCGCCCGAGCGGACGTATCACCTGGGGAGTCTGTCCAAGGCGCTCCTGCCCGCGTTGCGCGTCGGCTACATCCGGGCACCCGCCCATGCCCGCCTGGCGTTGGAGCAGGCGGCGGCGGCGACGGTCTGGTCCGGCTCTCCGCTGATGAGCGAGCTGGCCTCGCGATGGATCGCGGACGGCACGGCCGAAGCCCTCCGCGATGCACGGAGGTCCGAAGCCATGGCCCGTCAGTCCCTTGCGGCGTCCGTGTTGAAGGGCCATCCGTATGTCGCGCACGCCACCGCGTACTTCCTGTGGATGCCCATTCCCGAGCACCGGAGGGCCACGGAGCTGGTGGAACAGGCCGCCGCTCGGGACGTGCTCCTGGGCCCCGCGCACCTGTTCGCGGCCCGGCCCGGCAACGCGCCCAATGCCCTCCGGGTGTCGCTGGGCGCGGCCAGCTCCCGAGCCGAGCTGGAGCGGGGCCTGAAGACCCTGGCCGAGCTGCTCGAAGTCACGACTCCGGCACCGCGAAGCATGCGCTGACGTCCCGTCCCTTTCCACCTCCGGAACTGCCCATGAACCCTCCCCTGCTTCGTCCAGGCTCGCGCTTCATGCCCCTGTTGTTGCTCGTCCTGGGACTGTTCCTCCCCTGGAGGGCGACGGCGGCGGACGCTTCGGATCCGCTCCAGGAGCGGCTCGACTTCTCCGATGTGGCGCTGAACCTGCCGGCCCGCATCCGGGACACGCTGGCTCCGCCCCGCTGGCTGCCGGAGGGGGAGCGCTTCGTCTACTGGTCCGTGCTCGAACCGCATCGCGACACCTGGGTCCTGGTGGATGCGCAGCGCAAGACCCAGCAGGCCCTGCTGCCCCCCGAGTCGCTGCGAGCCCAGCTGACGCAGCTGCTCGGGAAGCCGGTCACGCTGTCTGGCTTCATGCCCTTCACGTTCACGCCCGACGCGGGAGGGATTGTCTTCTCCGTGCAGGGTCGGGCCTTCTCGTTGGGCCTGTCCGACCGCCGCGTCGTGGCGCTCGCTCCCACGGAGCCGGCTGCGTTGTCGTTCGCGCCCGGCAATGCCTGGTCACCGGATGGCAAGTCCCTCGCGGTGCACCGGGAGGCGGGGTTCGCGGTGGTGGACGCCCAGGGGAAGACGCGGGTGGAGCGCGCCGGCACGGACGACAACGCCTGGCGCGTGCCCGAAGCCGCGTGGTCACCCCAGGGCCGCTTCCTCGCGGTCTGGCGCGAGGACACGCGGGGCGTGCACCAGGTTCCCCTGGTCGATTACGGAAGTGCGCTGGAGAAGGTGACCTGGGCGCCCTACGCCAAGACGGGCACGCCGCTGATGCGCGCGGAGCTGCATTTCGTCGCGGTGGAGACGGGGCAGGTGGTGCCCATGCCGCGCGCGGAGACGGAAGGCTACGAGTGGTTCGCGGGCTGGCGCCCGGACGGAAGCGAAGCGTTGGTGCTCGAGCTGTCGCGCAATGGCAAGCGGTTGGACCTGATGGCGGTGGACCCGACGACGGGCAAGCGCCGCCGGGTGCTGCGGGAGGAGCGCCCGGAGAGCTTCGTAGGGGCGCTCGACTTCGCGCTGGATGGGTGGTCCCGGCAGGTGAAGCCGCTGCCGGACCTTCAGCACTTCCTCTGGATGTCGGAGCGGGACGGATGGCGCCACGTCTATCTGTATGACTATTCCGGCAGGCTGGTACGACAGGTCACCCGGGGGCCGTTTCCGGTGCACGGGGTGGTGGGGGTCGCGCCGAAGGG
>NZ_RAWI01000561.1 GCF_003612125.1 Corallococcus praedator
GGCCGGAACCACCGCGGGCGGCCGGGGGTTGCCCTTCGCGGGCTTCTTCTCCGGCTCGTCCGACGCGCGGTAGCCCTTGCGCTCCGGGGGCGGCTCCGGCGGGTCGTCGTAGGCGTCGCGCGCGGGACGCTCGCGCGCGGGCTTGTCGTCGTCGCCGAACGGATCCTCGTCGCGCTTGCGGTCCTTCTCTTCAATCTCCCGCAGCTTGGCGGCCTCCGTCTTGCCCTGCCGGCGCTCGGGCGCGGCCTCGGGCGCATCCGGGGCGCGGCCGTTCACCGCGTTGAACTTCCGGGCGCACTGGGAGCGCTGGGTCGTGCAGCCCTCGAAACAGCGCGTCAGCTTGCGGATGGCGGCGCCGTTGCCGCCGTACTCGATGGTGCAGTCCTCCTTGCACGCGATGGCGTCCTCCTCGCACCCCGGCGGGATGGGGGCGGCCAGGGCAGGGGGACCAAGCAGGAAGGCGAGGGCGACGAGGCGCGGAAGAAGACGCATGGCAAATGTGAAAGCTACCAGTCTTCAGCGCTTCCCGGGGGAGGGCCCCGCGATATCGTCAGGCCCACGCCCGGCGCCCGGGCGAGGGGAGACGCATGCCGGCGGTCAAGGTGGGCATCATCGGGGGCCAGGCCCTCTACCAGGCCCTGGGGCTCCAGGGCCGGGGCGAACCCCTCACCATCGAGACGCCCTTCGGTCCGCACAGCTCGCCGTTCATCGCCACGGAGCTGGACGGCGTCCCCGTCGTCTTCGTCTCCCGCCACGGCCAGGGCCACGTCCACAACGCCACCCGCTCCCCCTACCGCGCCAACCTCTTCGCCCTGAAGGTCCTGGGCGTCACCCACGTCCTCGCCACCGGCACCGTGGGCAGCCTGCGCGAACACATCCAGCCGCTCCACCTGGCCCTGCCGGATCAGGTCATCGACCGGACCTACCGCCGCCCCTGCACCTTCTACGACGACGTCGCCGTGCACGTGGAGCTGGCCCAGCCCTTCTGCTCCACCCTGCGCCAGACGCTCACCGACGCCGCGCGCCATGGTGACACCGTGGTGCACCCCACCGGCACCTACGTGTGCATCGAAGGTCCCTCGCTCAGCACCCAGGCGGAGAGCCAGCTCTACCGCACCTGGGGCTGCGACCTCGTGGGTCTCACCGCGATGCCGGAGGCGCGGCTCGCCCGCGAGGCGGAGCTGCACTACGCCCTCATCGCGCTGCCCACCGACCACGACTCCTGGCGTCCCCAGCCCGTGGGCCAGGAACCCGAAGCCCTCCTGCCCCAGCTCGCCCAGCGCCTGGACGCCGTCACCGCCCACGGGGCCGCCCTGTTGCGCCGCGCGCTGCCCCGCATCGCCGGCACCGCGTCCCAGTGCCGCTGTGACAGCGCGCTCGCGCTGGCCATCTTCACCGACCGCTCGCGCATCCCCGCCGAGGTGCGCTCCCGCCTGCGCCCCCTCCTGGGCCGCTACCTGCCGTCCGGCGTCGTCTAGCAACCGACACTGCCGGGTCCCCGTCGCGAGCGCTCGGCTGGCTGGCTGCTGCCGAATGCCCGGACCGTTCGCACATTGGCTCCCCAACAGACCCGGAGGGGGAGTCACATGGGGCTGCCACGGCTCAAGTACCTGACGTGGAGGGAGTTCGGTCGGCGCTTCTGGAAGGAGATTGAAGAGGACGCCGTCACCGACGTGGCGGCGCAGCTGTCCTACTACTTCATCTTCTCCCTGTTCCCGTTCCTGTTCTTCCTCGTCACGCTGGTGGCGTACCTGCCGTTCGCGCCCGGCGCCGTGGACGCGATGATGGACCGCATCCGTCCGCTCGTGCCCGGGGACGCGCTGGGCGTGGTGAGCCAGCACCTGACGTCCATCGTCGGCGAGACGCGCCCCAAGCTGCTCACGGTGGGTCTGCTCGTCGCGCTGTGGTCGGCCTCGCGCGGCGTGGATGCGCTGCGCAAGGCGCTCAACATGGCGTACGACGTGCCGGAGTCCCGGCCCTACTGGAAGACGCAGGCCCTGGCGCTGACGGTGACGCTGGCGGGCACGCTGCTCATCCCCCTGTCCTTCGCCATCCTGCTCCTGGGGGGGCGCGTGGGCGCGTGGGCCGCGGACAAGCTGGCGCTCATCGACGAGTTCCACATCGTCTGGTCCTGGCTGCGCTGGCCGTTCACCGCGGGGCTGGTGATGCTGATGCTGTCGCTCTGCTACTACCTGCTGCCGGACGTGAAGCAGCGCTTCAAGTACATCACCCCGGGCTCCGTGTTCGGCACGCTGGCGTGGCTGGGCAGCACCTGGGGCTTCACCCAGTACGTGGAGCACTTCGGCAAGTACGACGTCACCTACGGCTCCATCGGTGGCGTGGTGGTGCTGCTGCTGTGGCTCTACCTCTCCGGGCTCATCTTCATCCTCGGAGGGGAGCTCAACGCCATCCTCGAACACGCCTCCGTGAAGGGGAAGGCCAAGGGCGCTCGCGACTTCGGTCAGCCCGCGCCCCTGGAGCCGCCCCTGAAGACGCCGGGCGCCGCGAAGAGCGCCAACAGCGCCCGGAAGACGCGGCTGGCCCTGTTCCGAAGAAGGCGCCGGGTGGCCGAGGGCAAGGACCCGGAGCCTCCCGGCTTCGTGCCGGACGAAGGCGACAACCCGCCCGTGCACTGAAAGGGGCCCGGGCGGGGCACTCCGAAGCAGACGACTACTTGGGCAGCTTCGCCTTGATGGCCGTCAGGCCGCCCGCGTCGTTGCGGCCGCCCTTGAGGCCCTGCTGCGCGATGATCTTCCGCAGGTGCGCGATGCGGTCCGCGTTGGTGGGGTGCGTGGACAGCCACTTGAGCACCGAGGGCTGGGTGCCCTGCATCTGCTGGAGCTTCTCGAAGAAGGCGATGAGGCCGTTCGGATCAAAGCCGGCCGCGGCGGAGTACCTGGCGCCGTACTCGTCGGCCTCCGTCTCCTCGCTGCGCCCGTGCGCCAGCTGCAGCCCGCCGCCCGCCAGCTGCGCGGCGATCTGCGCGGCGGTGCCCGGGTTCTGGCCCAGCGCCACCTGGGTGATGGTCTGCAGGCCGTACGCGTTCACCATCGCGCGCGCGGAATGCCGGCCCACCACGTGGCCCGCCTCGTGCGCCATCACGCCCGCCAGCTCCGCCTCGGTGTCCGCCGCGAGCAGCAGGCCCGTGTAGACGTAGAGGAAGCCGCCCGGCGTGGCGAAGGCGTTGACCGTCTTCGGGTCGTTGATGACGTTGACCTTCCACTTCACCCCGGAGCGGTCCTTGTTGGCCTGCGCCAGGATGGGGGCGGAGATGCCGCGCACGTACTGCAGCACTTCGGGGTCCTCCACGTATTGGATGTTCTCCTTCGTCTCCAGCTCCTTCTTCACCTGGAGGCCCAGCTGGTTCTCCTGTTCGTCGGAGATGAACGCCTTGGCGATCGCCTTCTCCGCGCCGACGCGCTGCTTCGCGCAGCCGGTGGTGAGGCCCGAGGCCAGGGTAAGGGTCAGGATTGCGGTGGCCATCCGATGCATGGGCGAGTCGTCCCTTCGCTAACGAGGTGGTGGCGTGTCCCGCCCCTCGTAGTCACGCTGACTCGCCCCGGGCAAGCCCCTTCCCGGCCCCGTTTTCACCGGAGGAAAGAGGGCCGCTGGGAGGGCACCCGGGCCCCGGCGCATGGGAAATGCGCGGGGAAGGGGAACCGGTGCTATGTGCCCCGGTGGATGCCTGAGCTACCGGAAGTGGAGATCGCCCGGCGCAACCTCGTGCGCTGGTTCAAGGGCCACCGCATCGTGCGCGCGGAAGCGGACGCCACCCGCATCTTCCGGGGCGCGGAGCTGGCGCACTTCGCGAAGCTCACCGGCCAGGTGAAGGCCCTGGAACGTAAGGGAAAATACCTCCTGCTCACCCTGGAGGGCGGCCGGGGCCTGATGGCCCACCTGGGGATGACCGGGAAGTTCGTGTGCCGCAAGGAGGGCGAGCCCGTGCCCTACAGCCGCGCCCGCTTTCACCTGGAGGACGGCCACGTCGTCCACTTCAGTGATCCCCGCCTCTTCGGCCGGATGGAGCCCGTGCCGGCCCAGGGGCTGTGGGAGCTGGCCTCCGTGAAGGCCCTGGGCAGGGATCCGCTGACTGAAGGCCTCACCGGCCCCCAGCTCCAGGAGGCGGTGGGGGACTCGAAGCAGGATTTGAAGGTGGCGCTGATGGACCAGGGCCGGATCGCGGGCCTGGGCAACATCCACGCGGCGGAGGCGCTCTTCCGCGCGGGCGTGCACCCGGCGCGCAAGCCCGCGTCGCTCACGTCCCCGGAGTGGCAGCGGCTGGCCGAAGGGGTCCACGCCGCGTTCGACTTCGCCTTCAAGGAGCAGGAGGGCGAGGACATCGTGTACCTGGAAGAGCCGGGTTCCGTGAACCGCTTCCACGTCTACGGGCGGGCGAAGGGGCCGTGCTCGAAGTGCGCAACGACCGTGGAGTCCTTCACCCAGGGTGGGCGCACCACGCATTTCTGTCCGAAATGTCAGCCGCTCCCCAAGGCCCCCGCCCCTCCGGGAAAGCCGCCGAAGAAGCCCTCACGGGTCGTTGGCGGAGCGAAGCCCCGCTCCCGTAGACGTTGACACCCCTGGGGGGCATGGCTTGAATCGCCCGCCCTTTACACCCGGCCGCGTCATGTCGTGGCCCCGGAGACCGTTGACCATGCCTCACGTCCTGCTGGCGGCGCTGCTCGTCGCCTCGTCCACGGCCACCGCGCAGACGCCGGTGCCTGATGGTGGCTCGCCCGCCGCGGCACCCCAGGAGTCGGCCC
>NZ_RAWI01000562.1 GCF_003612125.1 Corallococcus praedator
CCCCTTCACTTTGCGCCCCCACGTCCCGCTTTTCGGTGTATTCCGGGCTCCCCCCACCCCTTGGGCGCACCCCTGCGCGGACTCCAGGAGAAGCCATGCATCACAGCCGACTCAGCACCTTCGTCATCGACTGCAAGAGCGACAACCTCGAAGCGTCCGCGCGCTTCTGGAGCGCGGCGCTGGGACGGAAGCTGAAGCCGGTGGATCCGGACTCGCCCAACTACCGCGAGCTGGAGGCGACGGCCGACGAGCCCTCGCTCCTCCTCCAGCAGGTGGACCACGAAAGCCGCATCCACCTGGACATCGAGTCGGACGACCTGGACGCGGAGCTGGAGCGCCTGGAGGCGCTGGGGGCCAGGCGCGTCGCCTACGTGAAGCGCTGGTGGGTGATGGAGGCGCCCACCGGGCATCGCTTCTGCATCGTCCGTCCGCAGCGAGGCCCCCTGGAGGGGCGAGCCAACGTGTGGGACGGCGAGGGCCGCTAGGCAGCGCCCACCCGGGCATCCAGGGCGGCCTGGAGCAGGTCCAGCAGCCCCGGCCACGCCTCCGCGGACAGCCACAGCCCTTCCGGGGCGTGCACCGCGGTCATCGTCAGGGACGAGGCTTCGAAGAGCCGGGCGGCCAGCGCGCCGTCCCTGGGCAGGCGACCCTCCACCCGGAGTACCTGCCCGTCCCACTGGAGGTCCGGCGGCAACAGCTTCTGGGCCAGGGCCTTGAGCGTGGCCCGGCCCGCGCCGGTGCGCAGCGCCACCATCATCAGCGATGACGCACCGGGCGACTCCTCCAACTCCACCCGGCCCGGCGTGGACAGCCACAGCGTGTAGCGTCCCTGGGCCAGCTCCACGCGCTCCGGGGTGGCCTCCACCCGCAGCCTCCAGCCCTTCACGGACAGCCGCAGGTCGTACACGGCGGGCCGGGAGTCCCAGGAGCGCAGCTCCAGCGCCTTGACGCCCTTGAGCACCTGGCGCGACAGCGCCTCCACCCGCGCGTGCGACAGCCGCACCCGCCGGCCGGCCACGTCCACCGCGACCTCCGAGGAGAGCTGTTCGGGCAGCGCCTTCGCCCACGCGAGCGCGCCCTCCAGCATTCCCGTCCACTGCCCCGCCATCGTGCGCGCCTCCCGGGGTGCCCTGGCCTCCAGGGCACCTGTGTCGGGAGCACAATGGGGTACGCGGGGCCCCCGTGCAAAGCGCACGCGCGGTGCTACGGTGCGCCCCGTGCCCCAGAGCGAGTCCCTGTCAGCCCGGGTGGAGCGGTTGGAGCTGCCCTTCAACGAGTACGGCGTCGACCCGTATGGCATCTCCAAGAAGCACCTGAAACTGGCGTTGGAGTTCTTCGCCTTCCTCTACCGGAACTACTTCCGGGTGCGCTGCACCGGCGTGCAACACATCCCCAAGAAGGGCCGGGGCATGCTGGTGGGCAACCACTCCGGCGGCGTCGCGGTGGACGGGATGATGGTGCTCACCTCCACGATGCTGGAGATGGATCCACCCAGGCTCGCGCAGGGCATGGTGGAGCGCTTCATCCACAAGTTCCCGGTGGCCTCCCTGTGGGCCAGCCGCACCGGCCAGTTCACCGGCCTGCCCGAGCACGCCGTGCGCCTGCTGGAGGATGACCGGCTCCTGATGATCTTCCCGGAAGGCGCTCGGGGCACCGCGAAGCTCTACACGGAGCGCTACTCGCTGGTGGACTTCGGCACGGGCTTCATCCGGCTGGCGCTCCAGACGCGCTCGCCCATCATCCCCTTCGCCTTCCTGGGCGGCGGCGCGGCCATCCCCACGGTGACCAACGCGTACGCGCTGGGCAAGCTGCTGGGCGTGCCGTACGTGCCGCTGACGCCGTACCTCCTGCCGCTGCCGCTGCCGGTGGGGCTGGAGATCCATTACGGTGAGCCGCTCGTCTTCCAGGGCACCGGCGACGAGGAGGACCACATCATCCAGGGGTACGTGGACCAGGTGAAGGACAGCATCGCGCGGCTCATCGAGGACCACCGCGCCGAGCGCAACCTGCGCCGCGCCCGGAGGCTGCTGCCATGAAGGTGTTGATCCCCGGCATCTCCGGCGGCATCGCGCGAAGGCTGGCCCTGCGCCTGCGCGACAGCGGACACCAGGTCGCGGGGCTGGACATCCGCCCGTGGCGGGACGGCCCCAAGGACATCGAGGTCCACCCGGTGGACGTGCGCAAGCGCGCCGCCGAGGACGTCTTCCGCCGCTGGAAGCCGGACGCGGTGGTGCACATGGCCACGGTGACGGCCTTCACGGTGCGGGGCGGCGAGCGGGGCCGCATCAACCTGGACGGCACCAAGGCGGTGTTCGACCACTGCGCCGCGCACGGCGTGAAGCAGGTGCTCTTCGTGGGCCGGCACACGTTCTACGGGGCGGCGCCGGACTCGCCGCTGTACCACTCCGAGGACGAGCCTCCGCGCGCGCTGGAGGCCATCCCGGAGCTGGCGGACCTGGTGGCCGCGGACCTGTACGCGGCGACGGCGCTGTGGCGCCTGCCGAACATCACCACCGCGGTGCTGCGGCTCGTGTACACGCTGGGCACGCCGGGCACGGGCACGCTCGCGAACCTGATTCGCGGCAAGCGCGTGCCCATGGTGCTGGGCTACGACCCGCTGTTCCACGTCATGCAGGAGGAGGACGTGGTGACGGCGCTGCAGCTCGCGCTGGAGAAGCGCGTGCGCGGCATCTTCAACGTCGCGGGCCCGTCTCCCGTGCCGCTGTCGGTCATCATCAAGGGCACGGGCCGCACGCCGGTGCCGCTGCCCTCACCCCTCATGTCGCTCCTGATGGGACGGGCGGGCTTCCCCCGGCTGTCGGTGGGCGCGACGGACCATTTGAGATACCCCATCGTGGTGGACAACAAGCGCTTCCTGGAGGCCACGGGCTTCAAGGCCACCTACGACGAGGGCCGCATCCTCCGGGCGTACGCGGATTCGCTGCCCATCACCCCGTCAGGAATCGGCTGAGATGGTCACGGAGAGCCTGAGTGTGACGCCGGCGCGGGAAGCGACGCCCGGCCTGCTGCGCCGGGTGGAGGCGGTGGTGTTCCTCACCGTGTTCCTGGACCTGGTGGGCTTCGGCATCGTCATCCCGATGCTGCCCTTCTACGTGCAGTCCATGGGCGGCTCGGCGCGGATGGTGGGCATCCTGCTGGGGTGCTTCTCCTTCACCCAGCTGCTCGCGACGCCGCTGCTCGGGCGCTACTCGGACCGGCACGGGCGGCGGGCGGTCATCCTGCTGAGCCTGCTGGCGAACGCGGCGGCGATGGTGCTGTTCGCGCTGGCCAGCTACGAGAAGATGCTCCCCCTGCTCTTCGCCTCGCGCATCCTGGCGGGGGCGACGTCCGGGAACATCGCCGCGTGTCAGGCGGCCATCGCGGACGTGACGACGCGGCAGACGCGCGCGAAGTCGATGGGCCGCATCGGCGCGGGCATCGGGCTGGGCATGGTGCTGGGGCCCACGCTGGGCGGGGTGTTCTCCGGCCTGGGGCCGTGGGTGCCGCCGCTGCTGGCCGGAGGGCTGGCGCTGGTGGGCTTCGTGGGCGCGCTGGTGGCGATGCCGGAGACGCACCCGCCCGAGGCGCGCGTCCAGGCGAAATCCCAGACGCGCTGGTCCGCGTTGCAGGACTCCCCCCGGCGCAAGGCCCTGGGGATGGTGCTGGGATTGTTCTTCGCGGTGTTCCTGTCCATGACCACGCTCCAGGTGGCGTTCGCGCTGGTGGTGCAGTCGCGGCTGGGCTGGGGCTCCAAGGAGGTGGGCTACACGTTCGCGGTGGTGGGCGGACTGGGGCTCATCATCCAGGGCGGACTGATTGGGCCGCTGGCGCGCAAGGTGGGGGAGTTCCGGCTGCTCATCACCGGGGCGCTCATCCTGGCGTCGGGCATGACGGGGCTCGCGGTGTCGCAGCAGGCGCCGCTGATGATGGCCTCCGTGGTGCTGGTGGGCGTGGGCATGGGGTTCCTGCAGCCGCTGATTTCGAGCCTGGCCTCGCAGGTGGCCACGTCGTCGCAGCAGGGCGCCGTGCTGGGTCTGGCGCAGTCGTGCGGGGGCCTTGCGCGCACGGTAGGGCCGGTGGCGACCGGTTGGATGTATGCGTCATTGGGCACCCAGACCCCCTTCCTGACGGGCATGGTTTCCGCGCTCGCGGCGGCGGGGCTGGGGCTGCTCCTGAGTCGGGAATCGCTGGAGGAGAAGGCGCGGTAGAGCGGTTCCAGACCCACCCGGGTCAAACCCATCCGTAAGTCCATACCTCCTTTGGGGGTCTTGTCAGCGCCCGACCTGGCAGAGCAGGCTTTGCACGCACAGGAGGTGGTGAAGCGATACCACTTCCGGGGGGGCGGGCTTGCCATTGGCGGGAGATGTCGCGCTGCTGGATGCGTTGGACCGGCAGGCCCGGCGCCGGAAAGAAGGCATCGCGACGCTGAGCGTGCTGGAGGGCCCGGCGGACGCTGGGAACATGCTCTGGGCCCGGTGGGCGGCCCGCCATGGATTGGCGGTGGTGGAGGTCTCCGGTGAGGACCTGAACGCGGCGGCGCTGGGCTGGGCCCGGGCGCTGGCGGCGGGAAGGGACCTGGGGGCGGACGCGGAGGCGCTGGCGACGTTCAGCCTGACGGCCGCGAATCCCAGACACATGCCGGTGTTCACGGGCAAGACGGCGCACGAGCGGCGCGTGTTGCTGGACGGGCTGGCGCCGCCCGCGCGGCTGCCGGAGGCCACGTGGGCGCTGTGCCGTGCGCTCATCATCGG
>NZ_RAWI01000563.1 GCF_003612125.1 Corallococcus praedator
CTCCCGCCCCCCGTGCTGCCCGTCGCCGCCTGGAACGCCGCGATGAGCAGCGCCTGCACCGCCGGGTCGCTCAACGACAACACCCCGTCCTGCAACGCGACGCCGTTGGCGCCCGGACAGCCCGTGTCCCCGTAGGGATTCACGTCCGGCCGGCACAGCGCGTACGTCACCGTCACCGGACGGCCGTCCGGCGTCACCGCCAGCGCGTTGAACGTCACCGGCGGCGGCAACGTGGACGCGTTCGGATCCAACGCCAGCTCCGCGGGCTCCGCCTTGATGGCCAGCACGCGCACGCGGCGAATCTCACTCTGCACTTCGAAGTCGGGACCGCACGCGCTCAACACCAGCAGGGCGGCACACAGCAGGACGGGAGTGCGCATGGCGTCAGAAGCTCCCCTTGGCGCCGAGGATGGGCAGGATGGGCAGGCCCTTGAAGAACTCGCGCTGAGAGTAATTGTAGTTGTAGGCCACGCCTTCGACGGACTGGTTGTTGTAGGCGTTCGTCAGGTCCAGGTAGACGTCCAGGTTCCACGTGTCGAAGATGAAGTTCTTGTCCACGCGGATGTCCAACTGGTTGAACGACGGCAGCCGCTGCGAATTGACCGCGCCGTAGTACGGGATGAACACGTCCGTCGTGTCGTCACGCCGCGCCCCCTCCACCGGCGTCGTCGGGTTGCCGGACGCCAGGCGGAAGCGCGCGCCCACCTCCCAGCCCTTCGGCAGCTTGTAGCTGGCAATGGCCGTCAGCACGTGCGTCTGGTCGTTGTCGAACAGGCGCCAGGCCGCGTCCGGCGCGTCCCGGCGCTCGCTGCGGCTGAGCGTGTACGAAATCCAGCCGAACAGCCGGTCCGTCAGCGCCCGGCGCACCAGCAACTCGAAGCCGTAGATGCGCCCCACGCCGCCGTTCTTCAGCACCTCCGGCACCGACTCGCCGTCGCGGATGATGCGCGCGTTGGAGCGCACGATGAGGTCGTCCAGGTCGTTGTAGAAGACCTCGCTGCCCACGAACCACTCGGGCCGCGCCTGCCACTCCGCGCCCACGCTGTACTGGAGCGACCGCTTCGCCCCCAGGTCCGGATTGCCGAACCCCGGCGACGGCTCATCCTGCACCGGCGGGCTGTGGTAGACGCCCGCGCCACCCTTCAACGTCAGCGTCTCCGTGAGCGCGTAGCGCACCGCCAGCCGCGGGTTCACCGTGCGCTTCACCTCCTGCTGATCCGTGAAGATGTAGCTCTCCGTGCGGATGCCCGGCACCACCAGCAGCTCCTTCACCGGCCGCCACCGCACCTCCGCCCACGCGGACGGGTAGTACTGGGTGAAGTTGCCGTCGATGTTGATGAGGTCCTCCGTCACCAACGGCGTCGGAGGCTCGCCCTCGCGCGGCGGCTGCTGGATGCTCGCGCGCACCTTCGCCAGGTTCGTCACCACGTCCAGACCGCCCGCCACCGTCACCGCGTCGTTGAACGCGTACTCAACCGTGGGCCGCAGGAACAGGTCCGTGGACGCGATGCGCAGGCCGCGCTCGCCAATGGCGAAGTCCAGCAGCGTGTTGCCGACGAGCGCGTGCGTGTCCAGCGTCAGCTTGCCCTCGCGGTACTGGTGCCGCAGGCGCAGCTGGTTGAAGCCCGTCGTCACATCCAGGCCGCCGTTGACGGAAGGGTCGTTGTCCGCCGGTTGGTCCAACAGCAGCGCCAGCCGGTCGCGCGACGTGAGCCCCTGCAGCGTGAAGGTGTGGCGCTTGTTCGGCTTCCACACCAGCTTCGCCTGCGCGTCGTAGTAGCGCGGCGCCACCTGGAGGCTGTCGTCGTCGAACGGCACCGCCTTGAGCACCACGTCGATGTACGAACGCCGGCCGCCAATCGCGAAGCTCAGCGTGTCCGTGATGGGGCCCTCCACCACCGCGTTGGACTCAATCAGGCTGATGCCCACCGTGGCGTGCAGCCGGTCCGTGCGCGGCTCGCGGCTGCGCACGTTGATGACGCCGCCGGTGATGTCGCCGTAGTACGCGGAGAAGTTGCCGGGCAGGTAGTCCACCGCCTCCAGCAGCTCCGAGTTGTACACGGAGGTGAGTCCACCAAAGTGATACAGGATGGGGATGCGCAGGCCGTCCAGGAAGACGCCGGACTCCTGGGGGTTGGTGCCACGGATGACCAGCGCGCCGCCGTTGAACGCGGGCCGCGCCACACCCGGCAGGTTCTGCACCACCTTGAGCGTGTCGCCCTGCGTGCCCGGGATGCGCTGCACCTCCGCCACCTGGATGGTGGTGCGCGTCACCTCCTTGCGCTCGCGGTCGCTTCGCACCACCGTCTCGTACGGGCTGAAGATGCGCCGCTGCACGTAGTACGTGGCCTGCGTCTCCTGCCCTTCCGCGATGGTCTCCTGCGTGCGGAAGCGGTCGTAGCTGCCCAGCACCACCACCACCGGGTGCGTGCCCACCGGGACGCCCCGGAAGGAGAAGCGGCCCTCGCCGTCCGTCACGGTGGAGCGGTCCAACTCCGTCAGCACCACCTCCGCGCCGACCAGCGGCTTGCGCGTGCCGCGCTCCAGCGCCTTGCCGCTGAAGTTCACCGGCCCCTGCGGCTCCGCGATGCCGCCGTCGGTGGCGGTCTCCGGAGGCGGCTCCGGCGCGCGGAAGACGAACTGGTAGGCGTACTGGATGCGCACCGGAGAAGGGACGTTGTCCACCTCCGCGGGCTCGAACTGGAACTGCTTCACCGCGGCGATGGCCGCTTCATCGAAGCCGTTGCCGGCGGGCTGGGTGACCTCGACATTCGTGACGGTGCCCGTCTCCGAGATGTCGATGAACATCACCACCGTGCCCTCCAGCTGCTGGGCGGCGGCCTCCGGTGGATAGGTCGCTTCGACCTGGCGCAGGAGCGCGGGCGGCTTCGTCAGCACGCCGGTGGGAACGCCAGCATCGCCGACGGGAACACCTGCGTCCGGGGCCTGTGCGGCAGCCCCGGTCGCAAGCAATAGACAGACGACGCAAGCGAGCGTTTTCATGAAGGGTGCGCGGGTCTCCCGCGCCCCCTCCTAGCGCCCTCCGAGGCTGGGGGCGAGCACGATTTCGATGCGCCGGTTCTGGCTCTTGTGCTCCGGCGTGTCGTTGGGGACGATGGGCTGGTACTGCCCGTAGCCCGCCGCGGACAGCGACGTCGGATCCACGCCCGAGTCCTGCAGCGAGCGCACCACCGCCATCGCGCGCGCCAGGCTCAGCTCCCAGTTGGACGGGAACTGCCCGCCGCCGGTGGGCACGTCGTCCGTGTGGCCTTCCACGCGGATGATGCGGCCCCGCACCGTCTTGAGCGCGTCCGCGATCTTCACGAGCGCCTCCTGCCCTTCCTTGCCCACGCGCGCGGAGCCGGACGCGAAGAGGATCTTGTCCTTCAACTGCACCGTCATCCGGCCCTTCATCTCCGACAGCTCGATCTTCCCGTCGGAGATCTCCTGCTTGAGGCTCTGGGCCAGGTTCTCGTACTCGGAGCTCTTCTTCTCCAGCTCCTCCTTGGCCTGCGCGAGCTTCTTCGTGTTGCGCGCCAGCTCGTCGTTGAGCGCGGCCAGCTGCGCGTTCTTCTCCTCCAGGGCGCGGCGCTCGGCCGCGGCGCTGGTGAGGCGGTTCTCGGAGGCGTTGAGGCGCGTCTCCAGCGCGGCCTTCTCCTGGTTCAGCGCGGCCTGCTGCTCCTCCAGCGCCTTGATTTTCGCCTCGGCCGCCGTGCGCGCCGCCTTCTCGTCCGTGAGGTTCTTCGTCAGCCCTTCGGCTTCCAGGGCCTTCTCGTTGAACTTGCCCTGCGAGACGCAACCCGTGGACAGGGCAACCAGGGCAGCCAGAACCAGACGTGTCCGCATATGTGCGCTTCCTCCTGACAGATGTTGGTGGGTCCGAGCCTACCGCTCTCGGGCCCAGAACCTAGGAGAAACACGCAACTGCTATGGGGACCAACTTCCCGGCCTGGAGGCCTACTGGGGGAAGATGGGGTGGGTGTTCAGCCAGGAGCTGAAGAGGGCATCCGCGAAGGGCTTGCCGGGGATGTGGACGCCGCCGGACGCGCCGCCGGAGACGTGGAGTCCGGAGCCGGGCAGGTAGGTGAGGACGAGGTCATCGCCCTTGCGCACATCGTGGAGCGACGCGAGGAGCTTCTCCAGGGACTGGTTGAGGGCGTCCTCGCGCATGGCGGGGTTCTGGCGCAAGCCCTCGCGGAAGCTGCCCACGAGCTGGTCCTTGGTGATGGTGCGCAGGAACCGGAAGTGCAGTCGTTTCAGGCTGTTGGAGGCGACGGCCTGCTTGAAGCAGGTGGGCTCCTCCTCCATGTAGAGGCTCCACACGTAGACGTTGAAGAAGAGCTTCTTCTTCAGCTCCATGTGGGTGAGCGCGAGCGTGCGGCCCTCCACCTGGAGTGAATCCGGCATGTTGACCCCGCCCGCCTGTCCCGCCTGGGCGATACCGCCCACCAGCAGGAGCATCCCCAGCGCGAACCCTCGCGCCCCCATCTTCAACGCCGTCCCCGTCATCGCCTTCCCCTTCACCCTCTACCGAGCCGGTGATCGCAACGGTGTGCACTCCCTATGAAACCGCTACCCGCGCCGATCATTGGTTTGTGCACCATTGGACGGCAACAGGAACCTTCTGGCAAGGACGTTGGGGGCGCAAGTGACTCCCCGGTTGAGGAGCGAACGGCGCTGGTGCTCGCGCTGCTGTCC
>NZ_RAWI01000564.1 GCF_003612125.1 Corallococcus praedator
CTCGCGTGGGGAACCCCGCCCCCGGCCCGTGTCCCGGGTTCGGAAACCCGGCGCCCGGCGTCGGAAATCCGAACACAGCGGGCCTGTCCCTCCAGCCCTCCGGAGGAGCCCCGGGCTGGCATGCCGGGTGCTCTTGGGCCTCCGCGTGATGCGCGGGGCAGGGGGCGGAGCGCATCCCTTGGGCGGCGATGGCCGCGTCGGGAGACACGGATGCCAGGGCAGGGGAGTGCACCGAAACGTTCGAAGCGCGCCGTGGTCGCGGCGGTCGTCCTGGTCGCCGTCATCGGCGGAGGCCTCGCGTGGCTGCGGCGCCCCGCGTCGGGCGAACCGCCCCCGCGCTTCACCGGCTACGTCGTCAGCGACAACGTCTACCTGTCCTCGCCGGTGGCCGGCATCGTGGCGTCGGTGGGCGTGGTGCGAGGTCAGCGCGTGGAGGTGGGGACGCCGCTGTTCCGCATGGAGCCCACGTCGCTGGTGGCGCGCGCGGACCAGGCGCGGGCGCAGGTGGCGCAGACCGAGGCCCAGCTCCTCGCGCGGCGTTCGGACATGGACCGGGCCCGGGCCTCGCTTGCCTCCGCGCGGGCGGAGGTGGAGCGCGCGGACGCCGACCTGTCGCGCTTCCTCGCCGTCCAGAAGGCGATGGACGGGGCCGTGACACCCCAGCAGTTGGACCTGCTGCGCGCGACCGTGGCGCGGGCCCACGCCCTGCGCGACGTGGCCGTCACGGACGTGTCGGCGGCGGGCGCGCAGTGGGAGGCCGTCCGCGCGCAGTTGACGAGCGGACGCGCCGGCCTCACCGCCGCGGAGCGACAGGTCTCCGAGCTGGCGCCCGTCTCCCCCGTCGCGGGCTTCGTGGAGGACGTCCTCTTCCACGAAGGCGAGTGGGCCGCCCCCAACGCCGCCGTCATCAGCATCGTCCCGGACGCGCGGGTGAAGGTGCGCTTCTACGTGCCGCAGGCGAGGGTGGCGTCCTACGCGCCGGGCACGGGCGTGGCCATCGCCTGTGATGGCTGCGACACGGGGATGACGGCCCGCGTGGACTACGTGGCCCCGCGCCCGGAGTACACCCCACCCATCATCTACAGCCTGGAGTCGCGGCAGAAGCTGGTGTTCCTGGTGGAGGCCGTGCCCGCGGCGCCCACGCGGCTCCTGCCAGGGCAGCCCATCGACGTGACACCCCTGGCGATGGCGACCGTGCGGGAGGCGCGATGAGCGGGCGGGCCATCGACGTGCGCGGGCTCAACAAGTCCTTCGGCGAGCGGCACGTCGTGCGCGACGTCTCCATCGCCGTGGAAGCGGGCCGCATCACCGGCTTCCTGGGCCCCAACGGCTCCGGCAAGACGACGACGCTGCGGCTCTTGTGCGGACTGCTCACGCCCGACAGCGGCGAGGGCGAGGTGCTGGGCATGGACTTCCGCGCCCGGGGCGACGCCATCAAGCGCAGGACGGGCTACATGACGCAGAAGTTCTCCCTCTACGAGGACATGACGCTGGAGGAGAACCTGGCCTTCGTCGCGCGCATCCACGGCCTGGATCAGCGCCGCGAGCGCGTGGACGCGACGCTCCACCGGCTGGGCCTCTTCGACCGCCGCCGTCAACTGGCGGGCGCGCTCTCTGGCGGGTGGAAGCAGCGGCTTGCCCTGGCCGCCGCGACCCTGCACGCGCCCCAGCTGCTGCTCCTGGACGAGCCCACCGCGGGCGTGGACCCCCGGGCCCGCCGCGAGTTCTGGGATGAAATCCATGCGCTCGCAGCCGAGGGCCTCACGGTGCTGGTGTCCACGCACTACATGGACGAGGCCGAGCGCTGCCACGACATCGGCTACATCCTGTATGGCCGCCTCATCGCGCGGGGCACGGCGGACGCCGTCATCCGGGACTCGGGGTTGGTGACGTTCCTGGGGGAGGGGCCGGGCATCGACCGCGCGGCGCACCTGCTGGCGAAGGCCGATGGCGTGCTCAGCGCCTCCGCGTTCGGCGCCGCCGTGCACGTCAGCGGCGTCCAGCGCGAGGCCCTGGAGCGCGCGCTCGTCCCCTGGCGCAGGGAACCCTTCCGCTGGAGCGAGGTCCCCCCGTCGCTGGAGGATGTCTTCATCCAGCTCATGGGGCGCGAGCGCGACGAACGGTACGCCTCATGAGCCGGGACTCCCTGCCGCGCATCCTGGCCGTGCTGCTCAAGGAGTTCACGCAGCTGCGGCGCGACCGCGTGACGTACGCGATGATCCTCGTCATGCCGGTGATGCAGCTGCTCATCTTCGGCTACGCCATCAACATGGACCCGAGGCACCTGCCCGCCGCGGTGCTGTCCCATGACACCGGCACCCTGGCCGCCTCCGTCGTGGCGTCCATGGAGCGCACCGGCTACGTGGACGTGCGCTACCTGCCGCGCTCCGACGCGGAGCTGGAGCAACTGCTGCGGCGCGGGCAGGTGATGCTCGCGGTCACCATCCCGCCGGACTTCACGCAGCGGGTGCTCAAGGGGGAGCGCGCGCAGATCCTCGCGGAGGCGGACGCGTCCGACCCGCAGGCCGCGGCGGGCGCGCTCGCGGCGGTGGCCATGCTGCCCACGGAGGCGCTCCGACACGTGCGGGTGGGGACGGTGGCGCGAAGGCCCACTCCGCCGCCCTTCGAGGTGGTGGTGCACCGGCGCTACAACCCGGAGAGCCTCTCGCCGTTCCACATCGTGCCGGGCCTGCTGGGCATCATCCTGTCCATGACGCTGGTGATGATGACCGCCATGGCCGTCACCCGCGAGCGCGAGCGGGGCACCATGGAGACGCTGCTGTCCACACCCGCCACGCCGGGGGAGATCATGATGGGCAAGCTCACGCCCTACGTGGTCGTGGGGCTCGTGCAGACCGGCGTCGTGCTGGGGATGGCACGGGTGCTGTTCTCGGTCCCCATGGCGCGCACGCCGGCGGGGTGGGGCGCGCTCGGGTGCGGCATCGTGCTCTTCATCGTGGGCAACCTGTCGCTGGGCTACCTCATCTCCACGGTCGCCCGGAGCCAGTTGCAGGCCATGCAGATGTCCTTGTTCTACCTGCTGCCCTCCATCTTCCTGTCGGGCTTCGCCTTTCCCTTCCTGGGCCTGCCCGCGTGGGCGCGGACGCTGGGGGAGGTCCTCCCCGTGACGCACTTCCTGCGCATCGTCCGGGGCGCGCTGCTCAAGGACCAGGTGCTGGCGGACATGGGGGACAACCTGCTGGCGCTGGGCCTGTTCGTGCTGGCCGTGGCGGGAGCCGCCCTCGCACGCTCGCGCACCACGTTGGATTGACGCTCAGGCCCCATCCCTCCCCGCCCATGGGTGTGAGGGATTGGTGGGGCTCCAACGTGCCGGGTGGAGTGAAGACAGACACAGGCTGTCTCAGGAAATGAGACGGTGAATTATTGTGATTTTCGTGTCTTGACGGAACTTCAGGGCTTCGGAAGATGTCTGTCGGACCGGCGGCGCCATGGCACATGGCGGACGCGGTCATCCCCCTTCATTCCTCAGGAGCACGCATGTCACGGCGCAGGTCGTCATGGATGTCTTCGTATTGGGTCCTCGCTGGAGCCTTGGGTCTCACCGGCTGTGGAGAGGGCCCGGAGTCACCGTCGCTCCAGGCGCGTTCGCACGCGCTCACATATGGCCCGGACCTGCGCATCACGGAGTTGCAGGCGCCGGAGAGCGCGCGGCCCGGTGAGCCCCTCCTTGTCACCGCGAAGGTCTGCAACACGGGCACCGACCCCGCGAACCCGTCGGGGAGCAACCTGCTCCAGGTGTACCTGTCCACCACGCCCACCCAGCAGGTGCCCCTTCCCGGTTCGCCGCCCTCGACGGCCCAGATGACACTGGGCGAGGTGGACGTGGGGCCGCTGGGCGCGGGCCAGTGCGTCAGCCGCTCGCTGACGGTCCCGGCCAATCCTCCCACCGGCTTCATGGGCAACGGCGTCTACTTCCTGGGCGCGAGCATCGACACCGGACAGCGGGTGGTGGAGTCGGATGAATCCAACAACGGCTTCGTCCGGGGCCTGCTGGGCGTGGGAATCCGGCCCGACCTCGTCGTCACCCGGCTGGACGGGCCGGCGTCGCTGAGCCCGGGCCAGTCCTTCACCGCCACCGCGACCGTGTGCAACGTGGGCACGGAGGCCGCGAGCAACGGGTCGGTGGAACTGCACCTGTCCACGGTGAACAGCCTGTCGCTTCCCACCGGTCCCATTCCGCCCCCCACGCAGTTCATGGTCGCGGGGCAGGGCATCAGCGGCCTGCTCGCGGGCGTGTGCCGCACGGTGTCGCTGACGGGCACCGCCCATCCGCCCCCGGCCGCCACGGCGAACGCGCCGCTGTACCTGGGCGCCATCGCGGACGCGTCGAACAGCGTCCTGGAGCTGCGCGAGGACAACAACACCTTCGTCCGGGGGCTTGTCGGCTTCGGCCTGGGGCCGGACCTCGTCGTCCGCTCCGTGACGGGCCCCGCGAGTGTTCGGATGGGCGGAGCCTTCACCGCGTCCGTGACGGTGTGCAACGAGGGCACGGCGCCGTCGATTTCGTCCGACGTGGCCGTGTTCCTGTCGTCGGTGCCTTCGCTGGGGGCCCCGGGGACGATGCCCCGTCCCGCCACCGAGGTGCTGGTGGCCAACGTGAGCGCCCCGCCCCTGGCGGCGGGCCAGTGCGTCACCCGCGCCGCGCCCGGCTCCGCG
>NZ_RAWI01000565.1 GCF_003612125.1 Corallococcus praedator
GGGTTGGTGGGTCGAGACCGGGACGGGGTGGCGACGGTGGCGTGGTTTCGGATGGCGGTGTGCGTGGGGGGGCTGCTGTTCCTCGTGGGGTGCGAGGAAGCCCGGGCTACGACACCGCGCATCCCGGTGCTCGGCGAGGTGGGTGGACAGGTGGGGCAAGAGGGCGTGGAGGCCCATGCGTGGTCGCGGACCCTGATGATTGGGGACCAGCAGGCGCCGCACGCGGTGGTGACCTCCAACGGGGACGTCCTCGTGGCCGCCACCTATCAGGAGCCCATCAATCTGGGGGCGGGGCCCCTTCCCTTCGACCGCAATGTCGTAGCGCCCCATCTGTTGGTGGCGCGTTTCTCTTCGGAAGGCACGCTGCGCTGGGCGCGGGGCTGGACGCCCAAGAGCCAGGCGCGGGCGCGCGTGGGCGGGCTGGCGGTGGATGCCAGCGACCACGTCTTCCTCGCGGGGACTTCCGCGGGCTTCACGCAGGACACCGCCACGCTGCCGGAAGGGCCGTTCCTGGCCCGGCTGAGCGGCGAGGGCGCCCTGGACTGGGTTCGCTCGCTTCCGGGTGAAGGCCCCGTCGCCGTGAACGCCGTCACGTCCGACAACGACGGTGGCGCGGTGCTGGTGGGTGACTTCACCGGCCAGCGCGACTTCGGTGAGGGTTTGAAGTCGGCGCCCAATGGCAGGCACGCGGGCTTCGCGCTGCGCGTGGGCCCGAAGGGTGAACAGCGCTGGAGCCGCGTGTGGACGCCCGTGGGCGAAGGTGAAGTCTCCGCGCGAGCCGTGGCGGTGGATGTCTTCGGCGACGTGCACGTGGTGGGCGGCTACGCGGGGGCGGTGTCCTTCGGCGACGCCACGTTCCTCACCGTGCGCCAGCACACGCCCTTCGTGGTGAAGCTCACCCACGACGGCGACCACGTGTGGAGCCACGACGTGCGCGGCACGGATGGCAGCGCGCTGTCCGTGGCCGTGGGCCCGGACCGCGTATTCGTAGGCGGCGGCTTCAGCGGCCGGCTCTACTTCCAGAATGCCTGGCACCGGGCGGACTCACGCGACGGCTTCCTGCTCGCGTATGACGCCCAGGGCAGCCAGCGCTGGGCGCGCACCTTCCCCACCGGCGCGCCCGTGGTCGCCACCGACGAAGCCGGTCAGGTGACGGTCGCCGGCAGCCACGATGGCGGCCGGGCCCTGGGCGGCGCGGACCTGCCTCCCGGCTTGTATGTCGCGAAGCTCTTGCCTGACGAAGGCACGTCGCTCTGGGTGCGTGGCTTCGCCAGCGCTGGCACCGCCTCCAATGCCCGGAACGTGTCCGTGGACTCCACCGGTGGCGTGCTGCTCGCGGGAGGATTGAACCGGCCCGCCTCCGAGGACGGACCGTCGCAGCGGCTGCAGGATGGTTTCCTCCTGCGCCTGAACCCCTGACACCGCAGGGCATCCCGCAGTTCAATTCCAGACGCGACAGGCCTCCCGACCGGAAGACATACGGGTTTCCCCCAAGTCTTTCCGTTGACGGGATGCAACATGGAATCCTGGAATTAGACTTCGTTTCATCCGCCGTGATATTCGCCAGCCGCCTTCAAGATTCGTCGTGTCTTGAAGGGCGAGGCTGCGCTGAAGCGTCTGCGCTCGGAAGTGCTCGCACGCAGGCGGCCAACCCCTCGACATCACTCGCTGCGAACCGTGCACGCGGTGCAGTGGGCCGCGCGCCCAATGAGTCACTGTGAGAGGTTGAACCCATGACATCCACCGTTCCACGGATGGACACGCTCCTGAAGAGTGTCACCGGCACGGCCCCGCGGGTCTTCGGATTCCTGGCGCTGCTGGCCGCGACCACCGCGAGCGCGAGCGAGGCGGACCTGGTCCTCCCCGACTTCCGCTCCGTCACCTTCTTCGCCGGCCTCGATGGACGGCAGCTGCTGATGTCCGGCATCGCCGTCTGTCTCCTCGGCCTCGTCTTCGGCTTCCTCCAATACGCGAGCCTCCAGAAGCTGCCCGTGCACCGGGCGATGCTGGAGATCTCCGAGCTCATCTATGAGACGTGCAAGACGTACCTGATGACGCAGCTGAAGTTCATCATCGTCCTCTGGGTGCTCATTGGCGCGGTGATGGTCGGCTACTTCGGCTTCCTGCGACACATGGAGGTCGGCCGCGTGGCCATCATCCTGTTCGCCAGCCTCGTGGGCATCGCCGGCAGCTGCGGCGTGGCCTGGTTCGGCATCCGGGTGAACACGTTCGCCAACAGCCGCACGGCGTTCGCGTCCCTGCGTGGCAAGCCCTACCCCACGTATGCCATCCCGCTGCAGGCGGGCATGTCCATTGGCATGGTGCTCATCAGCACGGAGCTGCTGCTGATGCTCTGCATCCTCCTGTTCGTTCCGGCGGACTTCGCGGGGGCGTGTTTCATCGGCTTCGCCATCGGTGAGTCGCTGGGCGCGTCCGTGCTGCGCATCGCGGGCGGCATCTTCACGAAGATCGCCGACATCGGGTCCGACCTGATGAAGATCGTCTTCAAGATCAAGGAGGACGACGCGCGCAACCCCGGCGTCATCGCGGACTGCACCGGCGACAACGCGGGCGACAGCGTGGGCCCTTCCGCGGATGGCTTCGAGACCTATGGCGTCACCGGCGTGGCGCTCATCACGTTCATCCTGCTCGCGGTGGGCGCCGAGTACCGGGTCCAGCTGCTCGTGTGGATCTTCATGATGCGCATCGTGATGGTGGTGGCCTCGCTGGTGTCCTATTGGATCAACAACGCCATCCAGGGCGCCCGCTACATGAACGCGGACCACATGAACTTCGAGACGCCGCTCACCGCGCTGGTGTGGCTGACGTCCATCGTGTCGGTGGTGCTGACGTTCGCGGTCAGCTACCTGCTCATCCCGGACATCGGCGGGGATGACTCGCTGTGGCTCAAGCTGTCGGCCATCATCACCTGCGGCACGCTGGCCGGCGCCATCATCCCGGAGGCCATCAAGGCCTTCACCTCCACGGAGAGCCGGCACGTGCGCGAGGTCGTCACGGCCAGCCGCGAGGGCGGCGCGTCGCTCAACGTCATCTCCGGCCTGGTCGCGGGCAACTTCTCCGCCTACTGGATGGGGCTCATCATCGCGGGCCTGATGGGGCTGGCCTACGGGTTCAGCACCCTGGGCGTGGGCACGCTGATGATTGCCCCCGCGGTGTTCGCGTTCGGCCTGGTGGCCTTCGGCTTCCTGGGCATGGGCCCGGTCACCATCGCGGTGGACTCCTACGGACCGGTGACGGACAACGCGCAGAGCGTCTACGAGCTGTCCCTCATCGAGAACGTCCCCAACGTGAAGCAGGCGGTCCATGAGGAGTTCGGCTTCACCCCGGACTTCGACAAGGGCAAGCAGTACCTGGAGGAGAACGACGGCGCGGGCAACACGTTCAAGGCGACCGCGAAGCCGGTGCTCATCGGGACGGCCGTCGTGGGCGCCACGACGATGATCTTCTCCATCATCGTGCTGCTCGTGGGCATCACCACCAACAGCGCGGGCGCGCAGGTGCTCAACGCGGCCAACACGCAGAACCTGTCGCTGCTGCACGCCCCGTTCCTGCTGGGCCTCATCACCGGCGGCGCCATCATCTTCTGGTTCTCCGGCGCCTCCATGCAGGCGGTGTCCACGGGCGCCTACCGCGCGGTGGAGTTCATCAAGGCGAACATCAAGCTGGAGGGGGTGGAGAAGGCCAGCGTGGCGGACTCCAAGAAGGTGGTGGAGATCTGCACCCAGTACGCGCAGAAGGGGATGATCAACATCTTCCTGGGCGTCTTCTTCAGCACGCTCGCCTTCGCCTGCCTGGAGGCCTACTTCTTCGTGGGCTACCTCATCTCCATCGCCATCTTCGGCCTGTACCAGGCCGTGTTCATGGCGAACGCCGGCGGCGCGTGGGACAACGCGAAGAAGCTGGTGGAGACGGAGCTGAAGGCCAAGGGCACGCCGCTGCACGACGCCTGCGTCGTCGGCGACACGGTGGGTGACCCGTTCAAGGACACCTCGTCGGTGGCCCTCAACCCGGTCATCAAGTTCACCACCCTGTTCGGCCTGCTCGCGGTGGAGCTGTCCGTGGAGCTGGAGGCCGCCGGCCAGGGCACGCTGCTGCGCATCTTCGCCGCGGTGTGCTTCATCCTGTCGATGCTCTTCGTCTACCGCAGCTTCTACGGCATGCGCATCGAGAGCGCCGGCACCAGCGAGCTGAAGTCCCCGGCCCAGGTGAAGACCGCCTGAGCGGCCGCGTCGCTGACGCGACCTGGAAGCCCGCGGCGGGGTTGCTTCCACGGAAGCCCCCGCCGCTGTCTCCTGTCACATGTTTCAGGCGTGTCTCACGCCCCGATGCCCTCCGGGTCCGTGGCCAGCTCCCCGCCCAGGTGCATGCCCGTCTGGCACCGGTAGTCCGTGTAGAGCGACGCCGCCACGGTGAACACCCCCACCAGCACGTGCACCGCGGCCGCCACGGGCCTGCGCTTCGCGTAGCCCAGCAGGAACGGCGCCAGCACCGCGCCCGCCCCATAGGCGTAGTCGGACAGCTCGTGCGCTTCGATGGGGATGAGCTTCGCGAGGCTCAGCCGGTAGTCGGTGAACAGCGACACGCCCAGCGCCGCCCCGCCCAGGGCCCACCCCGCCGCCTTCGCTGGAC
>NZ_RAWI01000566.1 GCF_003612125.1 Corallococcus praedator
AGGGTTCGTCGGCAGCGTCAGATGGGTATAAGAGACAGGGGTCGGCCCGCTCCCCCCGAGCCTGGAATGCAGGTAGGCTCCGGTAGCAGTTCTTGGTCCCACCCGCAGGCGCACACCCTCCACGTCCTTGAGCTCGCCCCAGACGGCCACCCCGTTCGGAAAGTACCTGCTCATCAAGCGCCTCGCGCTGGGTGGGATGGCGGAGCTGTTCCTCGCGCACAAGCCTCCTTCGCAGGAGCTGGTGGTCATCAAGCGGATCCTCCCGTACCTCTCCGAGGAGCCGGAGTTCGTCCAGATGTTCCTGGACGAGGCGCGCATCGCCGCCCAGCTCCACCACCCCAACGTCGTGCAGGTGCACGAGCTGGGGAAGGAGGGCGACAACATCTTCATCTGCATGGAGTACGTGGAAGGCGTCGACCTGCGCCGCGTGCTCGTGGAGGAGGCCAAGTTCGGCTCCTGCCTGCCGTATGGGGTCGCGGCGAGGATCTGCGCGTACATCGCGTCGGGCCTGGACCATGCGCACTTCAGCCGGGGCGTGGATGGCCGGCCGCTGGAGCTGATCCACCGGGACGTCAGTCCCCAGAACGTGATGATCAGCTACGACGGGCGCGTGAAGCTCGTCGACTTCGGCATCGCCAAGGCCGGCGCGTTCATGGAGCGCAGCAAGCCGGGCGTCATCAAGGGGAAGTTCCTCTACCTGTCGCCCGAGCAGATCATGCAGGAGCGGCTGGACCACCGGGCGGACATCTACGCGCTCGGGGTGATGCTGTACGAAATCACCACCGGCAAGCAGCCCTTCTCCCGGCAGACCACGGAGGGCATCCTCTACGCCATCCGCCACGAGGAGGCGACGCCGCCGCACCTGGTGCGCCCCGACTATCCGGAGGAGCTGTCGCGCATCGTGATGCGGTGCCTGGTGAAGGACCGCACGCAGCGCTACCAGCGGGCGTCCGCCGTGAGGGCGGACCTGGACGCGTTCCTCGCCTCCGGCGTGCTCAAGCAGAGCCTGGACATTCCGCACTACATCGCGCGCCTGCTCGGGGAGGCCGACGAGCGCACCGTGCTGCACATCCCGCCGGCGAAGCGCGCGGGCCGGCACGAGGCCACCGTTCCGCTGCCGTCCCTGCGGTCGCCGCCTCCGCCTCCGCCTCCGCCCGTGCCGTACCTGCCGGAGGACACCGCCGCGCGCACGCTGCCGCTGGCGTCGGAGGTGGAGGACACCGCGGCCAGGACGCTGCCGCTGCCCCCGGAGGTGGAGGACACGGCCGCGCGCACGTTGCCGCTGCCCCCGGAGGTGGAGGACACCTCCGCGCGCACGCTGCCCCTGGGAGGTTCGGCGTCCGGGATGGGCCGGGCGCAGCCCCGGACGGGCCCTGGCGCGGTGACGCCCGCGGGGCTGGTGGCGCGTCCGCCCGCGCGCCGGCCCACGCGGGAGGGCGCGGTGCTGCGCGCCTACGACGACAAGGACGGCGAGCCCGCGACGCAGATGGCGCTGCCTCGCGAGCTGCCCACGCGCCGCGCGGACGAAGAAGACGACGAGGACCTGGACGAGTCCACCGCCGTCGGGACGATGCCCGGTGCCTATCCGCCCCGTCGGCACCTGGAGCCGGTGCTGGAGCCGGAGACGTTGCAGGACGAGGAGGACGAAGACGCGGACTCCACCGTGCCGCTGCGCGCGCGCCGGCCCCGGGGCGTCGTGCCCGCGCCGGTGCGACGCGGTGGGGCCGCGGATCCCACCGCGCGTCCGTCGCCTCCGGTGGAACGCGGGGACGCGGAGCGCGCGCGCCGGATGTCCTCGCCCGGCGTGGCCATGCCGCGCGGCCCGGTGGACGGCGACCCGTTTTCTCCCTCTCCGCGCCGGACGCCGCCGCACCCGTCGGATGCGCGGGGGGCACCGCCGCCACCTCCGGGCTCGCGCCGGCCGGGCAGTGGTCCGGGTGATGACGGTCGCTCCGAGCCGTTGGCCTCGGGACCCCGACGCATGGGCGTGCCTCCGGGCGATGACGGCCGCTCCGAACCGCTGGCCTCGGGACCCCGACGCATGGGCGTGCCTCCAGGCGATGACGGCCGCTCCGAACCGCTGGCCTCGGGACCCCGACGCATGGGCGTGCCCCCGGGGGATGAGGGGCGCGGGGCTCCGTCCCCGGGCGCTCGACGCCCCGGGCCGCAGTCCAGCGACGCGAACCGCTCCGCCCCGCCCGTGAACGCGGGGGCGCGCAACGTCCGTCCTCCGCCGCGTCCGTCCCCCGAGGACGAAGAGCGCTTCAGCACCGACCCGGGCATGTCCGGGGCGAGCCAGACGGATCCGACGCCCAGTCAGTCGGATGATCCGGATGACGACGAGTCCACCGTCGGGTTCCAGGCGCCGCGCCAGCCGTCCCGGAAGGGCTTCCGCGCCGCGGACGTCGAGGACGAAGACGACGAGGAGCAGGGCTTCGACGACGAAGACGGACCGGACACCTTCGACTCCTCCGCATCCCCCCGGAGCGCGCGCACGGTCGTGATGCTGACGGTGGCCGCGCTCGTCGTCGTGTTGCTGAGCCTGGGCGCCGCCTGGATCATGGGCGCCTTCGAGCCGGAAGCGCCTCCTCGGCCCACGCCAATGAGGGCGCCAAACACGGAGGCGCCGTCCCGTCCCGGTCCCACCGGCACGGCCCCCATGACACCTCCCCAGGACGTTCCCGCCAAGGCTCCGGCGGCGAAACCCAGCGAAACCGTCCTCGCGAACACCTCCGCGACGCCGGATGCGGCACCCGCGGGGGACGCGAACGCGCTCGCCGTGGCGACCCCTCCGGCCCCCCAGGTGGAGCCCGAAACCCCGGTCCCCGCCAGGCCGCCTGCTGCCCCCGCCACGGTGGAGGTTCGGTTCGATGCGCCGGCGCGCACCGTGCTTGGCCGGCCGGGGGGCGAAAAGCTGCCCATCAACCAGGTCCTCGCCCTGTCCCCCGGCCTGCTTCGGGTCCAGTACACATGTCCGGGAAAACGGATACTTCCACGCATCGAGACCTACAACATCCGACCTGGAACCGTGGAACTCCAGACGCTGCGGGTCCCATGCCGGAGGCGGCGCTAATCGGGACGGCCACTTGCCCGTATGCGGCATGCGCACCCTGCGGCGGACACGTAGGACCGGGTAAGCTTGAGTGCCCTTAAGTCGTTGGAATTCCTTGGCTTTCCACCAAGCGGGCGCGTTTACACATGTCAGAGGGGTCCGTAGACTCCGGCCCCTCTATGGCTCGCGCGAAGAAGCAGAAGAACATCATCCGACAGAGGACCTACCCCGCGGGGAGGGTGGCCCGGCAGCTTCCGGTCGCCCCTGAGCCGAACCGCCTGGTGAAGGTGTGGCGGCGCGTGTTGGAGCGGCGGCTGCGCACGCGGCTGCGGGGGAAGGTGGCGGTGGAGATCCACGACAACACGCACACGATGCTGACGTTCCAGCGCCAGCGCGCGTTGTGGCGGCTGCGGCTGCACCACATGTTCCTGGCCGCGCCGGACGAAGTGCTCCAGGCGCTCGCCAGCTTCGTGCGCACGGGGGACGCGGACGCGAGCGTGCTCCTGGACAAGTACATTGAGCGCAACCGCATCTTCATCCGCCGGCTGTCCCCGGCGCAGATGCGCAAGCGGCTGCGGCTGTCCCCGGTGGGGCGCTACCACGACCTGGCGCGCATCTACGAGCGGCTCAACGAACGCTACTTCCAGAGTCGCATCGACGCGGCCATCACCTTCGGGCCGGCGCCCCGGGTGAAGGGCCCGCGCAAGAGCATCAAGATGGGCTCGTACTCGGCGGACTCGAAGGTCATCCGCATCCACCCGGCGTTGGACCAGCCCCTGGTGCCCCGCTACTTCGTGGAGTGGATCGTCTTCCACGAGATGCTGCACCACGTCTACCGCGCCCGCAGGGGCGAGGACGGCCGGCGCTGCATCCACCCGCCGGAGCTGATGGAGCACGAGAAGCGCTTCCACGACTACCAGCGGGCGGTCGCCTGGGAGCGGGAGAACCTGGACCTGCTGCTGTGCGCCCGCACGGAGCAGGCCTGAAGTCGGGCCCCCTCCCCGGGCGCCGTGTGGGCGTCAGGGGAGGTGGGACCTCGCTGCTTTCGCTCGTGAGCGCGGCCGGGGGTTCGCGGCCCTCCGAGCACCGCAGGCGCGTCAGGGAAGGATGAGGCCCCCCGGGCTGCGCCGCTCGGAGGTGGCCGGGGCGGGGGGCTCGCCCGCTGTCGGAGCCCCGGTGGCTGACTGGGCCTGCGCGCCCGCGGCGGCCAGGACGACGACCTTGGTGAAGAGCGTCTCCGCGAAGCGGGAGTAGGGCTCCTCGACGCCGTGGAAGAGCCTCCGGGCCTCGGCCCGGGCCATGTCCGCCTGCGGGGGCCGGCCGGTGGCCTCGAAGAAGGCCGCCATCCGCCACAGCCGGCGCGCGTAGCGCTGGCGCACCTCCGGGGTGAAGTAGGCCCGCGCCGCGTCCAGGACCTTCTGCCGCACCTGCTCCTGGCGCTGGGGCGCGCTCAACGCCAGCGGGCTTCCGGCCAGCGCCGCCACCTGCTCCATCAACCGCCGCACGTCCGCGTCGGGCGGCATCCACTCGGCGATCTCCGGCGTCGCGTGGAGCTGGTCGCCCTCCAGGGC
>NZ_RAWI01000567.1 GCF_003612125.1 Corallococcus praedator
GAGATGCGCTCGGCGGGGGGCAGCTCGCCGGTGAGGCTCTTGAGGAACGCCACCAGGTCGTCCACCTCGCCGTCCTTCAGCGTGCGCCCCAACTGGTAGCGCCCCATCAACCGCACCATGGTGGGCAGGTCCTGCACGCTGCCGTCATGCAGGTAGGGCCCCGTCTTCTCCACGTTGCGCAGGGTGGGCACGCGGAAGTAGCCCCGGTCGTCCTCGTTCTTCGTCGCGTCGAAGCGGCCCGCGTCGGTGAGCATCGGGTACTCCTCCACCAGCCCCAGCTTCTGGAACGACGTGCCGCCCACCGCCGGGCCGTTGTGGCACGTGGTGCAGCCGGTGGTGACGAAGGCCTCCAGGCCGCGCTGCTCCGCGACGCTGAGGGCCGCGTGCTCGCCCGCGAGGAAGCGGTCGAACCGCGACGGCGTGGTGAGCGTGCGCTCGAAGGCGGCCAGGGCCTTCGCGGCGTGCGCCAGCGTCACCGGCTTGCGCTCCTTCGGGAAGGCGGCGTGGAAGCGCGCGGTGTACTCGGGCATGGAGGACAGCGTGGCCTCGACGCGCTTCGCGTCGGGCATGGCCATCTCCACCGGGTTCATCATCGGGCCCTCGGCCTGCGCCTCCAGCGTGGCGGCGCGGCCATCCCAGAACTGCGCGATGTGGCGGGCGGCGTTGTAGACGGTGGGCGAGTTGCGGCTGCCCTTCTGCCCCCGGTGCCCGTCCGACAGCGCCTTGTTGTCCACGCCGAAGGTGTCCAGGCCGTGGCACGTGTTGCACGACACGTCGTGGTTCTTCGACAGGCGGGGCTCGTGGAAGAGCATGCGGCCCAGGGCCACCTGCGCCTCGGTGTCCGCCGGCAGCGGCGCTTCGCCGCGCGGGGCCTGGAAGAAGTGCGAGGCCAGCTTCGCCACCGCGACCGCATCCGGCGCGGGCGGCTTCGCGGCGGCGACGGCGGGCGCGGGCGGCGCCACGGCGGGCGCTTCCGGAGCACGCTCACAACCGGCGAGCGCACCAAGGCCCAGGGCCGACAGGGTGAACCACGGGAGCAGTCGAGTTCGCAGCATGTGGGGGGCCTTCCGCGAGCGAAACAGCGCGGGCGCACCGTACCAGCGCCTTGCCCCCGGTGCGCCGAGGCAAGACGCCGCACCCCGCATCCCGGCTACCCGTACCCATCAGTCCAAAGCCTGCCCGGACAGCGGCCCGGCGGGCAGGACGCGGAGCCCTGCGGAACAAGTCCCCCGCTGCTACCCCTTCACTTCATCCACGGACCTGGCGGCGTGCCAGGACCGCGGACCGGGGCATCCGCCTGGAAGCGGAAGTCCGGGCTGGAAGCGAACGCCAGGGAGGACGACGGATGCAGGACGACGCGGGCGACAAGGGGCGCGAGGTGGACGTGCTCGTCTGTCGCAAATGCCTGACGAAGTGCGCCCGGGGTGGAGGCCAGGACCTGCCGCGCTGGCTCCAGGGGGAGCTGGCCGACCGCGGCCTCGCCGGGCAGGTCCGCGTCACGCCCACCGGGTGCATGAACCAGTGCCCACGCCGGCAGGTCACCGTGCTCGTCTCCGACACCGACGACCCCGAGGGCCGCCTGCTCCTGGTGGAGCCGCGCCTGCAACGCGACCTGCTGCTGAAGTTCGTGGAGCGCCGCGCCCGTCCCGGCGCGCCGGAGGCTCCGGCCGCTCCCGCGAACGACGGCGACGCTCCGGGGCGGGGGCAGGAGCACCTCGGTGATGAAGCGGTCCACGAGGAACGCGGCCAGTAGACCGGTGGCCGTGCCGGCGGTGTCCCACGCCAGGTCCTTCATGGAGAAGACGCTGCCGCGTGCGCGGTCATACACCTCCTTGCCGACCCCCACGCCCAGACCCAGGCCCACGCCGGTGAGAGCCCGCGCGCCCGGTGTGTCGAACAGGAGCGCGCCCGCGCCATAGCCCACGCCGGTGGCGGCCAGACACGCCGCGAAGTGCTTGGGCTTGTCGGGGCCAAACCAGTCATCCCCGGATTGGGCGACAGCAGCGGTCGGGGCGGCGAGAAGCGCGAGGGCGGAGACGAGGGCGGTGCGCGGGGACATGCACCCATCCTGTAGCATTCCCCGACGGACGAATGACCCTCTCCCAGAGTGAAATCCGGGGTGGGTTTGAAGCCTGCCAACCCCCACGGTTGGTGCGTTTTGGAGACGAGGCCCACGGCTGGGTTTATGCTCGTGAGCGCTTTGAACGGACTCGGCCCTTCGCTCAGCTTCCGGCAAACCCGTCACCCCGCGCTCGATGGTGCGCGGGGTCTGGCTGTCGTTGCCATGGTGATGGGGCACACGCTGGATGCGCTGCTCGCGCCCGCGCTGCGAGACCATCCGTGGGTCCAACGCTACTGGGAGCTGCGGGGCATCACCGCGCCGCTGTTCCTGCTGGTGAGCGGCTGGGCGGTGGTGATGGCGCTGGGCACGCGTCCCGGCGCGGCGAAGGACTCCTTCGGGCGCAGGTTCCGCCGGGCGCTGCTGCTGCTGTTCCTGGGATACCTGCTGCACTGGCCGGGCTGGGGCGCGGTGCGCGACCTGGGCTACTCCGACGCCATGTTGGCCAAGGTGTTCCAGTTCGACGCGCTCCAGTGCATCGGGGCCTCGCTGCTCTTGGGCGCGTTCGTGCTGGTGCTGACGCCGAACCTGGGCGCGCGGGCACTCGCCCTGGGCGGACTGGCGGTGGGCATCCCCCTGGCGAGCGCCGTCCTGTGGAACGCAGGCGCGCACCTGCCGGTGCCGGTGCAGCAGTTCATCGGCAATGGCGAGGGCAGCCGCTTCCCGTTCTTCCCCTGGGCGGGCTTCTTCTTCGCGGGGGCCTTCGCGGCGCACGCGCTGCACCTGTTGAAGCCGGGGTGGCCGCAGGGGCTCGCGCTCCTCGCGCTGGGCGGAGGGCTGCTGGCGCTCACCCGGTGGATGCCCGTCGAGTGGACGCCCACCAGCCCCACGATGGTGATGTTCCGCGTGGCGCAGGGTCTGCTGGTGTTGGGCGGGGTGAACCTGCTGCCGCAGCGGCTGAGCGGACTGCTGGCGCCGCTGGGGCGGCTGTCGTTGTGGCTCTACGTGCTGCACCTGCCGATGGTGTACGGCTGGGCGGACATCGCCGGCCTCTCGCAGCGCATCGGCCCCCGGCTGGGCATCGCCGCGGCGCTGGGCGTGTCGGTGGCGCTGCTGGTGGGCTGCTACCTCATCGCCCGTCTGGGACGGTGGATGCGCGAGCAGGCCCGTCCCTGGCGCGCGGGCTCGACGACGCTGGGTGCCCGCGTGGGCACCGCGCGCCTGGGCCAGTAGCCACGGGCGCGGCCTTCCGCGCCGCCCCGTGCCCTGACCGCCGGAAAGCCCCGGCTCAGCCTTCCGTGCCGGTGCGAGGCAGGCGCGCGGGCGGCTGCGTCGCCAGCCCCCGGGCCACCAGGTCCCGCACCACGGACTCCAGCGCGGCGATGCGGCGGCCCGCGCGGCCCTGGGCCCACGGATTCACCGCCGACGCGCCGAGCATCTCCACCGCCTGCTCCACCCCGCCCGCCTTGCCCTTGAGCGCCCGCGCCGTGGCGAGCCGCACGTTGCGCGCAGCCTTGCGCGACAGGCCGCCACTCCACAGCAAGTCCAGCGCGAAGGTGGTCCACACCGTCAGCTCGTCCTCCGGACGCAGGAACGCCTCGAAGCGGGCGAGCGCCTCCGCGCGGGGCTCACCGGCGCGCAGCGCTTCCTCCGACAATTCCACATGCAGCGGCGTGCTGTAGGCCAGCGGCTGCTCCGGGGCGATGACCGCCTCGAAGCGCTCCCCCGTGGCCAGCCGGCACGCGACCAGGTGCACCAGCTCCGGCGGGATGTCCGCCTCCAGCGGGTGCGCGTTGGCCTCCGCGTAGAAGAGCACCAGGTGCTCGGAGGCCTCCGCCAGCGAGCGCAGCTCCAGGGGCGGACGCCACTCGCCCTTGTAGATGCGGCGGCGCCCCGGGCCATCGCGCGTCTCCTGCCGCTCCAACTGCGTGTCCACCATGAACTCGAACGCGCCCAGCATCCGGTCGAAGTGCTCCGGACGGCCTTCGAGCTGCCCCAATATCTCCGCAACCGCCTCGATGGTGGAGACGCAGTGGTCGGCGGGCTCGGCACGGATGCGGTAGTTGCTCGGGCGGCGCGGCACGAAGCCGATGCGCGGCAGGCCGGCGAGCAGCGGGTTGCGCATCACCACCTTCTTCGCCTGCGGCCAGGTGCCGTCCACGACGATGAGCGTCTCCGGCGGGTTCGCCCGGGCATCCTCGACGGAGATGGCGTCCTCGCCGGGAAAGAGCACCGCGACGCGCTCCGGGTTGCGCGCCAGCTCCTCCAGCCGGGCGTGGCCGGTGAAGTCCACGCCCCGGTGCAGCTCGGAGTTGGGCAGCGACAGGTGGGCCATGCGCGCCGTGCCAATGGCCACGCGCCGCTCCCGGGGGTGCTGGAGGAACACCACGCGCGTGCGCGTCTCCAGTTGGGGAACGTGGGCGCAGTAACACGCGCTCTCGGGACGCAGGCAACGGACACAGAAGGAACGCACGCCGGCCCTTTATCACGCCTCCGCCCGGACGGCCCGCGGCCCGGGCCTGAGCACCGACAGGAGGGGCGCCCCCTCCCCCC
>NZ_RAWI01000568.1 GCF_003612125.1 Corallococcus praedator
GAGTTGAAGGTGCTGGAGGAGATGTGGCTGGAGCGCCTGAAGCCCTACGGCGACGCCGGCTACAACACGCCGCCCAGGCCCTGAGCCTCGGGGTCGGGGCGCGCTGGCGCACTCCAGCGCGCCCTCCCCCACCCTCCGGGAGGGGACGGGTGCCTCGACGCGCCGAGACGTGCGAGGATGGGCCATCGCATGAGCACGAGCGCCGCCCCCATCCTCGGCATCGACTTCGGGACCACCAACACCGCGGCGGCCTTCTTCGACAAGGCAGGAAAGCTGCGGGTGGTGCCCATCGCGGAGAAGAGCCTCACGCTGCCCTCCATCGCGTGGTTCCACGCGGGCGACAAGGCCATCGTCGGCCCCGCGGCCCGGCGGCAGATCATCGACGACCCGCGCCACACCATCTTCGGCGCCAAGCGCTTCCTGGGCCGCCGCTTCCAGTCCGAGTACGTGGCGCGCCACCGGGGCCGCTTCGCCTTCGAGCTGGTGGAGGGGCCGGACGGCTACACCGCCGTGGAGGTGTACGGCAAGGTGACGCCGCTCATCGACGTGGCGCACTTCATCCTCAAGCACATCAACACCCTGGCCACGCACGCGGCCGGGGCCCGCTTCGAGGAGTGCGTGCTCACCGTGCCTGCGCACGCCAACATCCGCCAGCGCGAGGCCATCCGCCACGCCGCGGAGAAGGCCGGCCTGCGCGTGCGCGCCATCGTCAACGAGCCCACCGCCGCGGCGCTCTACTACGCCAACCTGCGCAACCCCGAACAGACGGTGATGGTGTTCGACCTGGGCGGCGGCACCTTCGACGTCACCCTGATGGCGGTGCACAACCGCGTGGTGAAGGTGCTGGCCACCGGCGGCGACGCGTTCCTGGGCGGCGCCAACTTCGACGAACAGATCGTCGAGGCGCTGGTGGAGGACTTCCGCAAGAAGCACGGCATCGACCTGCGCGGCAACAAGGTCGTCATGCAGCGGCTCGTCTTCGCCGCCGAGTCCGCGAAGATGGCGCTGAGCAGCGCCGCGTCCGTGCCCCTGCGCGTGCCGTGCATCACCCAGAAGGACGGCGCCTTCGTGGACTTCAACTACACGCTCACCCGCGAGCAGGTGGAGTCCATCGTGTTCCAGCTCATCGAGCGCACCGCCGCCGCGTGCGACGACGTGCTGGAGAAGGCAGGCATGAAGGCGGAGGCCATCGACGAGCTGGTGATGGTGGGCGGCCAGACGCGCATGCCCGCCATCCGCAAGCGCCTCTCCCACTTCCGCAAGCTGTCGTCGGACAAGGAGGTGCACCCGGAGCTGGGCGTGGCCGTGGGCGCGGCCATCCTGGGACGCAACCTGGCGCGCGGCATCAGCGGCCTGTCGGACGTGGTGCCCATGCCCATTGGCGCCATGGTGCCCGGCGGGGCCCAGCACGAGGTGCTCCCCGCCAACACGCCCGTGCCCGGCACCCGCTCCGTGGTGCTGGAGCTGCCGCAGTGGGCCGGCCCCGTGCCGGTGGCCCTCTTCGAGGCCCTGGACCGCACCACCGTGGAGCGCGAGCTGTTGGGCACCGTGCGCATCGAACCGGACTGGCGCGTGGCCCACCCCGGGCCCACCACGCTGGAGCTGCGCATGGCGCCGGACTTCTCCCTGACCGCGAGCCTCGTCGCGCCGGACGGCCAGCGTCAGCCGCTGACCATCACCGACCCGAACGCGCCCCAGCGGCGCTGACAGGCCCGGCGAGCCGTCAGCCGGTGGCCCGGGACGTCACCGCGCCGTCACCGAGCCTCGTAGCTGATCCAGGAGCTGGCGACTCTCCTCCAGCGCATCCGCGCAGTGGGCCACCAGCGGCTCCAGGCCCTCCAGCACCCGGGCGTCCGCGCGCTGCTCGATGTCCCAGCACAGCGACTCCAGCATGGCCGCCCCGAAGTAGGCCGCGTTGGACTTGAGCGTGTGGGCCGCGCGGGCCAGGTTCTCCAGCTCGCCCTGGGCCAGCGCCGTGCGCGCGTCGTCCATCAGCCGGGGCATGCTCTCCAGCGCCGTGTCGATGAGCTCCGGGAGCATCCGCTCCACCTGCCCATCCAGCGACTGCCACAGCCGCTCCAGCGCGGAAGCCTCCAGCCCCCGGATGCGCGGGGTGCCCACGCGGGGCACCTCCGTGACGCGCGCGTGGGCAGCGGGCAGGGCCCCGGGCTCGCGCGGCAGACGCTCCCACGCGCGGCGCAGCGCGGAGATGAGCTCCTCCACGCGGATGGGCTTGCTGAGGAAGTCATCCATGCCCGCGTCCAGACACTCGCGCCGGTCCGCCGTCATCGCGTTGGCCGTCATCGCGATGACCCAGGGCTGCTCGCTGGCCGGCACCTCCGTGCGCAGGTTGCGCGTGGTCTCCAGGCCGTCCATCTCCGGCATCTGCACATCCATCAGCACGACGTCGTAGCGGACGCGCGCCAGGGCGTGCAGGCCCTCGCGGCCGTTGGACGCCGTGTCCGCCGGGTAGCCCAACCGGTCCAACACCAGCAGCGCCAGCTTCTGGTTGGTGGGGTTGTCCTCCACCAGCAGGATGCGCAGCGGCATCTGTTCGCCGGGGCGCGCGTTGAACACCGAGCGCTCCCGGGTGGCGAGCGCGGGCACCGGCGGCACCAGCTTCGCGGAGATGAGGTCCTGCGCCAGACACGTCATCAGCGCGTCGTGCAGCTGCGACGCCTTCACCGGCCGGGGCAGCACCGCGGTGAACATCCCCGGGGGCTGCGCGTCGCGCTGGTCGAACGAGGTGAGCAGCAGCAGCGGCAGCTCGCGCGCGTCGCGCTGCTGACGGATGAGCCCCGCCAGCGTCGGGCCGTCCATCAGCGGCATGCGGTGGTCCAGGATGGCCAGGTCGAACCGGGCCCCCGACTCCAGGCGGGCGAGCGCCTCCGCCCCGGAGCCCACCTCCACGAGGTCCATTCCCCAGGCGGAGAGCTGCCGGCCCAAGAGCTTGCGGTTGATGGCGTTGTCGTCCACCACCAGCACGCGCCGGCCCTGGAGCTTCAGCGGATCCGGGCGCGGGGCGTTGCCGCTGCGCGGGGCCTCGCGCGCCTGGAAGGTGAAGTGGAACGTGGCGCCCCGGCCGGGCACGCCCTCGCTCTCCATCCACAGCCGCCCGCCCATGGCCTCCACCAGCCGCTTGCAGATGGCCAGCCCCAGGCCCGTGCCGCCGAAGCGCCGGGACACCGACTCGTTCAACTGGTTGAAGGGCTGGAACAGGCCCCCGCGCGCGGACTCGGCGATGCCCAGGCCGGTGTCCTGCACCGCGAAGTGCAGCTCGAACGTCGCGCCCGGGGCCAGGGGCTGCCGGGGCGCGTCCACGGAGATGGACACGCCGCCGCGCTCGGTGAACTTCACCGCGTTGCCCACCAGGTTGAGCAGCACCTGCCGCAGCCGCGCGGCGTCACCCACCACGTTGACCGGCGTCTCGTTGCTGACGTGGTAGCCCAGGTCCAGGGACTTCTCGCTGGCGCGCACCGCCAGCAGGTCCATCACGGACTCCACGCACTGGCGCAGGTTGAAGGGCTTCTCCTCCAGCTCGACGCGGCCGGCTTCGATCTTGGAGAAGTCCAGCATGTCATTGAGCAGCCCCAGCAGCGCATCCCCGCTCTGCCGGATGGTGGACGCGAAGTCGCGCTGCTCGGGCGTCAGCGCCGTGTCCATCAGGAGCCCCGCCATGCCGATGATGGCGTTCATCGGCGTGCGGATTTCATGGCTCACGGTGGCCAGGAACAGGCTCTTGGCCTGGTTGGCGTCCTCCGCGGCCTGACGCGCCCGCTGAAGGTCGGTGACGTCGTGGTAGATGGCGATGAAGCCCAGCGACCGGCCGGCCACCATCACCGGCAGGGCGCGCAGCTCCACGTCCACCACCGTGCCGTCCTTGCGCACGCGCTTCGTCACGACGTGCACGCGGTCCATGCGCAGCACCTCGCGCGACGTCTCCTCGGCCTCCGGACGGATGTCGTCCACGTTGGCCACCAGCTTGAGGATGTTGCGCCCCATCGCCTCCTGCGGCGTGTAGCCGAAGAGCCGCTCCGCCGCGGGGTTCCAGGTGAGGACCTCGAAGGCGCGGCTGATGGTCACGATGGCCACCGGACTGTGGTCCACCACCGCCTCGAAGAACTCCTTCTGCTGCCGGAGGATGGACTCCGCCTCCAGCGTGCCGTCCAGGCCCCGGAGCATCAGCACCCAGCCGCCGTCACCCGGCTGCGGCAGCGCCAGCACCCGCACGGAGTGGGCCGGGCCCGCGTGCCATTCCATCTCCACGGGCGGCCCGCCACCCGGGGGGACGGCCGGCGGCGTCCAACCCGGCAGCACGCGGTCCACCGGCATGCCCACCAGCACGTCGCGGGGGCCCAGCAGCCCCTCCGCGGCACGATTCACGGCCACGACCCGCAGGGTCGGGTCGAGCACGAGCGCACCGTCGCGCATGTGCTCGAACAAGGCCGGATACGCGCTGGGTGGCAGTTCGGGCAACTTCCCCCTCCGTTCAAGAACTGTAGGTCAGTCGAGGCGCCAGTTCCACGCCAACCATGAAAACCATGGAGGTGGGCAGGCGCCGGGATGCTTCCGCTCCCCGGCGGCCACGGGGGATCAGGGGGTTAGGG
>NZ_RAWI01000569.1 GCF_003612125.1 Corallococcus praedator
GAGGTGTATAAGAGACAGGGCTTCGGGAGTTCGCCTTCTCCCGAGTCCTTCGGTGCCGCGGGCTGCGTGCCCGTGCGGATGCGCCCTTCGAGCAGCTCGATGTCCAGCGAGCCGGGCGTGGGCGTGTTGACGAACTGCTGCCAGGTTCCGTCCGGCGCGGTGAACAGGAACGACACCGCCACCGCTGCGTCGTCCGGCAGCGGCACCTTCAGGCGCTGCAACGTGCCCGGGTAGATGAGCGCGGACATCAACACGTCCGCGTCCGGCTGGAAGACGCGCGCGGACACCTCGCCGTAGGACTCGAGCGCGAACTGCTTCGGATCCACCTTGCGCACCAACATGTAGAGCGGCCGCCCCTGGTTGGTGCCCGAGGGCGCCTTCACGCTCAGGTGCAGCGTGCTGGGCTGACATGCGCTCAAGAGACACAGGAGCGCTGGAATGCACCGCAAAAGCAGTCTCATCGCGGAACCTCGCGGAATGGTGTCCAGGGCTCACCCTTCAGACCGAAGCGCAGGTCCATCACCCTGTCCGTGGACGCGCCCCCCCGCGCACGCAGCGACCACTGCCGGTGCTGCGGGTCCTCCGTGGACAGCGACGACTCCAACAGCCGGAAGCAGCTCCACGCCGAGCGCGACTTCTCCAGCGACGCGTACTGCACCGACTGGTCCGCGGGAGCGCGCACCTCCAGCATCAGCGACGCCGTCTGCTGGTCCCACCACGCCAGCGGGAACTCCTGCCACGACGGGCTCTGGTTGTAGGCCAGGAAGGTCGTCTTGCCGCACTTGAGCGACCCCAACGTCACGAAGCTGCCCGGCGTGGGCGCCTTCGGCAGCGGCAGCGGCATCACCTGCAACAGCAAGGGCCGGGGACGCCCCTCCGTGTCCCACAACACGCGGGCCAGCCGCGACAGCCGTCCCAGCGTGGGCAGCATCCCTCCTGGCAACGCCAGCCGCGACTGGAGCGCTCCGCGCGCCACCCACTCCGAGCCGCGCTCCTCGCACACCGGCGCCAGCACACGCGTGACGAACTCCCAGAACGCGCCGTCCTGCCGGCGCAGCACCTCCAGGTCTCCCGGATCCACCTCCTGCGTCCCGTCCGGCGCGAACGGGTAGCGCCCCAGCAGCGGACGCAGGAACCGGCCGTTGGCCTCTTCCCACTGCCGCTCCAGCGTCCGTTCAATCTCCCGCTGCCCCAGCTCGCGCACCGCGAGGAAGGGCTGGCGGAAGGGCTGGCGCAGCTCGCCAATCAGGCCCTGCTGGTCAAGCCAGGCGTCCACCTTGTGCAGGTAGGACGTGTCGTCCTCCAGCATCATCGCGAAGGCCAGCCGCCCCAGGGGCGTCAGCAGCTCCGGCAGCCGCGCGGCGCCGTTGGCGGGCGTCGTCGTGGCACCGTCCGCGGCCGCGCCTCCCGTGAGCGACGCCGTCGCCTCCTTGGGCACCACGCCCTGGCGTGGCGCCGCGTTCAGTTCTTCCGCCAGCTGCGCCACCAGCGCGCGGTAGGGGTTGAGCACCGTGTAGTTGCCGCTCTCGTCCGGCTTCATCACCGTGGCGATGGGCTTGAACGGCGCCACCGCGTTGCGCAGCGACTCGTAGAAGGGCCCCTCCAGCGGCTCCAGCGCCACGCTCTGCGCCACGTCGCGCAGCATGTCCACCAGCTCCGAGGAGGGCTGGGTGAGGCGCGACAGCTCCTCCGGCAGCAGCGCGGGCACCACCGGCTGGAAGCGGTAGGCCGACACCCGCTGGAACAGCCGGTTGCGGTACTGGAACGCGAACTGGTTCACCTTGCGGCGCACGTGCTCCTGGCGCTGCGACACCTCCTCCACGGGCAGCCCCGAACCCTTGATGCGCGTGGTGAACTCGTCCACCAGCGGGCGCAGCCGCGTGTCGAACTCCAGCCGGTCCGCCGACAGGCTCGCTCCACTCCTCGCCGCCACCGCCTCCTCGCCCGTCACCACCCCGAACGGCATGCGCCCCGTCTTCTCGTGGTAGCGCAGCAGCGCCTGGTGCAGGAGCCGCGAGCCGTCCTTGGGACGGAACTCGAAGGTGTTCTGAAGCACCGGCACCTGGAGCACCGCGGGGCCGTTGCCCGGCAGCCACAGGCCGTCGCGCACCAGCAGCTCCGCCACGCTCATCTTCTGCACCGCCTTCACCCCCAGGTACGCCTCCTCCTCCATGCGCAGCACGTTCGTCAGTACGTCCCGGTGGTCGTTGATCCACGCCACCGTCTTGAGCGTGGAGGGGATGCCCCGGAAGCGGCCCGTGTCCACCCGCGCCTCGGACGCGGCCAGCAGCTCCAGCGCGCGCGGCAGGCTGGCGAAGCGCGCGCTGTCGTCCAGCAGCGCCTGGAGCCGCCGGCGCTCGTCCTGCATGGACTCCAGGTCCGCATCCAGCCGCTCCAGTTCGCGCGGCTCCACGGCCCGGTTCGCCATCAGGTCCTGCAAGCGGCGCAGGTGCGCCTGCCACGGCGTCAGCTGCGCCTCCAGGGTGAGCGGCTCCGGGAAGGGCCAGCGCGCCCAGCCCGCCTCGGGCGTGTCGGGCGCCGTCCACGGCGGGTTGCTCATGGTGACGTAGTCCGCCACCAGGGACTCGTTCAGTCCCACCGCCGTCACCCACGAGCGCCCCGCTTCCAGCGCCGCCGCGTCACCCGCGGGCGTGGCCGGGCCGTCCTCGGAGACGAAGCTCCAGTTCGGACGCGTCTTCAGGCTGGACAGCACCAGCTGCCCCAGCGGCTCCTCGCGCGAGCCGTGCAGCGTGGCCAGCAGGTAGACGACCTGCTCCGGACGGCACGTGTCCGGCTGACGGTGACACTTCTCCAGGGCGGGCCGGATGTGGGCCTCGCGGATGCCCCGGGCCAGGCGCTGGCGCAAATCCTCGCGCGCGCCGGTGAAGCTGTAGCGCAACAGCGGCCACGTGTTCATGGACCGCCACAGCGAGTCCAGCGACTGGCCCGCCGCGAGCACCGGCTCCTGCACCGCGGCCCCGGAGACCTCCTGGCCCTGGTCGCGCATGCGCTGGACCATCTCCTCGAAGCGCTGCACGCGCGTGCGCGCCTGACCCAGCCTCCACGCGAAGTGCCCGTACGCGGCCAAGAGCGGCAGCGCGCACGCAAGGCCCAGCAGCACCGCGCGGCGCAGGTGCGTGTGCAGGTAGCGGTCATGGACCGCGCGCGCCGTGCTGGCCTCGGCGGACACCGACAGGACGTCCGGATCCCTGGCGTCCTTGTCCGCGGACGACAGCGACACCGTGGCGAGCCTGGGAGCATACGCCAGCGTCTGGCCCTCCATCAGCGCCGTCACGAAGCGCGACAGCGCCTCGAAGGGCGCGTGGCCTTCCGAATAGAAGCGCTCCAGCCGCTCGAAGGCCTCCACCGGCAGCGCCGTCAGGCCCAGCGCCAGGTACTGCTCCTGCGCCTTGAGCAGCGAGCCCAGTCTTCCCTCCTGACCGGGCGGGGGCAGGGGGAAGCGCAGCGGCACGTGGTGCGCGCGCAAGAGCTTCGCGAAGTCCGCGTAGCCTTCCCGCTCATCCAGGTGGGTGAGGCACACGCGCGTCTCCAGCGCGCCCTCGCGGATCTCCGACAACAGGTTGAGCTTGCCGCGCAGCAGCTGCGCCGCCCGGCGCACCTCGTCCGGCGGCGTGTCCGACAGCCAGCGCGCGTCCAGCACCAGCACCGCCAGCGCCTGCTGGCCGCTGCCAAAGGTGTCCTTCCACAGGCGGCGCAGCGCCTCGCGGCCCTGGGGCGTCTCGTCCTCCAGCAACTGCGCGGACACCTCCTGGGCCACGGCGTCCGCGCCCAGGTACACCTGGAGCAGCGAATCCGACAGGAGGCTGGGCAGGAACTGCCGCGCCTGCCGCTTCCAGTCCAGGTCCAGCTCGATGAGCCGCGACTTGCCCGCGCCCGCCGGCCCCAGCACGACCACGCCCGGCAGGTCGCGCACCGCCACGCGGTGACGCAGCGGCAGCCCGGCCAGGAACTTCTCGCGCACCTGCCGCAGCCGGTTCTTCGCCAGGGGCGTGGGCGCGTCCGGCGTCGCGGTCCCCGCGGCCTTCCGCTTCGAGCGCCACTTCAGGAACAGCGGCACGCCCAGCGCCAGCAGCGCCACGGCGAGCAGCACCCACGGCTTCCACCCCGGTGGGACGAACGCCGTCAGTTTGCGGATGACATCCATGATTCAGCGCTCCCCCCAGCCCATGACGTTCCCGGCGCGCCCCGAGCGGTGAAAGGCCTCCAGGACGTCCTCCAGCGTGTCCAACGTGCCCGCGATCGCCGCGCGCGCCTGCTGCTGCTCCTCCGGCGACAGCCGCGTGTCCCCGGGCCCCGGCAGCAGGCGGGCCAGGGTCTGGCCCAGGTCGTCCAGCAGCGGGCCCAGGCCGTGGCGCCCGGCCCCGATGCGGGTGTCCACGGTCCGGCGCACCTGCTGGAGCAGGGCGGGGGCCGCATCGAGCGCGGGCGCTGCGGGAGCCTGTGGAGCGGACTGGGGCTTCACCGCGTCACCCACCAGAGCAGGCACTGCAGCCCCAGCACGCTCGCGGCGCTGGCCGCGTAGTAGCGGGCGGGAAGGGCGTAGAGCAGCGGCCCGGGGGACTCACCGGACGCCGTGGGGGCG
>NZ_RAWI01000056.1 GCF_003612125.1 Corallococcus praedator
GCATGGGAGGGCTCAGGGGGGTCGTGGGATGGAGCCGGATGAAAGCGTCCGGTCCGTGTAGGCCTTCCCCAAAGCACGGCGTGTGCCAGCCCTCCGCAGCGGCTTCCCGCGCACGGTTTCCCTCTGGAGCGCCCATTCCACGAGGTGCTCCGCCCCCCATGCTTCTGGTGAGGCGGGCCATCAGGGGTGGTGACGCGTGTCACCAGCGCCCCGTGTTCCTAGACCTTGCACTCCCGGCTCTTGCTGAGCACCCCGAGCTCGTACCGGGTGACGAGGCCGCGCCCGATCTCCCGGGCCATGAGCCGGTACACGGCCGAGGTGGGATGCTTCTGGTCCTTCGTCGCGATGGGGGTCGGGGGCAGCGGGGCGTGCTGGTAGTTGACCTGGCTGGAGGAGGAAAGCGGCGCCAGCGAGGGCGTGAAGCCTGGAGGCGGCGCGAGCCGGGGGATGGGCGGACCCGGGATGAGGGGCGTGGAGGGGAGCGGGCCGACGTGGGGGTAGTCCACGGGCGGCGCCTTGGCCTGCGCCGTCGCGGTGAGGTTGTTGTCCGCGAGCGTCCTGTTGATCCCCTTGAGGAGGGTGAACATGTCCACCAGCCAGATGGGCTGTTCATCCCGGTGCGCCAGTTGCGTGTACTCGTCGAGCTTCGCGTTGAAGGCCCGGGCCCCGTTGGTGAGGTTCCACACCGACTGCTGGGTCTTCGTGGGCGCGTAGTAGACCGCGTCCGCGGGGTCCGGCAGGTTGAGCAGCGTGAAGTGGATCCTCCCGCCGGGGGTCGCCATGGCGAGCTCGTTGATGAGCTGGAAGATCTCCACGACGACCCGCTCCATGTCCGTGTGGGGACGCTTGTTGGTCACCAGGTCGTTCAGGCCGAACCAGATCATGAACATCGTCGTCCCGGGCAGACCGCCGGGACAGGCGGCCAGCTCCTTGCGGTAGCGCGTGACCTGCTGGCGGAACGTCCCGAGCCCCGTTCCGGGACGGTCCGACGCACCCATCGCGCCGCCCTCGGCGTAGTTCACATATGTGATGGGCCGCCCGAAGCCTGAATCCTGATTCGAGTCCCGGCTGAGCGAGCGGTGGACCTGCGTCGCCGCCAGGCTCCGGACCTTCGCGGTCGCCTTCTTGTCGAAGGGATCGTCCCCGTGGAACATCGAAATCCCACCGGCCCACTCCCAGAGGAAGTCCGTCCAGTTCTTCCCGTCGCTGAAGCGCCCCAGCTCGTTGGTCAGCATCAGCCCGGTGGTGTTCGCGAACATGCCCAGCCCGGTGTCGGCCTTGTTGCCGATGTCCGACATGCTGTCGCCAAAGATGATCAGGTTGTCGAGCTGGGTTCGCGGCATGGCTGTCTTTCTCCGGGGTCGAGCGCTCCGGGGAAAACTCTACCCCTGTCCGCCGCCCCAACCCCTCTGATAAGTCGGGACGAAACGCGTCGGGGGTCCAAAGACAATGGCGACGAAGACTCGGGAACCGCAGCCCATCGACGCGTATCTGGCGAGCCTCACGGACCCGGCGGCGAAGAAGACGTTGCGAGCGCTGCGGATGCAGCTCCGGAAGCTGCTCCCAGGCGCCACCGAGACGATCAGCTACAGGATGCCCACCTTCAAGGTGGACGGGAACGCCGTGGCGGGTTTCGCGTTCTTCAAGACCCACTGCGGCTACTACCCCTTCAGCGGCGGTGTGGTGCCGGCGCTGAAGTCAGAGCTGGACGGCTACACCACGTCGAAGAGCGGCATCACCTTTCCGCCCGACCAGCCGCTCCCGGTGAAGCTGGTGAAGATGCTGGTACAGGCGCGGCTCGCGGAGATCGCCACGCGTGGGAAAAAGCCCGCGGTCGCGAGCAGGAAGGCGCTCATCACCGAACGCGTGACAGACGCCGCCGTGAAGGAGGCCACCGGACGTGACTGGAAGGCCTGGATGCGTGCCCTGGACAAGGCGGGAGGGGCCGGGCTGAATCACAAGCAGCTCGTCGCGCACCTGGCCCGGGAGGTCGAGTCCGGTTGGTGGCAGCAGTCCATCTCGGTCGCGTACGAGCAAGCGCGGGGCAAGCGGGTGGTGGGGGAGACGGCCGCGACGGGCTTCCAGGTGGGCGTGGTGCGCACGCTGCCGATGAGCGCCCCCCAGGTGTGGGAATGGCTCACGACGCAGCCGGACCACTGGCTTGGCGCGGGCGCGACGTTGAAGCTCGAAAAGGGGAGCCGCTATGAGGTCCCCAAGCGTCGCGGAGCGCCAGCGGTGCACGGGGAGATCCGCGTGGTGAAGCCCGGGCAGCGCCTGCGCATGACCTGGCAGCCAGACGGCTGGAAGAAGCCGGCGACCCTGCAGTTCACGCTGACGCCGAAGCCGCGGGGCGTCTCCCTTGTCGTGCACATGGAGAAGCTCCCGGACGCGAAGGCCCGGGAGGTGATGCGGGAGCGCTGGTCGGAGATCCTCACGGGCCTCGCGAAGGACTGACCCCGTCAGGGCTCGCGAGCCCCGCCTTGCGGTCGATGGGCGAACAGCTCCTTGTAGCGCGCCGCGGCCGACATGGCGTTGGGCCAGCCGGCGTAGAACGCCAGGTGCGTGATGAGCTCGACGAGCTCCTCCTGCGTCACGCCGTTCTCGATGGCGCGCGGAAAGTGGAAGGTCATCTGTTCGGTCTTGCCGGTCGCCACCAGCGCCGCGCAGGTGATGAGGCTGCGGTCGCGCTTGGACAGTTGGGGTCGCTCCCAGACGTCCCCGAACAGGACGTCGTCGGTGAGTTCGGCCAGCTTCGGCGCGAAGTCACCCAGGGCCTTCTGGGCGGCGGATGCGGGCTTCTTTGTCTCCATGTGTGGTCTTCCTTCCAGCGAAGGGGTGAGGAAGCTGATCAGATTCCTCTTTGAGAGGTGAAGGTGGAGGGCCGGGCGGAGACCTCCGCTCCGGCCCGGTTCTCAGCGACCGACCCTGGCCTGGAGGTGCGCTGGGTAGCGCTCGCCCTGCACCGTGAAGTGGGAGAGGGCGCCGTTGATGTCACGCAGCTCCTCGGGCGTCAGCGTGACGGCCGCCGCTCCGGCGTTCTCCTCCAGGCGGTGCAGCTTGGTGGTGCCCGGGATGGGGACGATCCACGGCTTCTGGGCCAGCAGCCACGCGAGCGCGAGCTGTCCCCGGGTCACCTTCTTCCGTGCCGCCAGCTCACCGAGGATCGCCACCAGGTCCTGGTTCGCCTTCCGGGCCTCCGGCGCGAAGCGCGGGACGACGTTGCGGAAGTCCGTGCTGTCGAAGGTCGTGCTCTCGTTGATGGCTCCCGTGAGGAAGCCCTTGCCGAGCGGGGAGAAGGGCACGAAGCCGATGCCCAGCTCCTCCAGGGTCGGCAGGATCTCCTTCTCGGGTTCCCGCCACCACAGGGAGTATTCGCTCTGGAGGGCGGTGACCGGCTGGACCGCGTGCGCTCGGCAGATCGTCTGGGCGCCGGCTTCGGACAGGCCGAAGTGCTTGACCTTGCCTTGCTGGATCAGCTCCTTCACCGTGCCGGCGACCTCCTCGATCGGCACGTTCGGGTCGACGCGATGTTGATAGAAGAGATCGATGCGGTCGGTCTTGAGCCGCTTGAGCGCCGCCTCGGCGACGGCCTTGATGTGCTCCGGCCGGCTGTTCATGCCGCTCTGGCCGCCGGCGTCGTCGAAGTCGAAGCCGAACTTGGTGGCGATCACCACCTGGTCCCGGATGGGCGCGAGGGCTTCGCCCAGGAGCGTTTCGTTCTTGTAGGGGCCGTACGCTTCGGCGGTGTCGAAGAAGGTGATCCCCCGCTCGAAGGCCGACCGGATCAACTGGATGGCCTGTTGCGTGTCCGTCGCCGGGCCGTAGCCATAGCTCAACCCCATGCAGCCGAGGCCGATGGCTGAAACTTCCAGGCCGCTGTTTCCAAGTTTGCGCTTCTGCATTGTCGTTCACCCCGTTCGCCAGGAAAGCTAAGGCCCGGGGGTGGGGATGACTACACACCCTGCGCCAACAGGCTCTTAAGGGATGTTTAACAATGGCGTGGCGGCTGACGGGGGGGCGTAGGCTGCGAGCAGGGAAGCCAGCGGCGAACCTGCCCATCCGCTCGCACGCACCCTGAGCACGGGAGGCGTGTCCGCTTCAGGTCAGCCTGGCCAGGGCCATCCCGGTGCCAGGTGAGCGAGCCCTTTGCTGTATTCCTCTGTCGGGTCGAAGTGGCCCATGACGTCCAGGTGGAAGTCCGTAGGGAAACCGATGAAAGGCGAAGCTGACATGAAGATGAAGACCTACTTCCGAAGTCACCGGGCGCTGTGCCTGCTGCTGGCAGGGGTGCTGCTGTCTGCCTGCGAGAAAGACGAGCCGAAGCCAGAGCCTGATCCTGGTTCGGACGTGTTGCGCCCCGGGGCCAGCGGGGAAGGGGAGCTGACGGAGCAGGGGCAGCGGGTCCGCTACAAGCTGGCCACGCAGGCTGGCCACTTCTACCGTTTCGGATGCGAAGGCGACAACCTGCCCCGCTGCGAGGTGCGGAGGCTGGACCCGGGCACGCTGGAGCCCCTGCCGCCCGCCTCGGACAAGGTCGCCGCCCACGCCAGCACGACCTGGCGCGCGGCGGTGGACGAGACCGCCGTCGTGGATGTGCGGTCGTCCGTCAACACGGACGTCCAGGTCGGCAGGTATGCCTTCGACTTCTCCGAGACCGATGACACCGAGGGCAACACGCCAGAGGACGCTGTTTCCCAGCCGGTGCCGGCGGAGTTCACGGGCCGCGTGAACGCTCCGGTCCCGGACGACGTGGATGTCTTCCGGTTCTCCATCCCCCAGGGTCACATCCTGTCGGTGCTCTGCATCGGGACGGACGGCGACGCACCCGACACGGAGGTGGTGAGGGCGGATGGGACGTTGCTCAACAGGTACACCTATCTGGGCCCCAGGGACGGGGAGTCAGCGCTGTCCGCCGAGAATGACCTCGGAGAGGATCTCTTCCTGCGCGTCTCCTTCAAGGCGGCGCAAGGGCGGGGCCAGGTGGAGGGCTATCGCTGCACGGTGAAGGACGACGGGCTGGACGATCATTCCGACGCGCCGCTGGCGGCCACGGTGGTGGCGGTGCCCTCCACGACGGCCGTGGTCTTCTGGCCCACGGGCGACGTGGACGTGCTCGCGGTGGACCTGGTGGAAGGCCACAAGTACCGGCTGTCCACGGTTTCGGGGGGCTATCCGTTCTATGCCGGCACGACGGTGATGGATGCCCAGGGGGCGGTCATCGCGAAGGACCTCGTGAGCAACTACAACTCAGGGGCGGACTTCACGGCGCCTGGCACCGGGCGCTACTTCCTTTCACTCCGGCGCATCTTCGGTCCCGGTGTCTGGAAGTTCATCTTCCCCACGGCCTTCACCTACAGCATCTCCGAGGTCGCGCCCTGAATCCCCCAGGGTGACGCGCCCGTGGAAGCGCGCGGCTCCCGGTCCCGGTGACAGCCCGGGACCGGAGCGGTGTTCCATCCGCCGCCGGCAACCCCCGGCGTTCCCCAACGAGGAGATGGAACATGGCGGTCCTGCACCGTGGATTGCGGCTGGGCATGACGTTGCTTGCGAGTGTGATGGCTCCCGCATGTGGACCCGAGTTCCCGCCCGGAAGCGTTCCGGAGGTGGGAGAACTCGAGTCGACCGGAGTGGGGCTGGAGGAGGGGGCGCGCCTGCCCCCACTCAATCGCGAGGCCCTGCGGCAGGCCATTTCGGGCCTGCCGGACGGGGAGGTGACGGGCGCGCTCGTCCGGGTCGATGGCGCGGAGGGGCGGTGGATCGGGGCGTCCGGCGTGGCGGACGTGCGGACGGGGGCGCCGGTGCGGGCGGATGCACGCTTCCGCATCGGCAGCATGACCAAGACCTTCACCGCCACCGTGGTGTTGCAGCTCGCCGCCGAGCGCCGACTGGACCTGGACCGGCCCGTCCAGGAGTACCTGCCGCGCCTCCTGCCCGCGAACGTCTACGCTCCCATCACGGTGCGGCAGTTGCTCAATCACACGCATGGCCTGCCCGGCGTGCCGGTGCCGCAGAAGGATCCGGAGTGGTTCTTCGTGAACCGGTTCCGGCGCTACAGCCCCCGGGAGCTCGTCTCGCTGGCCTTGCCCGAGGGGCCGCGATTCGCGCCGGGCACGCAGCAGCAGTACGGCAACATCGGCTACATCGTCGCGGGGCTGCTCATCGAGCAGGTGACGGGCCGTCCCTATGGTGACGCGGTGCGGGACCGCATCCTGCGTCCGCTGGGGCTGCGGGACACCTTCGTGCCCGGCAACCTGGTGACGATTCCCGGGCCGCATGCCCATGGCTATGAGGTGGTCGCGGCGCAAGGGGAGGGGTGCCCGACGGGGGCCATCGCCTACCAGGGGCGGTGTCTGGTGGACGTCACGGAGGCCAGTCAGTCCGTCCCCTGGGCCGCGGGCGAGATGATCTCCAGCACGGCCGACCTGGACCGCTTCCTCGTCGCGCTCTTCCAGGGCCGGCTGCTGCCGCGTGCGCAGATGGAGGCGCTGTTCACCGTCCCGGACGTGCCCGCCGTGGGAGGCGGCCGCGCCACCTACAGCGCGGGGCTGTCTCGCATGGACGTCAACGGCCTCACGCTGTGGGGCAAGAGCGGCGACCGGCACGGCTACAACAACGGGATGGGGGCCACGCGCGACCTGCGCCGGCGGCTCATCTATTCGGTCAACACGCTGCGCATGGGGCAGGACCGGCCGGACATCGCCGCGCGCATCGTCGCGGCGGCCATGGCTGGCCTCCAGGCCAATCCCTAGGGTCCCAGGGACCGGGGCTTTCTGGCAGAGTGCGTGCTTTTGCTGGGGGCCCGCCATGCAGACCAGTGTCATCACCGAGGTGTTCCTGCCGATCGCGCTGGGCGTGATCATGCTTGGCCTTGGTTTGAGCCTTTCGCTCGCCGACTTCCGCCGCGTGGCCCAGTTTCCGCGCGCGGCGCTGGTGGGCCTGGGCTGTCAGACGTTGCTCATGCCGGTGGTGTGTTACGGCATCGCGGTCGGCTTCGGTCTGCCTCCGCAGCTGGCCGTGGGGTTGATGCTGCTGGCGGCCTCGCCGGGCGGTGCGACCGCGAACCTCTTCAGCCACCTGGCCAAGGGCGATGTCGCGCTGAACGTCAGCCTGACGGCGGTCAACAGCGTGCTGTCGCTGTTCACGCTGCCGCTCATCGTGAACTTCTCCCTCCTGCATTTCATGGGGGAGGAGCGCGCCATTCCGTTGCAGTTCGCCAAGATCGTCCAGGTGTTCGGCATCGTCCTGGTGCCCATCTCGCTGGGAATGTGGGTGCGCGCGAAGTGGCCGGCGCTCGCGGACCGGCTGGACAGGCCGGTGCGCATCATGTCGGCGCTGTTCCTGGTGCTGGTGGTGGCCGCCGCGATCATCAAGGAGCGGGCGCAGTTGGTGACCTACTTCCAGAGCGTGGGGCTCGCGGCGCTCGCGTTCAACCTGGCCAGCATGGCGGTGGGCTTCGTGGTGCCCATGCTGCTGCGCATCGAGCGCAAGCAGGCGGTGGCGATCGCGATGGAGGTGGGCATCCACAACGGCACGCTGGCCATCGCCATCGCGTCCAGCCCGCGACTGCTCAACGACGGCGTGATGGCCATTCCCGCGGCCATCTACAGCGTCATCATGTTCTTCACCGCGGGCGTCTTCGGAGCTCTCGTCGCCCGGAGACAGGCCGCGAGCGTGGCCGCCGTGAGCCCCCGGTAGGCAGGCCGACGGTCGCGGGTTCAACCCCGCGAGTGTGGGGCCGTGTGGGGGCTTCCGGGAAAAAGAGGGGGCAGTGTCGATGGATGGGCGCGTCGTTCGTCGCGGAAGTAGAAGCCCGCGCATCCACCTGAACGCGGCACGCCCCCTTTCCCGGAGCACCTCATGGACACCGCCCTTTCCCCCGCTTCCACCCCCGTGGAGGCTTCCCAGCAGAAGAAGAAGTCGCTGACCCGGTTCCTGCCGACCATCGCTCGCGTGCTGATGGGGCTCGTCTTCTTCGTCTTCGGCCTGAACGGCTTCCTCGACTTCATCCCGCCGCCGCCGAACCTGGATCCGGCGGACCCGGCGGTCGCCTTCGGCATCGCGATGAAGGCGACGGGCTACCTGTTCTGGCTGGTGAAGGGCACGGAGGTGGTGGTGGGCGCGCTGCTGCTGACCAACCGCTTCGTGCCGCTGGCGCTGGCGCTCATCGCGCCCGTCCTCGTGAACATCTTCATGGTCCATGCGCTCCTGGCGCCCGCCGGCCTGGGGCTCGCGGTGGTGCTCATGACGCTGGAGCTCTTCCTGGCCTGGTCCTACCGCGCGGTGTACCGCCCCATGCTCGGCATGCGGGTCGCCCCCGGCGCTTGAGCCTGATGGCGAAGCGGGGCTTCACGTCCCGCTTCGCCCGTTGCACGAACGCGTCGGGCAGGCCTCAGCCCGCGTCCTCCTTCGCCCGGGCGCGGACCTCCGCCGCGAACAGCTCCGCCGCGGGCGTGCGGGGTGCTCCCTTTCGCCAGAGGAGCGCCGCCAGCTCGGAGCGGGGCGCTGGGGACAATCGCTTCACCACCAGGCGCTCCGCGTCCGCGAGTCGCGGCTCCGGAAGCACCGTGACGGCGAGCCCCGCGCGGACGATGGCCAGCACCGTGGCCACCGCATTCGATTCGAGCGCGACCCGGGGGGCGAACCGCATCGCCGCGAAGTGCGCGTCCACCCGCGCGCGAACCCGCAGCCCGCGCGACAGCAACGCGAACGGCTCCTCCGCGAGCAGCTTCACCCCCACGGACTCCGCCCCCGCCAGCGCGTGCCCCCGCGCGACGACGAGCGCGAGCCGGCTGTCGAAGACGGGCTCCGCATCCAGGTCCGTCAGGCGTGCGGGCGCATAGCCCAGCCCCACGTCCAGCCTGCCGTCCGCAAGCCGCCGCTCCAGCCTTCTCACGACGGCCTCCTCCGCGCTCAGCGCCAGCCCGGGATGTCTGCGGAGCACCGCCGTGAGCGCTGGCACGACGATGCCGCGCATGCTCGGTGGGTAGCCCACGCGGAGCGCTCCCGTGGCCAGCCCCCGCAGCGCGCCCACCGCCGACAGGCCTGCGTTCACGTCCTCCAACGCGCGGGACGCATACGTGCGGAACAGCTCCCCAGCCTGTGTCAGCCGCACCCCGGCGCGGGCCCGCTCGAAGAGCGGTGTGCCGACCTCCTCCTCCAACTGACGGATCTGCTGCGACAGCGTGGGCTGGGAGATGTGCACCCGCCGCGCTGCGCGCCCGAAGTGCAGCGTGTCAGCGACGGCGGAGAAGTAGCGGAGGTGTCGGAGCTCCATGGGCCCATCATAGATGGCATCTATCGGCTCGATGAGAACAGACGAATGTACGAATCGAGGCCCGCGGGTACATCTTCCTCGCCACGAAGGAGAGGGACCCCATGAAGGCATCAGACCTGTTCGTCAAAGCGCTCGAAGCGGAGGGCGTGCGCTGCGTCTACGGACTTCCCGGCGAGGAGAACCTGGATCTGCTCGAGTCCATGCGCGCCGCCGGCATGCGCCTCGTCGTCACGCGCCACGAGCAGGCCGCCGGCTTCATGGCCGCCACGCAGGGCCGGCTCACCGGGCGCGCGGGCGTGTGTCTGGCCACGCTGGGGCCGGGGGCCACCAACCTGGTCACCGCCGCCGCGTACGCCCAACTGGGCGCCATGCCCATGGTGATGCTCACCGGCCAGAAGCCCATCAAGGCCAGCAAGCAGGGCCACTTCCAGATCGTCGACGTCGTCGGGATGATGCGGCCCCTCACCAAGTCCACCCGCACGCTCGTCTCCGCGGAGCACGTCCCCTCGGCGGTCCGCGAGGCCTTCCGCCGGGCGGAGGAGGAGCGCCCCGGCGCCACCCATCTGGAGCTGCCCGAGGACGTGGCGCGCGAGTCCACCGACGCCGTGCCCCTGTCGCCCGGTGTCCTGCGCAGGCCCGTGGCCGACGAGGCGTCCATCGCCCAGGCCGTGGAGACCCTCGCGTCGGCCCGCCGCCCGCTCTTGATGATTGGCGCGGGGGCCAACCGCAAGCTCACCTCGGAGATGCTCCGCGCCTTCGTGGACCGCGTGGGATTGCCCTTCTTCAGCACGCAGATGGGCAAGGGCGTCGTGGATGAGGCGCACCCGCTGTGGATGGGCACCGCGGCGCTGTCCGACGGCGACTTCGTCCACCGCGCCATCGAGTCCTCGGACTGCATCCTCAACGTGGGCCACGACGTCATCGAGAAGCCCCCCTTCGTCATGCGCGACGGCCGCCGCACGGTGATCCACCTGGACTTCTCCTCCGCGGAGGTCGACCCCGTGTACTTCCCGCAGGTGCAGGTGACGGGAGACCTGGCCAATGCCGTCTGGCGCATCGCGGAGGGCGTGGGCACGCGCTCGCACTGGGACTTCACGCCCTTCGAGCGGGCACGCGCGGGGCTCGACGCGCAGTTCGTGAGCGGCGCCGCCGACGACCGTTTTCCCATCTACCCCGCGCGGCTCGTCGCGGAGGTGCGGCGCGCCATGCCGGAGGACGGCGTCGTGTGCCTGGACAACGGCATGTACAAGCTCTGGTTCGCCCGCTACTACCGCTGCCGCCGGCCCAACACGCTGCTGCTCGACAACGCGCTCGCGACGATGGGCGCGGGCCTGCCGTCCGCCATCGCCGCGAAGCTCGTCCACCCCAAGCGCAAGGTGGTGGCCGTCTGTGGTGACGGCGGCTTCATGATGAACTCGCAGGAGCTGGAGACGGCGGTGCGCTTGAAGCTGGACCTGACGGTGGTCGTGGTGCGCGACGACGGCTACGGGATGATCCGTTGGAAGCAGGGGGAGATGGGCCTGCCGGACTTCGGGATGACGCTGGGCAACCCGGACTTCGTCCGCTACGCGGAGGCATACGGCGCGCGCGGACACCGCCCGTCGAGCGCCACCGAGTTCGGCGCCACGCTCGCGCGCTGCCTGGAGTCGGGCGGCGTGCACGTCATCGACCTGCCCATCGACTACCCGGACACCGCGCGGGCGCTGGGTGCCGGCGCGCTGGTGGAGGCGTGAGCCATGGGAACGAAAGAGAACGAGGAGAACACCATGCTGGCTGAGCGCTACCCGTACTACCTGGCCAACCGACCGCGACAGCCCAACGCGGCGCTGGCCGTCACCGACAAATACTCGGGGGACATCGTCACGCACGTGGCCGTCGCCGACGCGGCCGCGGTGGAGGAGGCCATCGCCGCCGCGGTGCGCGCGACAGGGCCGATGCGCAAGCTGCCGCCCTACGCCCGGCAGGAGGTGCTGGAGCACTGCGTGCGCCGCTTCCAGGAGCGGGCCGGGGAGCTCGCGCTCGCCCTGTGCATCGAGGCGGGCAAGCCGCTGCGCGACGCGCGGGCGGAGGTCACCCGCCTCATCGAGACCTTCAAGGCGGCGGCGGAGGAGGCCGTGCGCGGCGGGGGCGAGGTCCTCAACCTGGAGGTGTCGCGGCGCACGGAGGGCTACCGGGGCTTCACCCAGCGCGTGCCCGTGGGGCCGTGCTCCTTCATCACGCCGTTCAACTTCCCGTTCAACCTGGTGGCGCACAAGGTGGCCCCCGCCATCGCCGCGGGCTGCCCCTTCGTCCTCAAGCCGTCGGACCGCACGCCGGTGAGCGCGCTGCTCATGGCGGAGGTGCTCGCGGAGACGGACCTGCCCGAGGGCGCCTTCTCCGTGCTCCCCACGCGCCTGGAGGACGTGGGCCCGTTCATCGAGGACGACCGGTTGAAGCTCCTGTCGTTCACCGGCTCGGAGAAGGTGGGGTGGGACCTGAAGGCGCGCGCTGGCCGCAAGAAGGTGGTGCTGGAGCTGGGCGGCAACGCGGCCTGCGTGGTGGACGCGGATCAGGCCGGGCGCCTGGACTTCGTCGCGGACCGCATCGCCCAGGGCGCCTTCTTCCAGGCGGGGCAGAGCTGCATCTCGGTGCAGCGCGTGTTCGCGCACGCGTCGCTGTACGAAGCCCTGCGGGAGCGGCTCGTCGCGCGGGCCCGGGCCCTGCGTCCGGGCAACCCCCGGGACGAGTCCACCACGCTGGGGCCCCTGATTGACGAGCCCGCGGCGCGGCGCGCTGCTCGAGGCCACGGTGCTGGAGGGCGTCCTCGAGGACGCGCCGCTGTGCGCGGAGGAGGCCTTCGGGCCCGTCGTGCTGCTCCAACCGTTCCAGGACTTCGACGAGGCCCTGCGCCAGGTGAATGCCGGACGCTATGGCCTGCAAGCAGGCCTCTTCACGCAGGACGTGTCGCGGGCGATGCGGGCCTGGGACGAGCTGGAGGTGGGCGGCGTCGTCGTCGGTGACGTGCCGAGCTTCCGCGTGGACACCATGCCCTACGGCGGGGTGAAGGGCTCCGGGCTGGGGCGCGAAGGCGTGAAGTACGCCATGGAGGACATGACGGAAGTGCGGCTGCTCGTGCTCCGTCAGGGTTGAACTGTCACACGGGGGCGGGAACGGGCCCCTGCCTTCGGCCGGAAGTTGAATATCCCGCCGACCGTCACGTAGATGGGGCCGTGCGGCGCCAGGCCCGGCCCGCCTCTTACGTTTGGGGACTCAACGAATGAACAGGAAGCTCGGCACGGCAGTGTTCATGATGATGGCGTGCACCTTCGGCCCGATGACGGCCGCCGCGGAGGAGGACGATGAGTCGGCGAGCGAGGCCACCATCGATGTCACCGGCACCGGCGAGACGTCCACCCACGAGTGCAAGCCGGACAGCACGGTGGAGATCACCGGCGCGTCCAACAACGTCACGCTGACCGGCGAGTGCAAGAGCGTCACCGTGAACGGCTCCAGCAACGTCGTGAAGGTGGAGGCCACCCGCGTCATCGACGTGACGGGGGCGTCCAACACCGTCACCTGGAAGCGCGGTCACGGCAAGTCGAAGCCGAAGGTCAGCCGCACCGGCATGGGCAACAAGATCACCCAGGAGAAGTAATGCCCCGGGGCGACGCGTGACCCCGCCGGTCACGCGTCGCGCCAGAGGTCCTTCGTCACCTGCACCACGCGGTCGCGGATGAAGCGGATGGCCTCGTCGTCCTCGACCGCGCCCCGCCAGAGCAGCTCCAGCGGCGTCCCCTGCAGCGCGAGCGGCACCGCCGTCGTCTGGAGGTGCGGGCGCAGCCGGAGGATGTCGCGCGCGACCATGAGTGGCACGGTGGCGAGCAGCGCACTGCCATCCACCAGGGCGCCGATGCTCTGGAACGTCGGCACCGACACCCGGACACGGCGCTGGACGTCGAAGTGGTCCTCCACGACGCCGCGCAGGTCTCCGTTGTACGAGACGATGACGTGCTCGTGCTCCAGGTAGCGCTCCAAGGTGAGGCGCCTTCCGACGCGCGCATGGCGCGGGTCATACAGGCACACGAAGCCCCCGTTGAAGAGCTCCAGGCGCTGGGTGCCGGCCGGAAGCTCATCCGCCACCGTCACCGCGAGGTCCACCGTCGAGCGGGTCAGGGCCTCCACGACGGTGCGGAACTGGACCGGCAGCACCACCAGCGTCATGCGCGGCGCTTCCCGGGCAAGGATTTGGAGGAGGGGAGGGAGCAGCCAGGCCTCGGTCACGTCCGACAGGCCAAGGCGCACCGTCCGCTCGCTCGTCATCGGGTCGAAGGACACCGGTGACAGCGTGGCCTCCACGAGCGCCCCCAGGTGCGGCCGCGCTGAAGCCAGCAGGCGCTCGCCGCGCGTGGTCAGCACCAGCCCCCGCCCCGAGCGGACGAAGAGGGGCGCGCCCACCGCGGACGCGAACCGTCTCAGCGCCGCGCTCACCGCGGGCTGCGTGAGGTAGAGGCGCTCGGCCGCCGCCGTGACGCTGCCGGCCTCCGCCACCACGATGAAGACGCGGAGCAGGTTGAGGTCCAGGTTCCTTCCATAGATGGCGTTCATGATTGGGATACATCCTATTCAATGGATTTCAGCGTGGCGAATGATGAATCTCTGCTCACACGGAAGGGGCGACACATGGCCACGCAAGAGACGAAGCAGGCGCAGCGCACGGTGAAGCTGGGGGCCACGGGGCCGGACGTATTCCCGCTCGGGCTGGGGTGCATGGGCATGTCGGGCATGTACGGCGTGACGGATGACGCGGAGAGCATCCGGACCGTCCAGACCGCCATCGACCGGGGTGTCACGCTCATCGACACCGGGGACTTCTACGGGATGGGCCACAACGAGCTGCTGGTGGGGCGCGCCATCGCGGGCCGGCGGGAGCGGGTGCAGCTGTCGGTGAAGTTCGGGGCGCTGCGCGGGCCGGATGGAAGCTGGATGGGCATGGACATGCGTCCCGCCGCGGTGAAGACCTTCGCGGCCTACAGCCTGAAGCGGCTGGGGGTGGACGTCATCGACATCTACCGCCCCGCGCGGTTGGATCCCGCGGTCCCCATCGAGGACACCATCGGTGCCATCGCGGACCTCGTGAAGGCCGGCTACGTGCGCCACATCGGGCTGTCAGAGATGGGGGCGGAGACGATCCGCCGCGCGCACCGCGTGCACCCCATCGTCGACCTGCAGATTGAATACTCGGTGGCGAGCCGTGGCCCCGAGGCGGACATCTTCCCCGTGCTCGCGGAGCTGGGCATCAGCGCGACGCTCTACGGTGTCTTTTCCCGGGGGCTGCTGACGGGGAGCAAGCCGAAGGGGCAGGGGGACTACCGCGCGTACCTGCCGCGCTTCGCGGGCGACAACGGCGAGAAGAACCAGGACAGCGTGGCCGCCTTCCAGCGCTTCGCCCAGGAGCGCCGGATGACGCCGGGTCAGCTCGCGATCGCCTGGGTGATGGCGCGCCAGCCGGCCTTCGTTCCCGTGGTGGGCGTGAAGACGCAGGCACAGCTGGACGACGCGCTGGGCGCCCTCACCCGGCCGCTGTCGAAGGAGGACGCGGCGGCGCTGGAGTCGCTGGTGACGATTGCCGGCGACCGCTACCCGGCGGAGCAGATGCACCACCTGGACAGCGAGCGCCGGTAGCCGCGCCGGGGCCTGCCCGCGGGGTCAGTACACCCAGACGCTCTTCGGCTGGAAGGGCAGGGTGCTCTGTCCCGAGTGCGGATCAACGGGGTGCGGACCGCCGACACAGTCCTCGTTGAGGAACAGCGACGCGTAGTAGTTCCCCGTGTTGATGGCCGAGTACGCGCGGTCCTCCCAGCCGTGCTCCGGCAGGTTCACGCACACCCCCACGCCGGGCGTGATGGAACGGACGTTCCAGACCGCACCCGTGTAGTCCACGCCGTCGAACAGGCAGAGCACGCCCGAGAAGGGACAGGGTGAGTCGTCCTGGGCCACCGCGCTTCCCGGGGTCAGCAGCGACGCGACCGCCAGGGCTCCGGTCGCCACGAGGATGCGCCACCGGGGCGCGTGGCGATGCATGGAAAGACGCTTGAACCAGTTCACCATGGATCCTCCTTTGCCCTTCAAGGGCAGGTCCTTTGTGAGCCAAGGAGGATAGTCAGTCTTGCTGGAAATGCAGGACTTTCGCTGCTGCGGTGAAAGTGTGGTGATTGGGCAATGAGAGACGCCCTCGACCCTCCGCGTCTGTCTTCCATTGAGCATGCATGACGCAGCGCAATCGCTACGGGCCGAGCTCCACCGTTCCTTCCGTCCCCACCCGCAGCACCACCTGGGCGGGTGGGGCGCTTGCGTGTCCGGCGAGCCACTGGGCCAGCCGGGTGACGACGTGCTGCTCCACCGCGCGCTTCAGGGGTCGGGCGCCGTAGCGCGCATCGAAGCCGGTGCGCGCCAGGTACTCCACCACGTCCTCGCCGAAGGACACCTTCACACCCCGACGGGTGAGCCCCTCGCGCGCCAGGGCCGCCTCCAGTGTGCGCCGCGCCAGGGCCCGGATGACGTCCGGCGTGAGGGGCCGGTAGGGCACCACCTGATCCAGCCGATTCAGCAGTTCGGGTCGGAAGAAGGCGGTGGCTGCGCCCAGGTAGTGCTGCTCCAGGTCGCGCACGCTGCCCCCGCCGAAGCCCAGCGAGCGCCCCGCGCTGTCCGCGCCCAGGTTGCTGGTGAGCAGCACCACCGTGTTGCGGAAGCTGACGGTGCGGCCGGTGCCGTCCGTGAGGCGTCCCTCGCCCAATACCTGGAGGAGCAGGTCATGGACGCCCGCGTCCGCCTTCTCCACTTCGTCCAGCAGCACCACGCCGAAGGGCTGCTCACGCACGCGGCGCGCAAGGCCGCCCTGCTGGCCGCCCACCTCGCCCACCAGTCGCGCGGCGCTGCCGGGCGCCGCGTACTCCGCCATGTCGAAGCGGGCCAGCCGGGACGTGTCGCCGAAGAGGTACTCCGCCAGCGCCAGCGCGGACTCCGTCTTGCCCACGCCGGTGGGGCCCAGCAGCAGGAAGGCGCCCAGCGGGCGGGACGGGTCCGCCAGCCCCGTCTTCAGCGTGACGATGAGGTTGCGCAGCAGCAGCGTGGCCTCGTCCTGGCCGACGATGCGCTCGCGGAAGCGCCGCAGCAGGGCCTCCGGATCCAATCGCACGGACGTGTCCACCAGCTCGCGCGGGTAGCCGGTGCGCGTGCAGAAGGCCTGCGTCACCCCGGCCGCGTCCACTTCTCCGGTGGAGGAGGGCTGGGTGCTGGCCGAGCGCAAGAGGGCCACCGCACCCCCGGGAGGCGGGCCGTCTCCGAAGCGCTCCGTCAATTCGGCGGCGCGCTCCAGCGCGTCCTGCGTGAAGCGCACCTTGCGCGCGCGGGCCACCCGCTGCGAGGCCTGCTGGAGCGCGGAGCGCGCGGCCACGGCGGCCAGGGGCGCCACCGAGAGCTGCCGCAGCGCCTGCAGGAAGGCCCCGTGCGTCCGCTCCGCGCGGGCCACGTCCTCCGGGGTGGCCTCCAGCACCAGCGCCACCTCTCCGCCCTCCAGGGCCGGTAGCAGGTGACGCGCCACGTCCAGCCCCGTGTCGCCGCCGCCCAGCGAGAGCAGCTCCGACAGGCTGTCCAGGTGCAGCACCGCGCGGCGCACGCGCAGCGCCTCCACCATGTGCTGTACGCGCTCCTGCCACTGCCCCAGGTAGCGCATGCCGGCCATGATGCGGCCGCCCGACGTGCTGTAGACCTCCAGGCCGCGCAGGGGATGGCCCACGGCGGCGACTTCCGCGCGCTGCACCAGTTCGTGCACGAGCGCTGTCTTGCCCACCGACGCCGGGCCCACCAGCAGCACGCTGGCGCGGCTGCTCGCGGTGACGGCCTCGGCGAGCCGGGCTACCTCCGCGTCGCGCTCCCACGCTCGCTCCAGCAGTCCGGCGCGCGCCTCTTCGTTGAGGCAGCGGCTGGCCTCCGCGAGCCCGGGAGGCGGCGGCAGGCGCTTCGGCTGCTTCGAGGTCCCCTCGTCGGCGCGGGCCTTCGGCGTCTGCTTCCCGCGCGAGGGCACGGACAGCGTCTCCACCGACTCCTCGCCCAGGTACGCCAGCCCGTGCAGCCGCTCCAGCGGCGCGAGGTACAGCTCGTGGCGGACCAGCTCCTCCACGTAGGACTCCAGGTCCGCCGCGTCGTGCAGCATGCCCTCCACGCCCACGCGCGGCACCCACACCCGCAGCGGCCCCTTCGCCTTCGCCTTCGCCGTGTCGCCCTTGCGCGCGGTGCGAGACGCGCCGCGCCCGCCGTGGGTCACCACCGTGAGGCGCAGCGGTACGGGCAACAGCCGCCCGTGCTGCATGGCGCGCACGGTGAAAGCCATGCGGCGCTGGCGCAGATCCTCCCAGTGCGTCACGTCGTCCCACAGCTCGCCGCGGTGCAGGAGGCGGCCCACCACCTCCGCCAGGTCCAGCCGCGCGGTGCTCAGGTCGGCGGCGAACGACGCCAGGTGCGGGTGCGTCAGCACGTGGGCCGCCACGCCCAGTCCCGGGTAGCGGCGCACGAAGAGATGAAAGTTCTTGTCCATGGCTCAGCCCTCCTTCCGGGTCGCGCGCCGCAGCACGCCCCCGGCCCAGGCGAGCGCCTCCGACGGCGTGCGCCGGCTCGCCAGGTGTAGAAGCCCGCTCTCGCTTCCCTCCACCACCACGCGGCCCGGGCGCTGCTCCCGTGCCGTCCCCGCGCGCCGCGCCTCGCGTTCCGCCGCGCGCACCGCATCCCGCGCGGCCACCGCTCCGGACACGTCGTCCATCAGGCCCGCGCCGCCGTCCATCAGCTCCACGCGCACGGGCGCAGGGCGCACCAGGTCGCCGCGCAGAGTCTCCACCAGTGCGTATCCCTCCAGCGGCGCCAGCACCTCCGCGAGGCCGAAGGCGGTGAGGCTCACGGCGATGCGCCGCACCCGCACCCCCACCGGACGCTGCGAGCCGGGAGGCGCCCAGGCGATGCGGCCCTCCGGCTCCACGCGCTCCTCGTGCACCGCCGCGCGCCCCAGGGCCTGCGGCAGCGCGCGCGCCACCGCCTCCAACGCGGACACGGGTGCATCGCCCAGTCCTTCGATGAGCACTGTCCGCACGTCCGGCCCGCGCTCGCGGCAGGCGAGCTGATGCGCAAGCCAGTCCACCTCGTCCCGCAGGTTCACCACCCGGGGGCGGCAGCGACGCAGCCGCTCCTCGCGGGACACCGGCAGGGGAACGGAGGCATAGGTCGGACGGGCCCGGAGGCCGCCGCGACCGGGGTTGCGGCGCCAGTCGTACGCGCGCTCGACCTCCTTGGGCACCGCCTCCTCTGTCTCCACGAAGTCGCGCTCCGCCAGATCGGTCTCCCGGATGTCCACCGCCTCCACACGGAGGCGCTCCAGCCGCTCCAGCAGCTCCAACGCTTCCGCGTTCGCCGCCGGGGCGCGAGGTCGTGCCGCCTCCCCGGCGGAGAGCGCATCCAGCCGCGACGCCGTCTCCTCCAGCACGCGCGACACATCCGCCAGCGTCCAGACCGCCGGGTCCGGCTCCGGCGCCCAGGCCGACTCGCGCGTCATCAGCTCCACGGACAGACCCATGTCGTCGCCCCGGGGGAACAGCTCCACCCGGGCGAGGTCCTCGGCGCCTCGGCGCACCAGGTGGTGGGCCAGGGGCACCGTGAGGCGCCGCTCCAGCGCGCGCTTGAGGGGACGCGCGCCGTAGCGCGGGTCATAGGCCTGCTCCACGAGCAGATCCAACAGCGCGGGCTCCACCTCCACCAGCACGTTGCCGCGGCGGATGCCCCGGCGCGACAGCAGCGACTCCAGCGCGTGCTCCACCACCACGCGCAGCGCCGTGGGCGTCAGCGGGCGGAAGGGCACCACCCGGTCCAACCGGTTGAAGAACTCCGGGCGGAAGAAGGCGCGCACGGAGGACAGGTAGTGCGCCTCCGCGCTGTCGGCCGTGCGATGGAAGCCGGTGCGCGCCGCGGCCTCGCGCACGCCCAGGTTGGACGTCAGCACCACCACCGCCTGTCGCGCGTCCACCGTGCGGCCGGCACCATCCGTCAGCCGCCCCTCGCCGAGGAACTGGAGCAGGGCATCGAAGACGCGCGGGTGCGCCTTCTCCACCTCGTCGAAGAGCACCACGCAGAAGGGCTGGGTGCGCAGCGCGGTGGTCAACTCACCGTCCGGCGCGCCCGGCATGCCGAGCAGCCGGGTGATGCTGGACGCGGACACGAACTCCGACATGTCGAAGCGCACGAGCCGCCCCTCGCCACCGAAGAGGGTGCGCGCCAGGGCCTTGGCCGTCTCCGTCTTGCCCACGCCGGTGGGGCCCACGAAGAGGTACGTGGCCAGCGGCTTGTCCGGCGGCTGCAACGAGCGTTGCAGCGTGAGGATGGCATCCACCACCGCGGACACCGCCTCCGGCTGGCCCGCCACCTGCGCGGCCAGCTCACGCTCCAGCGCGTCGCGCGTCTTCGGCGGCGCGCTGCCCAGCACGAAGTCCGGCAGGCCCGTCTGCTCGCGCATGGCGGAGGTGACGTCCTCCTGGGTGAAGCGGCGCACGCCGTTCTCCTGCGTGCCGGGCCGCGACACCACCCGGCGCAGCAGCCGGACGGCCTTGCCCGGAAAGGCTTCGTGCGCGACGAAGCGCTGCTGCAGATCCAACAGCGTCTCCAACGCCAGCGGGGACAGCCGCACCGCGCCCGCGTGGCTCGCGGCCTCCAGCTCGCGCAGCGTGCCCAGGAGCGCGGGCAGCGTGGCGCGCGCGTCCAGCGCCGGCACGTGCACCACGCGGAAGAGCGAGGCGAAGGTGGGGGCCTCCTCACGCACGCGCTCGAAGCGCTCCGGCGTGGACTCGGCCAGCACCGTCAGCTCACCGCGCGCCAGGTGGGGCTCCAGGAACTGCGCCACGTTGGTGCGCTCGCTGTGGGTGCGCCCCGCGTAGACGAGCGAGGCCAGGTCGTCCACGTAGAGCAGGTCGCCCACCTCCACCAGCTCCTGCACCACGCCGCGCGCGCGGGCCTCCCACTGGCCCACGTACATCATGCCCGCGATGAACTGGTTGCCGTCCACGCGCCACACGTCGCGCCGGGTGCCCGCGGCGTCCTGCCGCGCGGTGAGGCGGCTGACGGCCTCGTGCACCAGCGCCGTCTTGCCGGAGCCGGACGGGCCCACGAGGATCACCGCGGCGCCCTCGCGGCCTTCCAGCGCGTCCACCACCTCGCGCACCAGGGCCTCGCGGCCGAAGCAGTGCTCCAGGGCTCCGTCCCGCGCGCCATGGCTCAGGTTGCGGGCCACCGCGCGCAGCTCCACGAGCGACAGGCGGCGGCGGTTGCGGCGCGCTTCGCGCTGCTCGGGCGTCTCCGGGGTCGGCTCCTTCTTCTTCTCGGCGGTGGCCTTGCGGCGGCGCGCCGCAGTGGGGGGCTTGGGCGGAGTCCTCGGGAGGACGGTGGGCGCGTACGCGTCCACCTCCAACAGCTCCAGGCGCTCGTGTCCGGTGGACCAGGCCTCGTCCAGGTTCTCCAGGTCGTGCTCCAGGCACCACGCGGCCAGCCGGCGCGCGAGCGCCTGGGGCAGCGCGTCCGGGTGGCCGAGCGCGAAGCGGGCCGCGGGCAGCCGCGTGGGCGTCACCACCCAGAACTCGTCGCGCGGCCACTTCTCCAGCAGCACGGCCATGCGGCCCTGGAGGACGACGCGCTTGTTCTTTTCGCGGTCCCTCGCCTCCGTGTCCACGTTGACGTGCCGCAGGGCCAGGTGCGGCGGGAGCTGATAGGCCGCTACGTTGGCCACGGGCTCCTTCTCGAAGCGCTCCATGACGGCGAGCGCCAGCTCATCGCGGAGCGTGGAGAGGCTGGGGCCCACGCCGCTCAGCCGGGGCCAGAAGGCGGGCACCCAGGCCTGCACCAGCCGTCCGCCAAGAGGGCACACCACCAGGGGAAGCTTGAGGTCCATGGCGTCAGTCCTCCTTCCGCGCGCCGAAGACGCGCCACTGCAACCACGCTTCCAGCAGGGCTTCCATGTCCAGCCCCGCCGACCCGTAGCGCTGCTTCGCGCCGGTGCGCAGGTCTTCCAATGAGCCTCCCCCCAGGTCGCTGGAGGAGGGACGCAGCCGGCGCACCTCCTCCTTCGTCAGCGACTTCTCCAGGTCCTCCAGCGCCGGCAGTGCGTGCAGGGCCAGGGGCTGCGGCTCGAAGCGCACGCGCACCAGCGCGGCCTGGCTGCCCTCGACGAAGCGGTGCACGCCCTGCTCACCCGCGAGCAGCAGCGGCAGCGTGTCGCTGGTGAGCTGCAGCGCATACGCGGCGGGAGTGCGCTTCAACGTGGCCAGCTCCGCCTTCTGCTCCCAGCTCCACTTGTGCCGGAGGTCCTTGTCCTTGCGCGAGGGCTTCGGCTTCTCTCCGTCCTTGGGCTCCTCGGGCAGCAGCAGGGCCCGCTGGAAGGCGATGGACTGCGCCTGGGCCCAGGCCTCGTAGGCCTTCGCCAGCGTGCACAGGTGCGGCCACGCGCCGCGTCCGGGAACGAGCAGGAGGGTGACGCCGCGTGAGGGCGGAAAGAGGCTGGCGTGGATGCGCTGGCGCAGGGGCTGGAAGGCCCGCCGCAGTCCGGCCACGTCGCGGGCCAGGGACTCCGCCTGTCCCACGGCGCGCGTGAGGTGCGCCTCGAAGAGGAGGTCCTCCACGGCCTCGGCCTGCTGCGCGCAGTCTCGGAAGGCCTTGTCCAACTCGCGCGCCTCGGACGACTTGCGCGAGGACGCCTCGGCCAGGGCCCGCTCCTCCCAGTACGCCGGCTGGCGGGACGCCTTGTCGAAGACGGCCAGCTCGCGGCGCAGGGCCAGCATGGGTTCGCAGCGGCTCCAGCGCTGCACCTCCGCGCGCAGGCTGGCCGCGTCCTCCAGCACCTGCTCGATGGCCTGCCGTCCCACGCCCTCCGCGTCCCCGCCCACCGCCTCCGCGCGCAGCGCGAGCCCCGTGTCGCCGGCCTCCACGGACAGCTTCACCGCGCCGCCCCGGGGATGCGCGGCGAGCCATGCCGCCACCGGCACGACCAGCTCCCGCTCCAGCGCGCGCTTGAGGGGACGGGCGCCATAGCGCGGGTCGAAGCCGCGCGCGGCCAGCCAGTCCAGCGCGGAAGGGGCGACCTCCAGCGCCGCGTCGTGGAGGGACAGGCCCGGGCGGCGGCACACGGCCTCCACCTCGCGCACCACCAGCCGGCGCAGCAGGTCCTGGGAGAGGGGAGAGAAGACGACCACGTCATCGAGCCGGTTGAACAGCTCCGGGCGGAAGAAGCGCTGCACCTCCGCGAGGTAGTGCGCGCGCAGGGCGGCGGTGTCGGGCGCGCCGCCGGAGGAGTCGAAGCCCACGCGGGCGCGCCAGGTGTCCGCGCCCAGGTTGCTGGTGAGCACGAGCACCGCGTTGCGGAAGTCGGTGAAGCGGCCGGACGCGTCGGTGAGGCGGCCCTCGCCCAGCACGCCCAGCAGCGCGTCGTGCACGGCGGGGTGGGCCTTCTCCACCTCGTCCAGCAACACCACGCAGAAGGGCTGGCGGCGCACCGCGGAAGACAGGTGTCCGGGCGTCTCGCCGTCACCCAGCAGGCGCAGCAGCGCATCCGGGCCGGCGTACTCGCCCATGTCCAGACGGACCATGCGCTCCTTCGCGCCGAAGAGCAGCTCCGCCAGGGCCTTGGACAGCTCCGTCTTGCCCACGCCGGTGGGGCCCACGAAGAGCAGCACGCCCAGGGGACGGCGGGTGTCGGCGAGGCCCGCCTTGAGCACGGACACCACCGCCGCCGCGCGCTCCACCGCCGTCTCCTGCCCCAGCACCCGCGTGGAGAGGAAGGCGCGCACCCCGGCCGGCTCCAGCGGGACGTCGTCGCGCAGGAGCGACTCGGGGATGCCGGACTCGGAGGCGAACTGGCGGACGGCGTCCAGGCGGGTGACGCGCGGCTGGGCCGCGTGCGCGCACGTGGCCAGCAGGCGGCGGAGGAAGGCCACCGCGTTGCCCACCTGCGCGCCGTAGGGCAGGAAGCGGCGGCAGAGGAAGCGCGCCTCGTCGAGCGCCTCGGGCAGCACCTCCAGCGGCTTGGGTCCCGCGTCGTCCTCCGCCACGCGCGCGAGGATTCGGGCCAGCGCGTCCGCTGACGGCTCCTCCACGCGCACCACGGAGAAGAGGCGGGCGAAGCTGGCGTTGCGGCGCTCCACCTGGGCCCACGTCTCCGGCGTGGCCTCCGCCACCACGGACACCTCGCGGGTGGCGAGCAGCGGCAGGAGGAGCTGGGCCACGTTCTGATCGCTGTGCGCGCTCTTGCCCGCGTCCAGCAGGTCCACCGCGTGGCCCAGGCTGAGGATCGCGTGCGACTCGGCGGCTTCACGCAGGCAGCGGATCACCTGCTGCTGCCAGTCGCCCATCATGCCCTCGCCCGCGATGAGGCGGCTGCCATCCAGGAAGAAGAAGGGACGGGCGCGCTCGGATGCGGTGCCTGCGGGCGCGCGCAGCTCCTGGGCGAGCGCGTGGAGCACCGCCGTCTTTCCCACGCCGGAGGGACCCACCAGCACCACGGACTCCGCGTCCTTCGCCGCGAGGCGCGCGCGGAGCAGCGTCACCAGGGCGTCCTGCTCGTACGCGGGGTCGAGCTGACCGTCCTGGGCGAGCGCATGCCAGGGCACGGCGATGCGGTCCAGCGTGGGAGTGGGGGGCGGCTTCTGGGGCCGTGCGCCCGCGTCGCGGCGGCGGGAGCGGCGGCGCGGCTCCCACGAGTCCGGGTCCAGCGCGTCCTCGTCCTCGTCGTCCAGGCCGGCGGCGTCCGACTTCTCCGCTGGAGCATCCGGAGGACGCGGCGGCGGGCGGATGTCCAGGCGAAGCTGGCGCGGGGTGAGGGTGGCGAGCGGGGTGGGCGTGGCCTGCACCTCCAACTCCACCAGCGACTCCTGGCCCTCCGGGCGCAGCGCGAGCCGACGCGCGTCGGAGAGGCCCTCCAGTTGTTCGCTCAAGCGCTCCGTCGCGTCCGGGGGGAGCGCCTTGCCCTGGAACCACAGGTGCGTTCCGAGCCTCGGGGTGTGAAGTCCGGTGAAGGACTGGTGCGCGGGGGCGACGACGGCGGAGAAGTGCAGCGGTGAGACGGTGTTCTCCTCCGCGCCCCAGACGGGGATGCCCGGCACCTCCAGCGTGTGCAGGACGCCGTCGGGCGCGGCGATGAACTCCGGCACCCGGCGGGGGTGTACGCGGGTGAGCTGATCATCCAGCGCCAGCGTCAGCTCCTCGGTGGCCTTCTCCAGCGAGTCCGCGTGCACGGCGAGGTGGGGAAGGGCCAGCGGCGTGAGCGTGACCCGGCGACTGGCGTGCCGCTGCACCCAGCATTGAAAACGGAAGTTCATGGAGAGGGCTCAGGCTAGCACGGCGCCGCACAGCGACGCCCCGGGCCCCGGGGAACTGACGCGCGGCGGGACGCAGTGGAAGCTTCGCGGCGATGCGGGGCCGCCCCGTCTTCCTGATGCCGCGCGGCATCCTGGCCGTGGCTCACTTCGGCGCGGGCGGAACCCAGAGCTGTTCGGAAGGCAGTCCCAGCACGCCGGCCGCCGAGGCGTGCAGCGACGCGGACCCAAGCCGTCCCTCGTGCGCGGCCTTGCCCAGCCACTCCTGGATGACGCCGCCGGTGCGCTCGAAGCCGTCGGCCTTGAGGAGTCCGTACAGTCCGGCGGCCAGCACGTGCATGCCGTCGTCGGCCTTGCGCCAGCGCTCGCGTGCCGGGACGGCGACGCCGAGCCGCTCGGTGATGAGCTGCTCCAGCGCTTCGGCGGTGTCCTCGTCGAAGAGGCCTTCGAGCGTGGTGTAGCCGAAGGCCGGATCATGGTCCGCGACAATGCGGGGGAGCAGCGGGTCGCGTCGCAGCACCTCCAGCGCCGCGAGGATGGAGGGATGCGTGGCGTCGAAGGGCGGGTGCAGGATCTCATGCGCCGCGTTCCGGATGATCAGCGCATCGGAGTAGGTCCGGTGCGTCAGGAACCGCTGCCCGATGACCTTGATGCCGTGCGGCTTGGAGAAGTGCAGCAGGTCGATGGTGATGTCCTCCTCCAGGCGGTGGCCCAGCAGCCGCTCCTGTTCGGCGATGACGTCGACTCCGGCCAGCCGCTGTCGAAGCTCCGCCGCGCGCTGCTCCACGAGGTCTCCGAGCACCTCCCGGCGGAACGTGGGGAAGTCGCTCGCGGCCAGCGCTTCGAGCACGCGGGCCAGCTCGGGACGGGCGGTGAGGAACCAGTCCCAGGCCTCGGGCTCCCAGTACGGGCTGGCGCGGAAGCCCGGCAGCAGCCGCGTCTCCGCGTTCGTGAGCGCACCGCGCAGGTCCGCGAGCGTCCCCGTGGGCCCGGCGGAGAACACCAGACAGAGAAAGGGGCCCATCATCCGGTGCTGCGCCTTCGACGAGGCCATGAGCTGCTTGATCAACGGGACGGCGTCCGAGGGAAAGCGCGGGGTGAACCGCGCCAGCTCCTCGGCATAGTAGCGCGCGTAGAAGGACTCCCCGGACAGGGGATTGAGGAAGCAGAGCGCATCCATGCCCTCGGATTCGGCGACCTTCCAGCGGGTGCGGGGAGGGGAAGCGGAGGAGGAGGGCCGAGGGCTTCGGGAAGCGCAGCCCATCGTTGCGGCGAAGGGCAGGGCGAGCAGCGCGGAGAGACAGTCGCGTCGGTTCATGCCTGCGTCGTGTAATCGCTAGCGCCGGGCCATTCTTGGATCCACTTGACCCTCGCGCAGCGGGGCTCCGCGCCGGAGGGCCGCGGGCGTCCGGCCCGTGAGGGCGACGACGTCGCGGGTCATGTGCGCCTGATCGGTGAAACCCAGCGCGAGTGCGAGCTGCGCGAGCGGCAGCGTCGAACGGGGAATCTGTCGCCAGGCCTGGAGCGCGCGCACGTCGGCCCGGTAGCGCTTGGGTGAGACGCCATAGGCCCGCTTGAAGCCGCGAGCCACCGTCTCCACCGCGAGGCCCGTGGTCTCCGCCCATTCCCGGAGCCCCAGCGAGGGATTGTCGCGCAGCGCGGCGGCGAGCAGGTCCGGCCAGTCCCCGGGACCCGTGATGGGCGCCACGGGTGACGAGGCCACGAGGTCCGCCGCCGCCCTCGGGTCCTTCCGCGCCAGCCGCACCACGGCATCCACATCCCGCAGCAGTCCTGCGGCCACATCGGGCGCCGAGGTGGGAAGCGGCAGGTTGAGGACGACGGCCCCGGTGGTGTCGAAGTGGTTCGCGTGCGACTCGAAGGCGCGATGGAACACCACGGAGCCCGCGCGCAGTCGGAAGCGGCCGGAGTCCCCCGCCTCCACATAGCCCCCCGCGACGATGACGGAGGTGTAGCCCGTCACGTGTCGGTGGCGCTCCAGCCGGGTCGCCGCCGTGAAGCGCTGCCGCGTCGCGGGTTGCGTGGCGGTCATCGGCTCGGGCATCGCGGCCTCACGGCTCCTGGGACGGGCGCGGCTTGACCGCTTCTCCGAGGGGCTGGCAAACATAACAGGCCTGCCCGGAAAGGGCAGGTCAGGCCCTTCGCCCCGGAGTCCGCCATGTCGCTCGACCCGTCGACCACCGCCGTGCTGCTGATCGAATACCAGAACGAGTTCGCCACCGAGGGAGGCGTGCTGCACCCGGCGGTGAAGGGCGTGATGGCCGAAACGAAGATGCTCCAGAACACCGAGGCGCTGGTGAGGGCCGCGCGGACGAAGGGCGTGACGGTGATGCACGTGCCCATCTCCTTCGCCGAGGGCTACGGCGAGTTGACCCGGCACCCCTACGGCATCTTGAAGGGCGTGGTCGACGGCAAGGCGTTCGTGAAGGGCAGTTGGGGCGCGCGGATCATCGACTCGCTGGAGCCGCAGAAGGGCGACATCGTGATTGAAGGCAAGCGCGGCCTGGACACCTTCGCCAGCACGAACCTCGACTTCATCCTGCGCAGCAAGGGCATCAAGACGGTGGTGATTGGCGGCTTCCTCACCAACTGCTGTGTCGAGTCCACGATGCGCACCGCGTACGAGCACGGCTACGACGTCATCACCCTCGTCGACTGCACTGCCGCGACCTCATCGGAAGAGCACAAGAGCGCGCTCAAGTATGACTTCCCGATGTTCTCGCGTCCGATGCCGTCCTCGGAAGTGATCGGCATGTTCAAGGCGTAGGGCCCTGTCCGGTGCCGACATGTGAATGATTGGAAGCCCGGCTCCCCTGTCGCGGAGGGCCGGGCTTCAAGCTGTGCAGGCGCCAGAAGTCCGGCCCCTGTCAGTGCCGTGCCCGGCGGGGCTTCCACACCAGTCCCGCCAGGAGCCACCAGCCCAGGACGCCCGGAATCGCGGTGGCGCCACAGCCACAGCCGCCGGATTCGTCCTCCATCCCGTCCGGCACCGTGCCGGCGTCGTGCGTGGTGCCCGCATCCAGCCCGGTGCCCGCGTCCGCGACGGTGCCCGCATCAACCTCGGTGCCTGCGTCCGCGACGGTGCCCGCATCGGCATCAGGGCCCGCGTCCGTTTCGGGTCCAGCATCAATCGCCCCGCCACCATCCGGCTCCGTTCCCGCGTCGGCCGCGACTGGCGACTGGACCCGGAGCTGGAACGTCTGCACCGCATCCGGCGTCTGCCCATTGCTCGCGCGAACGGACACGCTCACGGTCGTTTCAGCCGGGGGCGTCCACGACAGGAGCCCGGACTCAGCGTTCAGCGTCATGCCCTCCGGGGCCTGCTCCAGCGTGAGCACGGGCGTGGGCCGCCCGGCCGCCGTGACGGAATAGGCATAGGGCTCACCGACAGTGGCCTCCGTGACGGGCACGGAGGTGATGACAGGCACCCCGGCGACATCCCGGGCGGTGACGGTGACGGCCCGCGCTTCCATCCCGGGCGCGGATACCGTGAACACCGCGATGTCATCATCACTGTCGGAGTCCCGGGTCGTCGCGACGGTGACGGTCTTCGGCGCCGTACCGTCCTCCGGGGTGAACGTCAGGGTTGCGCCTTCCGTGACGGTCACGTCTTCGCTCCCCGACGTGCGCGCGACGGTGAGCGTCACGGGCGCTGTCGGCGCGTAGGCCAGGGCCACGGTGAAGGAGCCGCCCGTGCCTTCCTCCAGGTCCAGGGAGGTAGCGGAGAGCTGGAGCGCCTGGATTTCATCCTCCGAGGTGCGCACCCGGATGTCCGCTCCGGGAAGGCCCTCCGGGAAACCCTCGTACGTGGTGAAGTAGACCGTACCGTGGTCGACGTCGGCGTCCGCGTCCTGGGCGGCGGAGATCGTCACGAACTGCGGGACGCTCCAGTTGGTTGCGTTGAAGCCGAGCACGCGGCCTTCGCTCACCTGGAAGTCTCCTTCCTCACGCAGCTCCGCGATGACGGTCATCGGCTTGGTGGGGGGCGCGGACAGGGACACCATGATCGTCTTCGTCCCTCCTTCCGGAATGACCAGGTCCTGCGACGACACGATCAAGCCCAGTCCCGGCGGGAGGGGGGTGACCCGGATGATTTGTCCCCAGAAGGACAAGGCATACAGAGCCCCGTCCGGTCCCATCGTCATGTCGGTGAACGGGCCCATGCCGATCAGGAACAGCTCCACCCGGTCCACGGAGCTGTCCGGTCGGAGGACGGCGCGATAGGAATTGCCACTGAAGTCCGCGAAGAAATAGTTGCCCTGGTACTCCGGAGGAAAGAGCGGGCCCTCGCAGAAGGCGCCGCCTACCAGGGCATAGCCCATCCAATCCGTCCTCAAGCTGCCGCCTCCACTCACTGCATCGGGTCCGGGCTGCGCCACCGTGAAGGTGTGGGGCGAGGGGAATCCGGAGATGAACGCGAGCCCGTTGAAGCTCGGATCCCGCACATCGATCAGGTGGAGCCGCGTGCCCTGACGCAGGGAGGAGACAGGGCGCCAGGCGTCCTCCACCGTGAAGGTCACGACGCCATCCTTGCGGACCGCGCCTGTCTCCGTGAATGCATACTCATCCCACCCCGCCGGATTGTAGGTGACCTGCGGCTTCAGGTAGCCCTCGGGTTGGTTGTTCTCGTACAGGGACCAGCCCGCGTGGTCGCCCGGCCCCACCCGGAAGATCTGCTCAGCCCTGTCTCCGGCGACGTTGACCCAGAGATGTGACGTGCCAGGCTGGAAGCGCATCCGGAAGGGATTGCGGAAGCCCCGGGCCCAGATGAGATCGTTGTTGGGGCCGGGGCCGTCGTAGAAGGGGTTGTCCGTGGGGACGGTCCCGTCCTTGTGGACGCGGTTGATCTTCGACGCCATCAGCGTCAGGTCATCGTCGGTTCCCTCTCCTCCCCTGTCTCCTACCCCGAAGTACAGCAGACCGTCAGGACCGAAGGCCAAGCCACCGCCGTTGTGATAGGAGTTGGCGGGGATGTTGTCCACGATGACGGTGCGGTCCATTCCCACGCCCTCGACGTCGGTGTACCGGAGGATCCGGGTGACAGGCCGGATGGCAGGGCCCTCCTGGGTGGCGAAGAAGTAGACGTAGTGATTGTTCGTGAAATCCGGGTCGAAGACGAGGCTCACCAATCCCTGCTCGTTCTCGGTCACCACGTCTTCGGTGATGAAGGGCACCGGCTGCAATACGCCGTTCTGGAAGATGAGGGCCTTACCGTCCTTGAGCGTCACGAAGAGGCGGTTGGAACCGTCCGGAGCCCAGGCCAGCCCTGTCGACTCGCGCAGTGCATTCGACAAGATGTAGTCCTCCATCTCGACGCCATAGGAACCCTGGGCGGGCGGAGGAACGCGGGTCTGCGCTTGGGAGGAGAGAGCTGTCAATAACGTCAGGGCAAGCCAGGGAAGCAATAAGCGCATGCCTCGGACTCTAACCCCTTTCGGTTTCGTCTCCTGTCTTTGAATCGCGGCTCCGGAGCTCCGCCTTGAGGCTGCGGTTCTCGGCTTCCAGCTCCGCGATGCGCTTCTCCAGTCGTTGGAGCGCCTGGGCCACGTCGGAGGCATCGAGCTTCTGGGGAATGTGCTTCGGGCAGTTCACGTCCCAGGCGCTCACCGTGAGGAGGATCACCTGCTCGGGGCGCGCCCGGGGCTCCGTGGGAGCGAACCGGGACAGCAGAGCGTCCGTCGCGGGGACGGCGCGCGCCGTGCCCCAGACCTTGACGCGGCGCTGGTGCGCGTAGTCGATGAGAAAGAGGCAGACCCGATCATTCTCCGACAGGTTGCCCGTCGAGACGTACTGGCGGTTGCCCACGAAGTCGACGAACCCGAGCGTGTGATCATCGAGCGCCTGGATGAAGCCTGGGAGGCCCCCTCGATGCTGGACGTAGGGCTGTCCATCCGCGCTCGCGGTGGCCAGGAACCCCGTGTTCACCTGCGCCAGGAACGCGCGCAGGTCCTCCGTCACCTCGGTCTCGAAGCCCCCGGCGCGCTCCATCCGGGCATACGCGGCCCTGGAGCCGCGCTCGCCCTGCACCTGCTTCACCGCCGGGGAGAAGGCCACATCACTTGAGATGGGTTTCATTGAGAAGAACCTCCAAGCTTCCCAAGGTACGGACCTCCCGCTTCGTCAACAATGGCGCGTCCGTGGTAACAGTATTCCAGGAGGTGGAACAATGGATCGAGTCGGGGAGTGGCGCCTCTTCGTGTCCGTCGCGAGCCTGGGAAGCTTCATCGAGGCGGCCCGCGCCCACTCACGTTCCCCGCAGAGCGTCACCCGCGCCGTCGCCGCGCTGGAGAAGCGGCTGGGCACGCGCCTGCTGAACCGGACCACCCGGTCCGTCTCGCTCACGGGAGAGGGGGAGCGCTACCTCGAGCGCAGCCGCCGGGCGCTGGCGGAGTTCGAGCTGCTCGAAGCGCCCTCGGACGCCCGGGCCGAGCTGCACGGCACGCTGTCCGTGACGGCGTCGGTGCTGTTCGGCCAGCTCCACCTCGTGCCCGTGGTGGCGGAGTTCCTGGAGGCCCATCCCCAACTGGACCTGCGGCTCACCCTGCTCGATCGCGTGGTGTCATTGGCGGAGGAGGGCATCGACCTGGGCGTGCGCATCGGCGCGCTCTCCGACTCGGCGCTGCGGGCCCTCAGGATCGGCCACGTGCGGTCGGTCCTTTGCGCGAGCCCGGCGTACTTGAAACGCGCGGGCGTGCCGAAGGACCCGGAGGCGCTGGCCCGCCACGCCTGCATCGCGTTCACGACCACGACCCCCATCGCGGACCGGTGGTCCTTCCCGAGCGGTGGAAGGCGGGAGCGAGGCGTCGCCGTGCATCCACGGCTGATCGTCAACACGGCCCAGGCGGCCATCGAAGCCGCGCTGGCCGGCGTGGGGCTCGTGCGGGTCCTCTCCTATCAGGTGGACTCGCTGCTCGCGGACAAGCGGCTGCGCGTGGTGCTTGAGCCGTTCGAGCCGGAGCCCGTTCCGGTGCACCTCGTCCACCTGCCGGGCCCCCAGCGTCGCGCGGCGGCGGCCTTCCTGGAGTTCGCCGCCCAGCGACTGCGCAAGCGCATCGGCTCGCGGGCATGACGCACCCGCGCACGCCCACGGGTCTCAAGACGTGTGTGGCAGGGATTGTTGTGATTATTGCTTAATCCGTGCTTGCTGGTTTTTGAGGGTGAGGTGTCCTAGAAAGGTGTGTTGTCCGCCCCGACGCTCCCGTGCCGGGACCGTGGGAAGAAACGCTTCAGGACAAGAGGGGAAACGAGAATGTTCAAGCCAGCGGCAGTCCTCGTGGTGAGCTGTGGCGTGTTGTTGTCCGGCTGCGGTACCGACCTGCCCTCGGAGAACGAGGCGATCCGTTCCAACCTCATCGAAGCCGGGTTTCCGGCCGAGGACATCCGGGTCGTCGACGGTGCCGTGTACCTGGGGCACGACGCCCAGGTGAGCCTTGAGGCGTCCCAGGAGATGCTCCAGCGCGACGAGGGGACCGCGGAGCACTACCGCACGACCAACCTCGTCGGTGCGAGCGTGACGCGGATCTGCATCAATCCCACCGCGGCGTTCAACAGCTACAGCCGGCTGAGCCAGGGGCTCGACCTGGCCATCCAGAACTACAACAGCCTGGGGCTGCGCTTCACCATGACGCGGGGGCCGAGCAGCGCTTGCAACGCGAACATCACCGCGACGACCATGAGCGGGGCCAACGGTTCCTCGGGATACCCCTCGGGCGGCCTTCCCTACGGGACCATCAGCATCGGGACCGGCCTGCAGAGCTACAGCGTGGATGTGAATGAGCACGTCATCACCCACCAGCTGGGCCACACCCTCGGCCTGCGCCACACGGACTTCTTCAACACGGCGGGTTGCGGCGGCAGCGAAGGTTCAGCAGGAGTGGGTGGCATCCTCATTCCCGGGACGCCGACCGTGGACCCTCTGTCCATCATGAACTCCTGCTTCAGTTCGACCGCGACCGGCGAGTTCTCCCAATACGACATCCTCGCGCTGAACTACCTCTACTGAGCGTCCAGGCCCGGTCGCGGGCCGCCTCGCACTACGCGAAGGCGGCGCTGCGCAGGACCATCACGTCGGCGAAGTCCAGGCGCTCCGGCGCGAGGCACAGCGCGCCCTGCGTCACCTGCTCGAGGAAATGCTCTCCGTAGTCGAGGCGCGGGCCCTGGGCGTACACGGTGATGTCCCGGGCCCGCGCGAAGTCCCCGAGCATCCGGGCCACCGCGTGCGCCACCTCTCCCCAGAAGGGGAAGTACAGGTAGAACGCGGTGCCGTCCGACATGTCCACGTCGCGGACATCCGCGTGGATGAACTCCAGGTTCGGCAACGCGAAACGTTCGCCATTGCGGCGCGCGGACTCGACGTATGTCTGTCCATACTCCACGCCCTTGACCCGGGCGGAGGAGCTGGCGGCCACGGTGATGGCGAACTTCCCATTGCCACAGCCAAGGTCGTAGACGGTGTCGCGCGGCCCGGGGCTCGTGATGGACAGGAAGTCGGAGATGCGCCTGGCCCGTGAGGCCATGTTCACCTGACCGAACGGGGGCCGGTCCTGGCCGGTGGTGATGCGCGAAATGCGCAGCAGGCCCTCGAGCCAGTCATCCGCCGCCGTGCTCGCGCGGCCCGTGGACTCGGTGAAGCCCAGTCCCTCCCACTGCTCCCGGAAGCCCGCCGCGGAGAGGTCTCCCGAGCGAAGCTGCCGGGCGACGTCCGCGCCGGTCGCATCCAGCGCTGCGGTCACCACGAGCGCACGCGCCTCCAGCGCCGTCCAGAGCGCCTGGAGCTCCGGGCGCGCCCGCACATCGAGCAGGAGCAGCTCCGGTTCGACGTTCTCTTGAACGAAGGCGAACCGCTCGAGCAGCTCCCACTGCGCGCCCAGGCCCAACGTCCGCGGATCCGATGGGGCGAGGAGAAGCTCGGCGCGCTCGACCCACCAGGGGGAGGCAGGTGG
>NZ_RAWI01000570.1 GCF_003612125.1 Corallococcus praedator
TCGCAGGGCGGGGGCTATCCCGACCGGCTCGCCTCCCGCCTGCGACAGGGTGGCCTGCCGGTGGGCCACACCAACCTGGGGCAGAGCGGCGCGCGCGTGCGCGACGTCGTCACCAACGCCCTCAAGCGCGTCATCGCGTTGCAGCCCACGCTCATCACCCTGGGCGTGGGCACCAACGACCTCTGGCGAGGCACCGAGGTGGCGGAGTACCAGGACGACCTGGACCGCATCGCACGGCGGTTGAAGCAGACCGGCGCGTCCATGGTGGTGGTGAACCTGGCGGACATGGCGCTCGCGCCCATCGCGAAGCTGGTGCCGAGCGCGCTGTACGAAGGGCGCATCGAGCCGTTCAACGAAGCCATCGCCACCGTGGCCCGTGCGCACGGGCTGCACCTGGTGGACCTGTACACGGCCAGCCGCGAGATGATCCCCCGGCGCTCTGACTTCTTCTCCCCGGACGGCTTCCACCCGTCCGCGGTGGGCTACGAAGAGTGGGCGGACCTGATGCTGCCCGTGGTGCGCACGCTCGTGCAGCGCTGAGCCCGGCGCACCGACTCCCGCTTCACGCCTTGGCGATGCCCGACGGGGCAGGCGGCGTGGTCGGCGCGTCCGAGGGCGGGGCGTTGATGCTGCGCTCACGGCCCGGGTGCATCTCCATGCCGGGCTCGAAGGTCGTCACGCGGTTGCGGCCCGTGCGCTTGCTGCAATAGAGCGCCGAGTCCGCGCAATCCACCAGCGTCTCCTGCGAGTTCGCGTCGGTGGGGAAGTGCGCGACGCCAATGGACACCGTCACGTGGTTGCCGGGCAGGCCCGGCCGACCCAGCGCGCCCGACTCCGCCACCGCGCGGCGCAGCGTCTCCGCGACCTCGAACGCCGTCGCCTTGGAGACCTGGGGCAGCAGGAGCACGAACTCCTCGCCGCCATAGCGCCCCAGCGTGTCCACCTTGCGCGCGCGGGTGCGCAGCACGTCGGCGACCCGGCGCAGCGTCTCATCCCCGGCCCGGTGTCCCGCAAGGTCGTTGAGCCGCTTGAAGTGGTCCACGTCCACCATCAGCAGCGCCAGCGGCACGCCGAAGCGCTGCGCTCGCGCCAGCTCCAGATCCAACCGCTGGAACAGGTGGCGCCGGTTGGGCACGCCCGTGAGCGCGTCCGTCAGCGTCAGCTTCACCGTCTCCGCGTGCAGGCGCGCGTTCGTCACCGCCGTGGCCGCCTGATCCGCCACCGCGGTGAAGAGCTCGATCTCCTCCGCGGCGAAGCACGCCGTCTCCGGCCGCTGGAAGTTGATGACGCCCAGCAGCGTCTCCGCGTGCACCATGGGCACCGCGAGCAGCGAGCCCTGCTCTGAACCACCGCGCAGGCCGCGCCGCGCGAAGATGCTGGTGCTGTCCGTGAGGTCCGGCAGGTACACCGCCTTGCGCGTCTGGGCGGCCCGGCCACACGCGCCCTCGCCCAGTGCGAAGGTGTGGCCCTCCAGGCCCCGGCCCTGCGGCCACGCGTGCTTCACCTCCAGCATGCCGTCCTCGTTGAGGAGCATGATGGAGAAGTCGGGGATGTGCAGGCGCTCCACCACCATGCGGGTGATGCGCGAGAGCAGCTCGTCCAGCTCCAGCGTGGCGTTGAGCGAGCGCGCCACGTCGAACAGCAGCGACAGCTCCCGCAGGCGCTCCTCCAACTCGTCCTTGAGCGCCAGCTTCTCCTTCACCAGCTCCAGGTCGCGGTGCGTGTCGATCTCCTCCACCTTCATGGAGGTCAGCCGCGCGAGCATCTGGTTGAAGGCCGCGCCCAGCCGCGAAATCTCATCCGTGCCCCGGGCGTCCGCGCGCACCAGCAGGTCTCCGGACTCCGCGCGCCCCATGACCTCGCTCAGCCGCTTGAGCGGACGCGTGAGCACGAACCGCAGGCTCAGCCACGTGACGAGCGCCAGGATGCCGACGAAGAGCACCATCGCCCCCAGCGCGTCGCCGAACATCGTCTGCAACTGGCGGTGCAGCGCGGGCTCGCCCAGGCGCACCTGCAACACGCCCATGCGCTGCGCGGCCTCGCCGGTGTGACAGCCGGAGCACTCGGGGCCGCCCAGGGGACGCACCACCTCCGTGCCGTGGTCGATGGACCGCGCCGCCTCCTGCCCCGTCGCCGACAGTCGCGCGGCCTCCGGATGCGGGTGGCCCTGCTCCGCCGGCCGCCGGCTCCAGCGGATGCGCCCGTCCGGCGTCAGCACCCGCAGGTCCTCCACCGAGCGGAACAGCCGCGTGTCCGAGGACAGCACCTCCGCCACCGCTCCGTGCGGCGCCGCGCCGGGGGACTGGGGCAGGGTGAACGTGGAGGCCACGAACTCCGCCAGCGCCAGGGCCTCCAGGTGCGTGCCTTCGCGCACCGCCTGCCGCGTCTCGCGCGAGAAGTGCCACACGCCCAGCAACGCCACCACCAACCCTGGGAGGCCAATGCTCCAGAGGAGCTTCCTGCCAATCGTCTCGGAACCCAGGGCCATGTGCGGAACGCAGTGTCTCCGAAGCCCGCGCATTCTGTGCAACGGGAAGGAGTGTTCAGAAATTGTCAGGGGCGTGACACGCCCTGTCAAACGTACTCACGTGGAAATATTGAACCTGGACTGCTGTTATCTGCGAGTTCCTGTTTTCAGGGGCTGCGCCCGTGCTGGGGCGGAATCCCGGAGGAAAGCCCCATGCCCACGCCTGCCTTCCTCACGTCCGCGCTGTTGCCGGTGCCGCACGGCTTCGCCACGCGCGCGGGTGGGGTGTCGGAAGGACCCTACGCTTCGTTGAACCTGGGGTTCTCCGTGGGCGACGCGCGCTCCCGCGTGGAGGAGAACCACCGGCGGCTGGCGCAGGCGGTGGGCGCGAAGCTGGGCGCGCTGGGCCGCGTGTCGCAGGTGCACGGCGACCGGGTGCTCCAGGTGCGCGGCGAACAGGATGACGTGCTGCGCCCGACGCTGGGGGAAGCGGACGCGCTGTGGACGGAAGGGGAGGGAAGCTGGGTGGCGGTGGGCACCGCGGACTGCGTGCCGGTGCTGCTGGTGGATCCGCAGGGGCGCCGGGTGGCGGCGGTGCACTCGGGGTGGAAGGGCACGGACCTGGAGATCAGCGCGCGCACGGTGGAGGCGCTGGTGGCGCGGGGCTCGCGGCCGGAGCAGCTGCTGGCGGCGGTGGGCCCCTGCATCCAGGCGTGCTGCTACGAGGTGTCGGCGGAGCTGGGGGAGCGCTTCCGCGCGCGCTTCGGTCCGGACGTGGTGCGCGAGGGCGCGAAGCCCCACCTGGATCTGCCCCGCGCGGTGCGGGCGTCGCTGCTCAAGGCGGGCCTGAAGCCGGAGCACGTGGACGTGCTACAGGCTTGTACGGCATGTGAGCGCGAGCGGTTCTTCTCCCACCGGCGGGACGCGGGGCTCACGGGCCGGCACCTCAATTTCGTGCTACACCGCTTCGGGCGTCCCGTTCCAGACCGGCCGTTTTCTTGACGGTCTCCGACCGGCCTTCCTATCCTCGACGCGGAATCTCCTCCGTCCAGGCTCGTGCCGGTGCGCCCCTTCTTCTTCCGCCTGTTTGCTGTCGTGGCGCTGAGCGCGCCGACCGGTTGCGCCACCACCGCTGCCTCCCAGGCGGAGGTGGGGCGGCTGGAAGCGGAGCTGCGCACGCTGCGCGTCACCCAGGCGAAGCTGGTGGAGCGCCTGGAGCGGCTGGAGAACCGCGACGCCGTCTCCCGCGCCCGCACCGTGGCCCCCGCCGCGTCCACGCCGACGACGCCGGCCCTGGCGACCGCGAAGAAGTCCGACGCGCCCTCCGGTGACGAAGGGCTGGGCCTGCCCCCGTCGGAGCTGGCGGTGGTGCGGCTCAAGCCGAAGAAGGAACCGGCCCCGCGCATCGCCACGGCGGTCGCGGTGTCGGAGCCGGATCCGGATCAGATGGAGATGTTCATCAGCCCGGCGGACGGCGCGTCGACGACCGCGTCCCCGGGCCGCGTGGAGGTGCCGGACAAGGATCCGGCGATCCTCGAAGCCGAGTACGAGCACGCCGTGGCGCTCTTGCGCACCGGCAACGTGGAGGGGGGCGTGGATCAGCTCACGCGCTTCGCGGAGGAGAACCCCCGCCACCCCCGCGCGGACAACGCGCTGTACTTCACCGGACTGGGGCAGATGGGCCTCCAGGACACGGCCAGCGCCGCGAAGACGTTCGAACGGCTCATCAAGACCTACCCCGCCGGCGATGCCATCCTGGACGGCATGCTCCGGCTCGCGGAGTGCCGGGTGCGGCTGAATCAGGCCGTGGATGCCAGGGCCCTCTATACTCGCGTCGTCACCCAGTTCCCGGGGACGGCCGCCGCCACGCAGGCGGAGCAGCGGCTCGCCGCGCTCTCGCCGTAAGACCTTTTCGTGAAAGGACGTCGTCCGATGCGCTCCCGGATCCTCGCCTCCCTGCTCGTGCCCCTCGCCGTCGCTCCGGCGTGGACGGCCCATGCCCAGCAGCAGGACGCGCAAGAGGAGGAACCGCAGCCGGCCAGCAGTGAGACGGAAGGCCAGGACATCTCCGACGAAGCCCCGGAGCGCCCCACCTCCGTCACGCTGCCCCCCGGT
>NZ_RAWI01000571.1 GCF_003612125.1 Corallococcus praedator
GCTCCAGGGTGGGGACCAGGGAGACGTTCTCCACGCGGGTGCGGTAGCAGGCGCGGTTGCTGGTGCCCACCGGGGGCAGCGGGACGATGGAGTAGCCGTAGCCGCGCTCGCGGTGGAAGTCGCGGTCGGCGCTCAGCGGGTCGCCGTGGGCTTCGACCTCCGCGACGTTGGACAGGCCGTCGCGGTCGCTGTCGAGCAGGTCCTCGGGGACCAGCGGGTTCGTCTGCGACAGGGCCTCCACCAGGTCCGGGAGCCCGTCGCCGTCGGTGTCGCCCACGCAGGGGTCGGTGCCGAGCACGCGCTCCTCGCAGTCGTTGAGCCGGTCGCCGTCGGTGTCCAGCACCACGCTGCACCCGTTGATGACGTCCACGGCGAGCGGATCCAGGCCCATGCGCAGCTCCACGCCGTCCATGAGGCCGTCCTGGTCGGTGTCGGAGACGATGGGGTCCAGGCCGAGCGCGCGCTCGTCGTCGTCCCCGACGCCGTCGCCGTCGCTGTCGGCCAGCATCTGGCCGTTGCGCACCTGGACGTTGCGGTTGAAGGCGAGGAAGCGCTTGAGCTTGAGCGCGTTGTCCAGCGAGCCGTAGTCCAGCCGCGCGAGCGCGTTGGGCAGGCCGGCGAAGTCCGTCTCCACCGGCTCGCTGCCGCCCGCGTTGGCGATGGCGGCCACCTGGAGGCGGGTGACGGGGTCCGGCTCAGCGCCGCGCACATAGACGGGCTGGATGCTGACCTCGCCCGCGCCGAACTGCTCCGCCAGCGCCTTGAGCTCCCCCACCACGGCGGTCAGCTCACACTGGCTGCACGCGGCGTTGCACGCGGCCTGGGACTCCGGCGTCGCGTTGCAGGCGGAGGCCTGCGCCAGCGCGGTGCAGCGGCTGTCGATGCCGATGTTGTACGCCGGGTTGTCGCAGCTCACGTCCGAGCTGCGGATGACGGGCACCACGACGTAGCGCGAGCGCGCGACCTCGCCCCGACAGGCCGCCTGCATGTCGCCGGACATCAAGCTCTTGGCCAGCCGCAGCGCGGAGCGGATGCTGATGGGGCCCTGCTGCTGGTAGCTGGCGTAGCGCGGCAGCACCGCCTGGAAGGAGGCCGCGTCGGTGAAGCTGCCCTGCAGGCCGGTGGCCACCGAGTGGAAGGCGACGAGCCCGAAGCGCAGCTGTGGGCCGGTGAAGCGAGAGGTGAGCGTCGTGAGCCCATCCACCGCGTAGCCCACCAGCTCCGTCTCCACGCCGCTTCCGCCCTGGAGGGCGAAGATGACCTTCACGGGGAACGCGTCCCCGGTGGCCTCGGGGACGCAGACATCCCCCTCGAAGCTGGCGCGGTCCCGGGAGCCTCCCGAGCGGCGGTCGAGCGCGTACAGCCCCGCGTCGGAGCAGGACAGCAACAGCGCTGGAACCAGGAGCCAGGCGACCCGGGGGGAGGAACGCATTCGTTGGATTGTAGACCCCAGCCCCCCAGTCCGACGCAAGCGTCCCGCGGCATCAGCCCGCGCGAGGACGCGCAGTCAGGACCGACATTTCATGCCGGTGGAGAAAAACCGCGCCTGCCTGCCGCTCATGGACGTCCGCGTCCGCCATGCCCCAGGCACCCAACAACCGCCTTGTCTTACCGGGATGCTACCGATTTCCAGCGGAGGAAAAACATTGCCGTCGTTGTCCAATCCCAAGGAGCACACAATGAAGAAGACGAACATGAAGGTCGGCGGCACGGTGGCGATGTTCGCGTTGGCGCTGGGTGCGACGGGGGCCCTGGCCCACGGCTCCGACGTGAAGAGCAACGACCCGCGTCAGGCGGTCGCGATGGAGGAGGTCGTCCTCGTGGCGAAGGACGGCGTGCTCGCGGGCGGCGGCGGCGGCGGCGACACCGGCAACGGCAACTGCGGCAGCTTCCTGGGCCTCCTCCTGGGCAACATGGTCGGCAACCTGATCGGCAACGGCGGCTTCCTGGGCGGTGCCCTCATCGGCAACGGCAACATCAGCGGCAACCAGACCGGCGGCAACTGCGCCATCTGAGCAGGCCCCCGCCTTCTCATTCCTCTTGTAACGATTCTCCCCAGACGCATCCGACGCCGGAGGTTGCTTCCTCCGGCGCTCGGTCTGGAGCCCCCATGCGATACCCCCTGTCTCCCTGGCACGGACTGCTCACCGGTCTGGCCGTGCTGCATCTGCTCCTGTCGGCCGCTGGCGCGTTGCACGTGCCCCTCCTGAAGGCCACGGACGCCGTGACGCCCTGGGTCCAGGGGTACGCGCAATGGACGGGCGCGAGCAGCGGCTTCAGCTTCTTCGCCCCCGGGGTGAGCCCGGCGACGCGCGTGTCCTTCGAACTGGAGGGAGCCTCCGGCGAGCGCCTGCGCGACGACTTCCAGTACGACAGCAGCGCGGTGAACGTGCGCATGCATTCCATGTTGTTGCGCTTCATGCTCCCGGACAGCCGGGACGCCCTGGCCCAGGCCTGGGCGGCGGCGATGTTCGGCCGGCATCCGGAGGCCCGCAAGGTCACCGTGCGCGTGGAAGCGCTCCGTCTGCCGAGCATGGAGGCGCATCGCGGCGGCGGCCAGCCCGAGTGGACGGACGCCTACCGCGCGGTGTTCGAGCGCCGGATTCCAACCCCCTCTTCCGTCCACGCGGTGACGCCATGACCTCGAATTCCGCAGCCTCCCTTTCGGCCGGTCAGCGCCTGGCCGCGTTCATCAGCGCCCCTTCATCCGCGGGGCCGCTGGCCGTCTTCCGCATCGGTGTCGCGTCGTTGCTGCTGGTGCAGGCGTGGACGCTGGCGGACAGCCTTCCGGAGCTGTTCGGCGAGCGGGGGCTGGTGCCCTCGAGCGTCTCCCGCTCGATGGCCTCCCCCTGGGTGCCCCGGGTGGACGCGGTGGCGGGCGCGCTGGCGCCGCTGGGCATCTCCCAGGCGGCGGGCGTCCAGGGGCTGGCGGTCCTCTACGTGGTGGCGCTCGTCGGCCTGCTGCTGGGCATCCGCACGCGGCTGTCCGCGGTGGTGGCGTGGGTGGTTCACACGGTGCTGATGAACAGCGGCAACTTCTTCGCCTACGGGGTGGAGACCTTCGCGCACATCAGCCTGTTCTACTGCGCGGTGATGCCGGTGGGCGCGGCGTTCTCCCACGACGTGAGCACGGGGCGACTGTCCGGCGCACCGTCCGCGGCGGCCACGCTTTCGTTGCGCGTGTTGCAGGTGCACCTGTGCATCATCTACGGGACGACCGGCGTGGAGAAGGCGTTGGGTCCGGTCTGGCAGGACGGAACGGCGCTCTGGGAGGTGCTGATGCAGCCCCAGTACGGCCAGTTCGACTTCGCGTGGCTCGCGTCGGTGCCATGGGTGGTGAAGCTGGCGACGTGGAGCACGCTGGTGGTGGAGGTGGGCTACGTGGTCTGCATCTGGCCCCGGAGCACCCGAGGGCTCTGGGTGCTGATGACGCTGGGCATGCACCTGGGCATCGCGGTGATGATGGGGCTGTGGCTGTTCAGCGGGATGATGGCCGTGCTCACGTTCGCGGCGTTCGGCTGGAACCTGTTCGCCGAAGCGCTGAGCGCGAGGGCCCGGGCCGCGGTGGTGCTCCCGTTCCACTCCCATCCGGCGCGGTGAGCCGCGCCCGCCCACGCCTCACAGCGTGAGCAGGTAGGCGAGCAGGTCGTCGCGCTCTTCCGGGGTGAGGGCCTGCGCATCGCCGTGCTTCAGGCCCGGCGTCTCCAGCAGCGTGCGCAGCGGGAAGCGGGAGTCCACCACCAGCCGGTCCTCCCGCACCGCGTAGCCCGCCGTGGCGCTCGTCAGCAGCGGCCAGACGTCCCAGGTCCCCACCAGCGACGGCGGCGCGGCGCCCTTCACCTGGTGCTGCTGCTCCAGGCGCAGGGGCAGTGCCACGGGGGTGCCGACGTCCTGGTACTGCCCTCGCGTGGAGGGGTCCTGATCCAACGTGTAGAGGGGCGCGGGGTGGCACGCCAGGCAGCGCGCCCGTCCCTCGAACAGCGCCCTTCCCTTCGCCGGATGTCCGGGCCTGCCGTCGGGCAGTGTCACCGTCTCCAGCGGCGCGCCATCCGCGCCCCGGTAGGGGTTCGGCGGCGTGGGCAGCAGGGATGAGAAGAGCGCCAGCGCCTCCACCTCCGAGGGTGAGGGGTCGGGGTTGTGGTAGCGGTTGCGCCCGCCCACCGTCCGCGCCGTCTCCGCGAGGCTGTGCGTGCTCGCCGGGGTGAAGTAGGGCGGCGTGTCCCGGCTCCCCAGCACCGTCGTCGACCGGTAGATGCGCATGGGCCGCGTCTTCTCGAAGAACACGCCGCCGGTGTGTCCCTCGATGTGGCACGCATCGCAGCTCATCCCCGTGCGGCCCACGTCCGCGAAGTAGAGCACCTGACCCAGCCGGCGCTGCTCGCGCGGACGCACGTCCACCACCGGCCACTGCCGCACCACCTGGGCCCGGCCCGCGCGGGCCTCGCGCACGTCCACCACCGCCACCGTGCCCGTGAAGCGGTTGAGCACGTAGAGCGTGCGCCCGTCCGGCGCCAGCACCAGCGAGCGCGGCCCCGAGTGCAGCTCATCCCCCGCC
>NZ_RAWI01000572.1 GCF_003612125.1 Corallococcus praedator
CCCTTGAACCCTCCCGAGTCCCCCATGCGCCTTCGCTCCCGACTGCTCCCGCTCGCGCTCCTGCTCCTGGCCGCCTGTTCCTCGGATGGGGAGGACACGCCGGATGCCGGCACCGGCGTCGTGGAGGACCTCTGCAACACCCGCGAAGAGGCCCTGACGAACGCCGACTGCGAGCTGAAGCCCGGCGTGCCGATGGAGCGCTTCCTGGCGCTCACCGGTGAGGTGAAGGCGGGGGACGAGGACTGGTACAGCATCCGCATCCCCGCCACCGCCAACGCGCGCACGCTGGTGCACATCACCGGCGTGTACCTGGCCTCCAGCACGCCGGTGAACCTGTCCGTCTCCGTGCAGGAGAAGGACAAGGACACGTCGCTGGTGGCGAAGTCGGATCAGCACGGCTCGGGCGCGCCCCGGCCGGTGGACATCGTGCTGCCGTACGGCACCCCGGACACGCAGCTGGTGGTGGTGGTGCGCGACGCGCCGACGAACCCCGCGCGCCCCGCCTTCGACGCGCGCAATTCCTACCGGCTCACGGTGGAGCTCATCGAGAACCCGGACACGAACGAGCCCAACGACGTCACGCCCACGCCCATCGCGCTCGCGGCCGAAGGGGCCGTGCAGGTGGGCACCGCGAAGGGCTACCTGGCGACGGACAACGACGTGGACCGCTTCAGCTTCCCGCTGACGGCGGGGAAGATTGCCTACGTGCGCGTCACCGCGCCGGACCAGGGCTTCGCGCCCAACTACCGGCTGTCCTATGAGCTGCTCCGCCCCGGCACCACCGACAAGGAGTCGGAGGGCAATGTGCTGCCCAAGGTGCACCCGGGCGTGCTGGCCACCGCGCGCAAGGTGAAGCTCGCCGGCACGTGGACACTGGTGGTGAAGGGCTACCGCCCGGCCAACGACCCGGTGCCCGCGGGCGACCTGCGCCAGCCGTACGAGGTGGAGGTTCGCGTCCTGGACGAGGCGGATCCGCAGGACCAGTCCGGTGACAACGACGCCTATGCGCGGGCGTTCTCGCGCGACCTCGTGGGCGCGCCCGGCACGTCCACGTCCTTCTCCGGCCGGCTGGGCTACGTGTCCGACCGCGACTGGTTCGCGTTGCGCGTGCCCGCGTACAGCAAGCCCAGCGTGCTGCGCTACCGGCTGGTGCCGCTGGGGACGGGCGGCCGCTTCGAACCGCTGCCCCTGCCGCTGGGCCAGCTGGCGGACCGGCAGGTGCTGGTCTTCACCACCGTGGGCACTGCGCCCACCCCCGAGCTGCGCACCCAGTGCTCCAACGACCCCCTCGTGTGCCCCCGCGACGTGCGCGAGCACCCGGATGCGCCGTCGCTGGTGCAGACCTACTGCAACACCGCGGAGGCGGTGCTGTGCCTCCAGTCGCTGCGCGAGGAGGGGGACCCGGCGCGCTTCGCCAACCTGGGCAACTTCCAGGGCGCGCTGCCGGTGCCGGCGCACGCGGGGCTCGCGACGTACCACTTCGTGGTGCAGGACGACGGCACCAACTGGGCGGACGACCGCGACTACCGGCTGGAGGTGAGCTGGGAGGACGACGACGCGGAAGAGGTGGGCGCCTACAGCGGCAACGTTGAACAGCCGCGGGCCAAGACGCTCAACAGCGTGGGCGCGGGCAACCTGCCGGCGAGCGACGCCACCTTCGAGGCGAAGGGCCAGCTGTCCTACGGCCATGGCCGGCTGCGCGACAACGACCGCGCCACGGGCCTGGGCGTGCGCGGCCCCACGGACTACGACGCGGTGCCGTCCGACACGGACACGTACGCGTACACGCTCCCCAGCCGCACGGCGCCGGAGGACGCGTCGTGGCTGGTGCAGTGGGAGGTGGACAACCTGCCCGACGGTGGCACCCCGCATGGGCTGGCGTTGGACCTGACCTTCTGTGACGGCACCCCTCCCACCGACGGCGGCACCAGCGCGTGCACGCCGGTGTCCACCACCAGCTCCGGTGGGGCGCTGACGCTGGCGTACAGCGGGTCGGTGATGCGCGCCTGGCACACCACGGCGAGCACGCCGCTCTCCAGCTACCAGGCGCAGTACCAGTTGGAGAAGACCGCCACCACCACGCGCGTCACGGTGGCGCCCTATGCGTGTGCCTGCCTGGAGCGGCGCTTCATCCAGGGCGGCACGCTCAAGGTGGCGGTGAGCGCCACCGAGCGCAGCGACTACGGGCGCGTGGGCTACACGTTGCGCACCGGCTACGGCGACTACCCGCGCACCTATACGGCGCCGGATGGTGGCAGCCCCACCCAGTGCCCGGCGCCCACGCAGGACGGTGGCACGTGGGTGGGTGGTTGCCAGTTCACCCGCTAGCGGGCCCGGACGGGCGGCGGGGTTTCACACCTCCGCCGCCTTCGGGCGCTCCGCGACGGCTACCGGGCGACGCCCTTGCCCTTGAGCGTCAGCTCCCGGGTGTCGCCGTCGGCGGAGTTGGACTTGATGGTGAGCTTGCCCTCGAAGTCCTTGGCCGCGTTGGGCTTGAAGGCGACCTCGATGAAGGTGCGCTGGTAGGTCTCCAGCTTCAGGGGCCCGTTCTCCGGCCAGGTCTCCGGCTTCTTCATGGTGAAGACGCCCGGACCGGAGATGGAGGCCTCGTTGAGCTCCAGCGTCTGGAGGCCGCGGTTCTCCAGATAGAGCGTGTTGAAGGTGGTCGCTCCCACGTAGGTGCCGGCGGAGAACTCGGTGTCGAAGCTCAGCTCGGTGCGGTCGATGAGAAGCTGCGGCGTGTTCGGCAGCTCCTCCGCTTCGTCTCCGCAGCCCGCCAGGGCGATGATGGTGAGGGGCAGCCACAGGTTGCGCAGACGCATGGACATCCACTCCTCGGTGAGGTTCAGAGAATGTTTGGCGTTGTAACACGGAGTGCCCACGCGCTGACGGGGGCGTTGCTGTTGATGGTGCTGAGCGGTTGCGGCGGCTCGCGCGAGGACTTCATCGGTCCGCGCGTGCAGGATGTCTGCAAGGCGTCCTGGCCCGTGTGCAACCAGTTCGCGGGCTGCATCCTGGGGCCTGAGAGCTATTCCGAAGGCCGCTTCCCCGGCCGCGGGCAGGTCATCGTCCGGGTGCCGGAGGCGTCCACCATCAAGGTGAGCTTCTACCTGGAGGAGGTGACGGCGGCGGGCGAGGAGACGGCCGTCACCGTGCACGAGGAGGGCTGCCGGGCGCGCCAGCGTCAGGCCGCCACGGGCCGCGCCGCGTTGGACCAGATGGAGAAGTTCGGCGAGTTCACCCGCCAGGTGGACGTCACCGGCGTGGGCGACCACCTGGTGGAGTTCGATTCCGACATGCAGGCGCGCTACGTCGTGAAGGTGGACGTGACGCCGCTGCGCGTCCAGGAGTGACGCGCGTCAGCCCTTGAGGGTGCTCACCAGGTGGTGGGCCACGCGGAAGCTGTTGGCCGCGATGGTGAGCGTGGAGGGCACGCTGCCTCCCGTGGGCATGAAGCTGCCGTCCACCACGTAGAGGTTGGGCACTTCGTGCGCGCGGCAGTGCTTGTCCAGCACGGAGGTGGCCGCGTCGTCGCCGAAGCGGCAGGTGCCGTGCTGGAGGATGGTGGTCTCTCCCTGCGTGCCCACGCGCTCCACCGCGTCGGGGTCCAGGCGCAGCAGCACTTCTTCACCGCGTTCCACGAGGAAGCGCGTGGCGGCGTAGTCCGCCGGGTGCCGGTCCAACGTGATGGCGGCCACGGGGATGCCGTACTTGTCCTTCACCCCGGACTCCACCGTGACGGAGGTGCCGGGCGTGGGGAGGAACTCCGCGTAGACCTCGAACTCGAGGATGCGCGAGTCGCGGTACGCGCGCATGCGGTCCTTGAGCTCCTTGCCGAACACGCCGGACTTGCCGGAGCCCGCGAGCCCCACCGCCGCGAAGATGGGGTTGGGGTGCGACCACATGAAGCCCAGCGTGCCGCCCTTCCTGAAGCCGTGGCGCGCGTCCGGCATCAGGTAGAAGTCCTGGACGCTGCGGTTGACGAAGGGCGCGGGGTCCATGAGCCACGGTCGCGCCTCCTTCTGCTTCGACACGCGGAAGATGGCGCGCGAGCCGCCGAAGGAGCTGAAGAGCAGGTTCTTGCCCACGAGCCCGCTGCCGTTGGCCAGGCCATTGGGGAAGCGGCTGGAGGTGGAGTTGAGCAGCAGGCGCGCGCTCTCCACCGCGGTGGCGGAGGCGATGATGACCTTGGCGGGTTGCTCCTGCGTGACGCCGTCCTTGTCCAGGTACACCACGCTCTTGGCGCGGCCCTGGCGGTCCACTTCGATGGAGCGCGCCATGCTGCCGGGGCGCACCTCCACGTTGCCGGTGGCGATGGCGGCGGGGATGAGGCTGACGTTGGTGCCGCTCTTGGCGCCCGTCTCGCAGCCGTAGCTGCCGCACAGCGCGCAGTACGCGCACGGGGCCCGGCCCTTGTAGGCCTTGCTGAGGATGCCGCGCGCGGTGGGCGTCGAGTGCCAGCCGAGCGCCGAGCACGCCTTGTCGATCTCCGACGCGACGGGGTGCACGTCCAGCGGCGGCAGCGGGTAGGGGCCGCTCCGGGGC
>NZ_RAWI01000573.1 GCF_003612125.1 Corallococcus praedator
CGACAGGAGGGCAGGGGGGCTTCAGCCCTCGGCGGTGGGGCCGGCGGTGGGAATGGCGGGGACGCCGTCCTCGGCCATGGGAATGCCGCCCAGCTCTTCCGCGAGCGCGGTGAGCACTTCCTGGGTGAAGACGATGCGGTCGCGGGGCATGCGAGCGAGCACGCGCTGCACGGCGGACTCCACGGTGCCTTCGGAGGGCACGTCCAGCGTGCGGCCGGCGTCGGTGAGCGCGAAGAGCGCCTTGCGACCATCGAGCGGATCCGACTTGCGCTCCAGCAGTCCGCGCTTCTCCAGCCGCTTGAGCACGCCGGTGAGGGTGCTGGGGTGGACGTGGAGGATCTGCGCGAGCGTGCCGGCGGTGATGCCCGGGAAGCGTCCGACCAGCCGGATGACGAGCCGCTGTGGGCCGGTCAGCCCCAGCGTGGACTCCATCCGCTTGGAGGTGGATTGAAGTCCGTGATCCACGGCCCACAGCAGGCGCATGAACTCCAGCACTTCACCGAGTTGTGGCACCCGGGACCTACCGCCGTCCGGACCTTCTGACTCCGGGGCTTGTGCGTCCTTCATGGATGCATCCTCCTTCACCTACGGCCTCCCTGTCTTCGCGACATGGTCGCGTGTCCTAGCGCGTCGGCCTGCCAGTTCCACCAAAATCCGGAAGCATTGCCCGCCGCAAGACGGGGCCGCTCGCCTGGGGGCGGGACTGGCGGCAACGGCGCGGGCCGTCCGTCCAGGCTGTCCGGGTGTGTCATCCCGGAGCTCCCCAGAGGGGTCCAAGGGCGCGAAAGGAGGGCCGCCACCCCCTGGCATGCCGGTGCCCGGGAGCGGCGGCCCTCGCGAGCCTGAATCAACCGAGGGTTGTGTTTGTCATGGGTTCGTGGCGAGTCCCTCCCTTCCCGGCGCCGGGGGGACGGGGACCTTCTCCACCTTGAGGGTCGTGGGGCCGCTGAGCGCCAGGTGCGCGCGCAGCTTGAGGAACTTCTTCTTGCCGAAGCCCTTGACCCGCACCAGCTCCTCGACGCGCCCGAAGGGCCGCTTCTTGCGGTGCTCGAGGATGCGCTGCGCCGCCTTCTCTCCCACGCCCGGCAGCAGGTCTCACTTCACGAGTGGCCTCCCACGCCCGCCTCCAGCCCCGACTCGCCCGCGAAGCGCCCCTCCGCCGCCTCGCGCACGTGCAGCTTCCCGTCCAGGGGCAGCACGTCCAACAGCACGTTGAGCGAACCGTCCTTTATGCGGTGCACCGCATAAGGCAGCTTATGCGGTGCTGATCGTTACGCTGAGCGGAGGCGTCTGCCCCGTCGAAGCGGAGTCCCTGAAGCCCTGCATAATGCTGACGACAGGAGCGCACCGCCGAGCACCGGCCCTCGCAGCCTGAGGATGGAACGGTCGCTGGCCGTGCGAAGCGGTCCGCAGCCTGTACGTGGCACGGCTCCTTCATCCATTGTGGCCGCCCCGCTCCATCTACTCCGCTGCTTCGCGTCCTCTCCCTCGTCGTTATGTGGCGTAGCAGCGCCTACTTCCCTCAAGGCGTCAGTGCTTGCTCAGCATAAGTCAGGTCGCTGCATCACGTCCTTTATGCGGTGCTCCGTATAAGGCAGCGCACCGACAGCGCGACGCGGCGGGGCGGGCCACGGGGCGGCCCGGCTTCTGGGGCCCTGCCACGGCCACCGCCCCGCCGCTTCTCAGACGCCAGGAGCTGGAGACGCGCGCGGCCGAGTCGCGCGAGGCCTTGCGCCACCAGGTGCCGCTGCTCGGGCCGTCAGGGGCGCAGCGGCACCCGACCAGTTGCTGGAGGCCGGAGCGCCGCTTCTTCGCGCGCCCTGCCCTCAACGCGCGGCCCGCCAATCCCGCGGGGGTTTACGACCGCTGGCGGACGGTGGCAGGCCGGGGGACGCGGACAGATAATTCCTGACACGCTGGATTTACAAGCAAAGCGTGGACTTCAAACGAAGTCCAGGGTTCAACTTCGGCTCTTCCTGCCCTCAAAGGAGCCGAAATGACCGTAGCGGAACGGATTCGTGGCTGGACGTATTTGGTGGGTGTGATTGCCCTCATGGGCTCGGCGACTTCGGCCCATGCGGCTGGCGCATTGCTCATAACCTCGACGGAATCTGACACGCCGAACGACACGCTTTACATCTACGGCGAGAACTTCGGCACCGTGAAGTCGGCAGTGAGGTTCGCAGGCATCGTCGTCCAACCCAACAAAATCCAGGTCTATGGGGACACGGCGATCGTCATCACCGTCCCCTATAACCTCCTGGATACGCCTGGGACGTACTTGCTCAGTGTCTCAACGGGGCCAGCTCCGGAACAGAACTCTGCCCTCGGCATCACGGTGGGCCCGCAAGGCCCCAAGGGCGACACTGGCGCGACGGGCCCCAAGGGCGACACCGGCGCGACGGGCCCCAAGGGCGACATCGGCGCGACGGGCCCCAAGGGCGACACTGGCGCGACGGGCCCCAAGGGCGACATCGGCGCGACGGGCCCCAAGGGCGACATCGGCGCGACGGGCCCCAAGGGCGACATCGGCGCAACGGGCGCCATCGGACCTGTTGGGCCCCAGGGGCCCCAGGGGCCAGGTGCAGTTAAGTACATAGCAACTTGGGGTACTCTCACAGTCTACAAACCAGACTGCACGTACGCCAACAAGCTAACTCTCCTGTGCACCACCGCAGCGCATCGCTTCTGCGTTGCAAACGGCTATGCGGCCACCACTGGCATTTTTGAGTACGATACCGCATATGCCCATTTCAACTGCTTGAAGTAGTTGGCTGACTGCCTCGGGCCACGAGGCGACGCCAGGGTTAGCCTCGTGGGAATCACTGGAGACGAGCGGCCGAGTCTAACGAGGCTGTGCGCCACCAGGTGCCGCTGCGCGGGCCGTCAGGCACGCAGCGGCACCACACCTGCTGCGGGGGCGGCGCGCTGCCTCTTCGCGCGCCCTGCCCCACCCCGCGCGATCCGCCGAGCCCGCGAGGAGGTAGCTTATGCGGTGCTGATCGTTACGCTGAGCGGAGGCGTCTGCCCCGTCGAAGCGGAGTCCCTGAAGCCCTGCATAATGCTGACGGCAGGAGCGCACCGCCGAGCACCGGCCCTCGCAGCTTGAGGATGGAACGGTCGCTGGCCGTGCGAAGCGGTCCGCAGCCTGTACGTGGCACGGCTCCTTCATCCATTGTGGCCGCCCCGCTCCATTTACTCCGCTGCTTCGCGTTCTCTCCCTCGTCGTTTTATGTGGCGTAGCAGCGCCTACTTCCCTCAAAGCGTCAGTGCTTGCTCCGCATAAGTCAGGTCGCTGCATCACGTCCTTGTTCACGAACGCGCTGCCGGCGCGCACCCAGATGCTCCCGCCATTGCCCTCGCGGATGGCCCGGGGTTCATTTCCCGCGCATGCGTTACTTCCGGCGTGGCATGGCCCGCGCGGGGGCTCTTTTCCTGACCGGCCGTGAAGCGGGCTGGGCTGGCTTTGCTCCAGGCAGGACTCCGGAGTTCCTCTCGAAGAACCCGCGGACGAAGGTCATCGCGTTCATCAGCGAGTCCACGGGCCCCATGCCAAAGATCGGTCGGATCCGGGGGCGTGTATGGCCTTCAATCAGCACCGGGCAGTACCAGAGCTGTTGCTCGGGGAAGTGCACCGGACGGCCCACCATGAGCCTTGATGTGCGCTGCTGGCCCGAAGGTGTCGTGTACTCCCAGCAATCCTCCGCGATTGGATCCTCGATCCGTTTCAACTTTGGGCGCCAGTTCTCATCCTTCTTGAGCATGGAGCGCGACCTCATGGGGCCCTGGGAGGACCAAAATAGGCCCGGCAGAAGACGAGGCAGGAGGCCTTGCCCGCGTAGCACGAGCCGAAGCAGAGGGCCTTGAGCTTCTGCTGTCGCTTCGTTCTTCCTGGGAGCTTCTCGCAGAACGTTTCCATGGCCTGACTTCCCGCCTGACACGCCTGGATGCATGCGAAGGACTTCCACGGATCCGCCGTGGTCTCGGCCTCCCCGACCTCTGGGGCTGGGAGCGGCTCCAGGCAAGCTTCCGGGTTCAGCGTGCAAAACGACGCCACACGCCCCTCGGTGGGTGGTGGCAGAACAGGGCCGGAGACCGGTGCTGCCTGGTAGAGGTCACCTCCGCGCCTGCCCGGGCTGACCGCGCACGCGACCATCGTCAGCGCCCCTAGCATGGGCATGGCAAGGAGCCTTGGCATGGGGGACATCGTACCTGCTCTTGGGAACGGGGCGCCCTGAGGTCCACGGCCGGAAGCCTCGGCTGTCACCACGCTCGCGGCGCGAAAGGAGGGCCGCCACCCCCTGGCATGCCGGTGCCCGGGAGCGGCGGCCCTCGCGAGCCTGAATCAACCGAGGGTTGTGTTTGTCATGGGTTCGTGGCGAGTCCCTCCCTTCCCGGCGCTGGGGGGACCTTCTCCACCTTGAGGGTCGTGGGGCCGCTGAGCGCCAGGTGCGCGCGCAGCTTGAGGAACTTCTTCTTGCCGAAGCCCTTGACCCGCACCAGCTCCTCGACGCGCCCGAAGGGCCGCTTC
>NZ_RAWI01000574.1 GCF_003612125.1 Corallococcus praedator
CGGCCGGGGGCGGGGGCGGGTACAGCACCGCGGTGATGGCCTGGAACTCCAGGGGCGACATGCGCTGGGCGTCCAGGTTGGTGGCGAGCACGGCCTGGGCCTTGCCCATCATCCGCAGGGAGGCCCCGGCGGCCTTGAGCAGGGTGCGCGAGTCCCGGCGGTCCAGGGCGGCGCTGTGCTTCTGGACGAAGTCGACGGACTCCTTCGCGAGCACGTCGTAGGCGGGCAGCGTCGCCTCGCGCACGGCCAGGTAGGGCTCGAGCCGCGCCTCGTCCAGCTTCAGCCCCTGGCCCGCCGGGGGCGGCGTGAAGGGATAGCGGGTGTTGAGCTCCGCGAACCGCTGGGTGAGGGCCTGCGAGTCCATGAGCGCGTCCACGCCCGAGCCGCCCATGTCGCGGTCCGCCCAGACGCCCAGCGCGACGAGCCCCAGCAGGCCCACCACGACGAGCCCCACGACGCCCAGCACCCCACCGATGACCCACTTCTTGTTCATTGCGACCCTCCGCTCGACACCCGGAAGGCAAGGCCATCCCCACCGGAGGCCCCGTTGCTACCCGGGCCGTCCTCCCAGGGCAAGCGCGCCCCTGCTCCTGGAGGCTCAAGGCTTGCGCCGGGCAGACGGCCGGACCCATCTCCGCTAGGAAGACGCCCATGGCGGGACGGGAGGACGCGGCGAGGGACGAAGCGCGGGGGGCGTCCGGCGGCACCTCCGCGCCAGGGCCGGAAGACGTCCCGGGCCCGGACGCGGCGCCCTTGCAGCCGGGCGGTTCGTGGCGGGCGCAGCGGGAGTTGTGGGGCGAGGCCGGCTGGCGCCGCTGGGTGGTGGCGAGTGCGTTCGCGCGGCTGGGCGGGACGATGGCGCCCTTCGCGTTGCTGCTGGCGGGCGAACAGGCCACGGGGGCGTTCTCGCAGGGCGCGTGGATGGCCAGTGGCTACGCGATGGGCATGGCCGCGGCGGCACCGTTCCGGGGCCGCACCCTGGACCGGCGGCGCCTGCCGGGCGGGTTGCGCAACCCCCTGCTCGCCCAGGCCACGGTGTTCCTGGCGCTCGCGCTCGCGTGCCACCTCAAGGCGTCCCTGTGGCTGCTGTTGCCGTTGTCGGTGGTGGGCGGCGTGGTGCCCGCGGGGGTCGTCGCGGCCTACCGCGCGCTCCTCCCCGCGCTGGTGCCCCGGGCGCGGCTGGAGGCGGCGTTCGCCATCGACGCGGTGCTGATGGAGGTGCAGTGGATATTGGGCCCGTCGCTGGTGGGCATGCTCGCGCTGGCCGATGCGACGCTGGGCGTGGGCGCCATCGCGCTGACCGGGCTTTCGGCGCTGGCGCTCAACTGCTTCCTGCCGGACCGCGAGCCGGTGCCGGGACCTCCGGTGGCCGCCACGCTGGCGTCGCTCGCGCCCTTCTTCCGGGGACTGCCGAGGCTCCTCTACCTGTCGTCGCTGGCGGTCGGGGTGAGCTGGGGCGTGGTGGACGCCGCGCTGCCGCCACGGCTCGTCCAGGTGGGCTCGCGTCCCGAGGCCTGGGGTGGACTCACCGCGCTCCTGTCCGCCGCGAGCGCCGTGGGCGGCCTGCTGTACACCGGCACGCTGAAGGGACGCGTCACCCGGGACGGCGTCATCCTGGGCCGCTGTCTCTTGTTCCTGGCGCTGTGGGGCGTGCTGCTGGTGCCGCTGGGCCTGGTGGCGAACCTCTGGGCCCTGGGCGCGGCCCTGGCGGCGGCGGGCCTCTTCCTGGCGCCGCAGTCGGCGATGCAGGCGACGCTGCTGCAGCGGCAGCTTCCGGACAGCCGTCAGGCGGAGGGCTTCGCGCTCTCCAACGCCAGCTTCGCGCTGGGCCTGGGGCTGGGCAGCGGGCTGGTCGCCGTGCTGCTGGACACGGCCGGGCCGCATGGCGCGCTGCTCACCGCCGGAGTCCTGCCCGTGCTGGTGGCGGTGGGGGGCGCGCTCGTCTGGCGCTCCCGCGTCTGAGGGGCGCAATGCCCCTACCCGCCCCCCTCCAGCGGGGGATGGCGCGGCAGGTGCACGAGGAACGTGGTGCCATCCTGGGCGTTGGAGCGCACGCGCAGGCGGCCCGCGTGCGCATCCACGATGTGCTTCACGATGAACAGCCCCAGCCCCAGCCCGTGGGCCATGCGGTTGCCCTCGCTGATCTCCGCGCGCTTGAGGGGTTCGAACAGGTGCGGCATCAGGGCGGGCGGAATCGGGCGGCCCTGGTTCTTCACCGCGAGCGTCACCATCCCCGCATGACCGCGCAGTCGCACGCGCACCGGGCAGAGGGCGTCCCCGTACGCGAGCGCGTTGTTCACCAGGTTGGTGATGACCTGCGCCAGCCGGTCCGGGTCGCACGACAGTTGGGCGTTGCCCCGGTGGTCCACCTCCAGCCGCCGGTCGGGGTGGGCCTGCTGCACCTCGTCCATCACCTGACGCACCAGCTCCACGAGGTCCACCGAGCGGGGCGCCATGGGGATGCCGCCGCCCAGCCGGGCCTGGGTGAAGTCCAGCACGTCATGCAGCATGCGCTGGGCGCGCTCCGCGCTGGAGAGGATGCGGGCGACGGCCTTCTGTTCGCGCGGATCCGCGTCCTCGCGCCGCGCCAGGGTCGTGGCCGCCATGGTGATGGCGGAGATGGGGTTGCGCAGGTCGTGCCCGACGATGCCGATGAGCAGCTGCTCGAACTCCGCGCGGCGCTTCGCCTCCGTCTCGGCCGCGTGCCGGTCGGTGACGTCCTGCATGGCGCCCACCATGCGGAACGGACGTCCCTCCAGGTTCTTCACCACGCGGCCCCGGTCCTCGACGAAGGCCCAGGTGCCATCGCCCCGCCGCAGCCGGTACGCCGTCACCCAGCGGCCTTCCGGACTGTCGATGGCGTCCAGCAGTTCCTGCGTCACCCGCACGCGGTCCTCGGGGTGCAGGCTGGAGGCCCACCACGCCATGTTCAAGGGGGCCGCGTCCCTGGACGTATCCAGCCGCAGGACGCGCGCCGCCAGCTCACTCCAGTGGATCTCATTCGTCAGCAGATCCCAGTCCCAGATGATGTCGCGGGTGGCCAGGGTGGCCAGCCGGTAGCGGGTCTCCGACTCGCGCAGCTCCTGCTCCGCCCGGTGCCGCTCGGTGATGTCCAGCGACACGCCCGACACGCTCACCACCCGGCCGTCCACATCGAACACCGGCAGGAAGCGGACCTCGAACCAGATGTCGAACATGTACATCTCGATGGACAGCCGCTCCCCGGCCAGCGCGCGCAGGACGGCCTCCAACACCTCCCGCCGGTCCCGCAGCAGCTCGAACACGGAGCGCCCGCGCATCGCCTCGGACTGCTCGGCCACGGCCTTGACCCCTTCGCCCTCCACCAGGGTGATGATGCCCTGGGCGTCGAAGGCCCAGAGGACGACGGGCAGCTGGGTGAGCACGCGCTGCAGTTGCTCGCGGGCCTCGTCCCGCTCCTGGCGCAGCACCCGGGTGACGGTGGTGTCCGTGGACACGCCGCACACGACCCACGCCTCGCCATCCGCGACGGTGGGCAGGGGGAACTTCAGCGTGTGGTAGATGTGGAGCCCGTCGGACTGGGGCACCTCCTCGTCGAACACCAGCGGCTTGCGCGCCTTCAGCACCCGCCGGTCATTCTCCAGGAAGCGCTCCGCCGTCTCCCGGGGGAACAGCTCCAGGTCGGAGTGTCCCAGCACCGTGCTCCGCGAGTGGCCGGAGATGACCTCGAAGGGGTGGTTGATGAAGAGGTAGCGGCCCTGCGCGTCCTTGGCGTAGATGGCCGCCGGAGCATGGTCGAGGATGGTCTGCAGCCGCCCCTCGCGCGTCCTCAACACCCGTTCGTGTTCATGGACGAAGTGCCCCACCGACTCCGTCAGGCCCCCGTCCAGCGCGCGCCAGAGGGCCCGCAGCTCCTCCGGCCTCAACGCGCGGTGGGACGACTCCAGTGCATCCAGGATGACGTCGCGCAGCAGGGCGTACTCCTCCACCATGGATTCCACGGCGGCCCCGGAATGGAAGCGATTGCGGCCATGGTCGCGCGCCGGCTCCCGGACCGGGCCGTCCGCCCACTCCGCCCCCGGCCCCTGGCGCAGGGAGAGGACCAGCCCGTCCACCAGTCGGAGCATCCCCTGCAGACGCTCCTGGAGCGAGGAAGGCTCGTCCCCGAAGGAGGGCCCCATCCGAGCCACCCAGCGCCGGACGATTTCCTCCCGCTTCCCGTGCACGAGGTCCGCGAGCGAGTCCTCCGTGGAGGCGAAGGGGTTCATGCCGCCGCCACACGCTTCCACGGGTCCCTGGACGCGGCCGGATCCGCCCTGCCGCGGGCGGCGAGCTCGACGTGGCGGCGACCGGGGACAGGACCCACCGCCCGCGCGCAGGCCGCTTCCTCTCCGGAGACACCGGTCGGATGAAGCAGGACGCCTGCTGTCGGAAGTCTGGGTTTCACCGTGTCCCTGTCCCCTGGACGCGCCCGGAGTGGAGAGAAGATGGTCATGCCCTCCCTGATGG
>NZ_RAWI01000575.1 GCF_003612125.1 Corallococcus praedator
GTGCGGGAGGGAGGCCAGTACGTCATCGCGGACGGGCCGCTGGACACGGTGCCGGTGTGGCTGCGGGCCGGAGGGGCGGTGGCGCTGACACAGCCGGCGATGCACACCACGGACGCCAACTGGAAGCACCTGGAGTGGCACGTGCACGCGGCGCCGGAGATCCACGGGCGCCTCTACGAGGACGCGGGGGACGGGTACGGGGCGTCGCGGCTCACGGTGCTGCGTGGCGAGCTGGTGGACGGGGTGCTGCGATTGGAGCGGAATGAGACGGGAGCGCTGGCACGGACACGGTCGGAGGAGACGGTGCGGGTGTATGGCTTGGGTTCCGTGCGTCAGGTGGCGGGGGCGCGGGCGCACCGGTTCGAGGAGGGCGTGCTGGAGCTTCAGGTGGGGGCGGACTGGACGCGGCTGGTGGTCGAGCCGTAGTGCGGCGTCAAGTCACAGGCACTTCCTTGAACACGACCCCTTCCAGGCCGAGGCGTTTGACGGCCTCGACGAATCGCTCGGTGGCGATGATGAGGGTCGTGAAGTCCGCCAACCGGAACAGGTCTTGTCCTACTGGCAGCGTGCCTCCATCCAGGATTGGACTATCGGGGAGGATGTCTCCCTGACGTCCGCATCGTTCACACGGGCGCTCACGTCCATCCAGGAAGCAACTGTCGTGAAGCCGGCCAAAAGGATGAAGCTCGACTTCTAGCAACTCAGGAGGGGTTCTCTCCCTGAAGTGCAGGTCCATCTTGCTCGTAATGAGTTCGATGCCCGCTTCTTCGCGAAGCCGCTCCAGCGCCTGACGCTGAATCACAAGCAGCCAGGCGTACGGCAGATGCAACGCCCCCCACCGTCCCGTAGCCTTTGCTCTGAGTAGCCCGAACTCTGAATCAGGAAGAAGAAGAGCGCCTGGGGGCGTATGTGGCCGCAGCAGGTCTCGCAACCGCTCATACTCTTCGAGCGGTACCTGCCTCGCCTCCGCAAGCTCATGACGAAGTGACCATCCGGAGAGGTCAACGGACGGGTATGCCTCACCGAGCCCCCCAGGACTGGCTTCACAGACGGGGCAGAGTCCCCCAGGAAGCCCCCATTGATGCACTCCATTCAGGAAGCCGGTGAAGCGTGGGCCCTCTTCGGGAAGAAGCTGGAAGAACTTCACGTATTCCTCCTGAGGCTTATCGAAGCCCGTAGTAGGGAACAATGGGCCCCATGATGTTGAACTCAATGATCATCCGGCCCAATTGCTCCTGAATCTGCTTCGGGGTCGCGTTCCGGTGGGTGATGGCGAAGTCGCGCCACGCCTGATTCCAGGGACCTCCTCGTCCTCCCGCTCCATGCAATCTCACGTGTTCAGCTCGCGGAATCACCATCGTGAAGTCATGAACATCAATATTCGCTTGCCGCTTGAAGTATCTGGCGAGGCGGTCCTCTTGAGGGTAGAGATGGTGGCGAACCCAACCCGAACCTGAAGGCTTCCGGCCATCCGGCGGTGCCGGCGGTGCCGGATGGTCGTACCAACGGATAACGAAGATGGCTTCTCGGTCACCCGGCAGGGGCTGAGCAGCGCCCCGATACCGGCGAGGTCCAAAGCCCGGTGCCGAGGCCGCCGCCGGAGGCCGGACCCCGCCTCCCCGCGCCAGCAACGTCCCGGTGTCCTCGCAGTGGTAGAGCCCGCACAAGTCGTCGGCGCAGACGAGCGCCACGCACTTGTCGTCCTCTCCGCAAGCATCCTCCCCTACGGACTCCACCTCATCCCAGTAAACAAGGGCAGGACGCGTTGACGCGCACCCCATCAGGGCCGTCGTCAGGAGCAGGAGCAGCGCGAGAACCCGAGCCTGCGGGCGCCTCATCAGAACGTGCCCGGAGGAAACGGCAACACGGGCGCGTAGCCACCCGGCTCAATCGGGCCCAGATGCTCAAGCACGGATTCGTAACGTGCATCCCCGGGCTTGATGATGAACAGGGCCTGTCCGACGATCGCCCCCGGAGCCGAAGCGCCCATCCGGAGCTCCAGCACCCCATCCAGCCGCAGGTGCGCCGAGCCCACGGGACTGGGGGGCTTGGGTTCGGGCACCTCCGGCATGCCAGGAGGACGGGGAGGACGCGGGGGAACCTTCGAGGAATCGCTCATGGTCATGACTCCGCTGGAAAGCAGTCCTTCACTTCCCAGTACACCGCGCTCCCGCCCTTGAACGTCGGTTCCTGGAGGGACGACAGGACTTTTTCCAGCTGATCCGTCTTGAAGGTCAGCACGACGTTCTCGGACTCCACCAGTTGAAATTCCGAAATGAAGTTCTTCATCACGATCTGGACGTTCACCGCCTGCGAGAGCTTGTTCTCCAATACCAACCGCTTGAAACCCGTGGCAGCCCGCCTGTGACCAAACTCAACCTGGACGTAGTGCATGTCTTTCATCCCAACGGCGCGGTCGCATTTGACAACCCGCCATGCGCAATCCAAGACAGCCGCACCGTCACCACAGCGGCGCCATGTTCTCCACGTACTTGAACCCCGTGCCCGTGTTGAACACGACCACGGACTCCTCCGCCGTCACGTCCCCGGCCGCATGCAGCTTCTTGAGCGCCGCCACGCACGCGCCGCCCTCGGGCGCCACGAACAGGCCTTCCGCGGCGGCGATGTCCTTCGTGCCCTGGACGATCTCCTCCTCCGTCACCGACACCGCCGTGCCGTGGCTGTCCTTCACCGCGCGAAGGATGAGGAAGTCACCCAGCGCCTTGGGCACCCGCAGGCCGTGCGCGTGCGTCGTCGCCCCCGGCCACATCGGCGCGTCCGGCTTGCCTTCCGCGTGCGCCTTCACGATGGGCGCGCACCCCTGCGCCTGCACCGCCACCATCCGGGGCCGCTTCGAGCCGATGAGCCCCATCGCCTCCAGCTCCTCGAAGGCCTTCCACATTCCGATGAGCCCCGTCCCCCCACCCGTCGGGTACAGGATGACGTCCGGCAGCGTCCACCCGAGCTGCTCCGCCAGTTCGTAGCCCATCGTCTTCTTGCCCTCGACCCGGTAGGGCTCCTTCAGCGTCGCGCACTCGTACCAGCCGTGCTCCTTCGCGAGCCCCGCGCACACCCGCCCCGCGTCGGAGATGAGTCCCTCCACCGTCTCCACATGCGCGCCGTAGGCCCGCGTCTCCATCAGGAACAACGACGCGATGTCCTTCGGCACGAAGACGTGCGCCTCCATCCCGCCCCGCGCCGCGTACGCCGCCAGCGCGCTGCCCGCGTTCCCCGCTGAAGGCAGACACACCGCCTGCGCCCCCAGCGCCTTCGCCATCGACACCGCCGCGGACAGGCCGCGCGCCTTGAAGGACCCCGTGGGGTTGCCGCTCTCGTCCTTCACGAGCACGCGATTCAATCCCAGCCACCCGGCCAGCCGGGGCGCGGACAGAAGCGGCGTGAAGCCCTCCCCCAGGCTCAGCCGGTGCGCCGGGTCTTCCACCGGCAGCACCTCGTGGTAGCGCCACATCGAACGCTCGCGCCCGGGCAGCGCTTCGGGCCGCAGCGTGCGGGCCGCGCGCTCCAGATCGTAGCGCGCGAACAGCGGCGCCTGACACGCCGTGCACAGGTTCCACACCGAGCCCGGCGCATACGTCCGGTCACACTTCGTGCAATCCAATCGGAGGACGGACATGCCCCCGACTCTACTCAGTCCTTCAACTCCAGCCACACCGGCGCGTGGTCCGACGGCTGCTTCCCCTTGCGCTCCTCGCGGTCCACGTCGCACGCCGTCAACCGGGGCACCAGCGGCGCCGTGAGGAACAGGTGGTCGATGCGCACGCCCAGGTTCTTCGGGAACGCCAGCATCCGGTAATCCCACCAGGAGAACTTCTGCTCCGTCGGGTGCAGGTGCCGGAACGCATCCGTCAGCCCGAACGCGCGCACCTGCTGCAACACGTCCCGCTCCCGCAACGTGAACAGCGTCTGCCCTTCCCACTGCGCCGGGTCGTACACGTCGATGGGGTCCGGGGCGATGTTCCAGTCCCCGCCCAGCACCAGCGGCTCGTCCGGCTTGTGGCGCGTCTCCAGGTAGCGCTTGAGCCGGTGGAACCACTCCAGCTTGTACACATACGCGTCCGAGTCCACCTGCTGCCCGTTGGGCGCGTACGCACTCACCACCCGCACGCCCCCCACCGTCGCCGCGATGAAGCGCGCGTGCGTGTCATCCACCCCGTCCGACAGGCCCTTCACCACGTCCGTGGGCTCCTGCTTCGCCAGGATGGCCACGCCGTTGTACGTCTTCTGCCCGTGCACGGCGGCGAAGTAGCCCGCCTCCTTCACCGCATCGAAGGGGAAGTCCGCATCGGTGCACTTGAGTTCCTGAAGGCAGAGCGCGTCTGGCTGGTGCTTCTTCAACCAGTCCACCAGCCGCTGCTGCCGGGCCCTCACCGAGTTCACGTTCCAGGTCGCGATTCGCATCGCCGCCGACCGTCGCACGCGGCCCACGCCCCCTGCCACGCTTTTCCTGTCTCTTATACACAACTG
>NZ_RAWI01000576.1 GCF_003612125.1 Corallococcus praedator
GGCCAGGAGGCAGGGGGGTGGGCTCGGCCGCGAGCAGCGCGGCCGTGGCCAGGGCGAGGGACAGGCTCATAGTTCGTGCACGGGGAAACGGGCGCCCACGTCGGGCCAGCAGAGGGCCTCGCGCTTGCGGACGTCCTGGGGGGCGAGCTTCGCGAGCAGCTCCCGCACCGTCACGCCCAGCACCGGGTGCCGGGCCCAGGGGGCCAGCTCCGACAGGGGTTCCAGTGCGAAGCGGCGCTTGTGCAGCTCCAGGTGGGGCACCTGGAGGTTGGCGTCCGCGACGACGGAGCGCTCCTCCTCGTCCCACAGGAGGATGTCCAGGTCGATGGTGCGCGGCCCCCAGTGCTGGAGGCGGCGGCGGCCCAGGTCCTGTTCAATCCGTTGCAGGATGCACAGCAGGCGCTGCGGGGACAGCTCGCACTCCAGCGCCACCACGGCGTTCAGGAAGCGGGGCTGCGCGGGGCCCACCGGGGCGCTGTCGTACAGCGACGAGCAGCCCAGCACCGCCACCGCGTCGATGCAGGACATCGCGGAGAGGGCGGCCACGAGGTGGGCCTCGCGGTCGCCCTCATTGGAACCCAGACCTACATAGACGGTCGCACTCAAGGCTCCATCTCAACCGGGTTCACCAGGGTTCCGATTCCCTCCAGCTCCACCTCCACCGTGTCCCCCGCCACCAGCACGCCCACCCCGGACGGGGTGCCCGTGCTCACCAGGTCGCCCGGCAGCAGCGTCATGATGTGGGAGATGAAGGACACCAGGCGGGCGGGGCTGAACACCATGTCGGACGTCCGGCCATCCTGGCGCACCTGTCCGTTCACCCGGCACACCACCCGCAGGTCCGCCGGGGACAGGCCCGTCACGGCCCAGGGGCCCGCGCAGGCGAAGGTGTCGTAGCCCTTGGCGCGGGTGTGCTGGATTTCCTTGCGCTGGATGTCGCGCGCGGTGACGTCGTTGAAGGCGGTGAGGCCCCAGATGGCGCGCGCGGCGGTGGCCTCGTCGGCGTTCTTCACGCGCTCACCGATGAGCAGCGCCAGCTCCGCCTCGTGGTGCACCTCCTGGCTCGCCTTGGGGATGCGGATGGGCGAAAGCGGGCCGTTGAGCGCGGTGGAGGGCTTGGTGAAGATGAGCGGTTCGGTGGGGACGGGCTTGCCCATCTCCTCCGCGTGCTTGCGGTAGTTCTGCCCGATGCAGACGACCTTCGACGCATCCGACGGAACGAGCAGCGTCAGGCCCTTGAGCGACCGGCGCAGCCCCGTCTCCTTGCCTCCGGCCCACGGCGCGGCGGTGAGCACCACCACCTCGGTGCCGTCGACGCGGCCATGGCTGGCGCGGCCATCCACCTGGAAGCGGCAGTAACGGGCGGTCATGTCTTCCCCTGGAGTCCGAGCACGTCGGCCATGTCATAGAGCCCCGGCGCACGGCGCGCCACCCACCGCGCGGCCCGGAGCGCCCCTTGCGCGAACTGGTCCCGGTTCGTCGCCCGGTGGGTGAGCTCGATGCGCTCGCCCTCTCCGAAGAAGTACACGGTGTGCTCGCCCACCACGTCTCCGCCGCGCAGCGCCTGCACGCCAATCTCACCCGGGGGGCGGGCGCCCGTCTGCCCGTCGCGCACGAACGTGAGGTCATCGCGCGTGCGCCCCAGCGCCTCCGCGAGCACCTCCGCCAGCTTCAGCGCGGTGCCGCTGGGCGCGTCCTTCTTCATCCGGTGGTGCGCCTCCAGCACCTCCACGTCGAACGAGGGCCCCAGCACGCGCGCCAGCTCCGCCGCCACGCCGATGATCAGGTTGACGCCCACGGACATGTTGGGCGCCGCGACGATGGGCACCTTGCGCGCGAGCACCCGGAGCGCCGCGCTGTCGTCCTCCGTGAAGCCCGTGGAGCCCACCACCAGCGGCACGCCGCGCTCGGCGCACGTCTTCGCGTGCGCGAGGCTCGCCTGGGGGCCGGTGAAGTCCACGACGACGTCCGCCTTGGAGAACTCCAGCGCGCGGTCCAGGTCGTCCATGAGCAGCACGTCCAGCGCCGCGCCCAGCCGGGCCGCGAGCCCCGCGTCCTGCCCCGCCACCGGGCTGCCCGGGCGCACCGTGGCGCCCACCACCTGGAGGTCCTTCGCGTCGCGCGCCAGGCGCAGCAGCGTGCTGCCCATGCGGCCGGTGCTGCCGGTGATGACGGTGCGGATCATGGCGCGTGTGCTCCAGCGACGACGGGGGGACGGCGTGGGGAACGCTTTTCAGCCCTTCAACAAGCCCAGGTGCGCGAGCGCGTCCTTCAGCTTCGCCGCGTTCGCCTCGCCCATGGGGACCAGCGGCAGGCGCACCTCCGGGCCGAACATCCCCATCAGGTGCAGCGCCCACTTCACCGGGATGGGGTTTGATTCGACGAAGAGCAGCCGGTGCAGCGCGTTCATCCGCACCTGGAGCGCTCGCGCCTTCGCGATGTCGCCGCCGCGCGCCGCCGCCACCAGGTCCGCCATCATCCGGGGCGCCACGTTGGAGGACACGGAGATGACGCCCTGGCCACCACACGCGATGAAGGGCAGCACCGTGAAGTCGTCGCCGGACAGGAGCGTGAGCCGGTCGCCGCACAGCTCCACCAGGTCCACCGCGCGCGCCAGGTTGCCGGTGGCCTCCTTGAGCGCCACGACCTCCGGGATGTCGCACAGCTTGAGCGCCGTCTCCGGCAGCAGGTCCACGCCCGTGCGGCCCGGCACGTTGTAGGCGATGAGCGGGAAGCCCGGGTGCGCCTTCGCGATGGCGCGGTAGTGCTCCACGAGCCCCGCCTGCGTGGGCTTGTTGTAGTAGGGCGTGACGATGAGCGCGCCGTCCGCGCCCACCTCGCGCGCGCGGCGCACGGAGTCCACGGTCTCTCGCGTGCTGTTGCTGCCCGCGCCCGCCACCACCGGCACGCGGCCCTTCACCTCGTCCACCACCACGGCGATGGCGCGCGCGCGCTCATCCGAATCCAGGGTGACGGCCTCGCCCGTGGTGCCCATGGGCAGCAGCACGCTCGTGCCGCCTTCAAGCTGGGCGCGGACCAGGGCCCGGAAGGCCCCCTCGTCCAGCGCCCCGTTCAGGAACGGAGTGGCCAGCGCCGTCATGGAGCCTTGGAAGGTCTTCATGTCGGCGCTTATACGTTCAGGCCCGCTCGCCGCGCCAGAGGTCCTCGACGCGCTCGCGCTCGCGCACGACGCGCCACGCCTCCCCGTCCACCAGCACCTCGGCCGGCCGGGGCCGCGAGTTGTAGGTAGAAGCCATGCTCATCCCGTAGGCCCCCGCGCTCATGAAGGCGTACAGGTCGTCCTGGCGGGGCAGCACCAGGGCGCGCGCCTTCGCCAGCACGTCGGTGGACTCACACACCGGCCCCACGACGTCCACCTGCACGTCCCTGCCCCGGCGCTTCACCAGGGGCAGGAATTCATGGTGCGCTTCGTAGAGGGCCGGGCGGATGAGGTCGTTCATCCCCGCGTCCACCACCACGAAGGTGCGCGCCTCGGTGGGCTTGCGGTACAGCACGCGGGTGAGCAGCACGCCCGCGTTGCCCACGAGCGAGCGGCCCGGCTCCAAGAGCAGCGTGGCCCCGGTGGGCTTCACCGCGGCCAGCACCGTGCGCGCGTACTCCTGGGGGCTGGGGGGCGTCTCGTCCGAATAGGTGATGCCCAGGCCGCCGCCCACGTCCAGGTACTCCAGCGCGTGGCCCTTGGCCTTGAGCGTGACGTAGAGGTCCGCCACCTTGGTGAGCGCGGCGCGCATGGGCGCCGTGCGCGTGAGCTGCGAGCCGATGTGGCAGTCCAGCCCCAGCGCCCGCACGCCCTTCATCTTCTTCGCCTTCGCGTAGAGGGCGACCGCCTCCTCGAAGGGCACGCCGAACTTGGACGTCTTCAGGCCGGTGGCGATGTAGCGGTGCGTGCGGGCATCCACGTCCGGGTTCACCCGCAGCGCGAACGGCGCGCGGTGGCCCGCCCTGCGCCCCACCGCATCCAGCGCCTCCAGCTCCTCCGCGCTCTCCACGTTGAAGAGCCGGATGCCGGAGACGAGGGCCTGGGCCATCTCCTCCGGCGTCTTGCCCACGCCGGCGAACACCGTCTTGCCCGCGTCACCGCCCGCCTGCTTCACGCGGGCCAGCTCTCCGCCGGACACGATGTCGAAACCGCTGCCCAGCGCGGTGAAGAGCTTCAGGATGGCCAGGTTGGAGTTGGCCTTCACCGAATAGCAGATGAGGTGCGGGTGGCCGGCGAACGCCTCCGTCACCTCGCGGAAGCGCTCCGTGAGGGCCTGGGCGGAATAGACGTAGGTGGGCGTGCCCACCGCGTCCGCGATGGCCGACAGGGGCACCCCTTCCGCGTGCAGCGAGCCCTTGCGATACGCGAAGGCCGTCACTGGGGAAGCCCGGCGTCCGTGTTGGACGGCGGCACCGTGGGGCCGGAGGGCTCCACGGGCCCCTGGGGCGGCTCCTGCGGGG
>NZ_RAWI01000577.1 GCF_003612125.1 Corallococcus praedator
GGGACTCGGACACGGGGGACACCACGGGTGGGAACTGTGCCAGAAACCGGAAGGGGTTAGTCGGCGCGCAGCGCGATGATGGGGTCCACGCGCGTGGCCCGCCGGGCCGGCAACCACGCCGCCGCCAACGCCACCCCGGTGAGCAGCAGCGCCACGCCCCCGAAGGTCCACGGGTCGTCCACCGACACGCCATACAGCAGCGAGCCCAACAGCCGCGTCAGCGCCACGGACAGGACGAGCCCCACGCCCACCCCCGCCAGCGACAGCCGCAGCCCCTGTCCCAACACCAGCCGGAGCACGTCCCCCCGCGCCGCGCCCAGCGCCATGCGGATGCCCAGCTCCCGCGTGCGCTGCGCCACCGAGAAGGCGATGACGCCCGACAGGCCCAGCGCCGCGAGCAGCAACGCCCCGCCCGCGAACAGGCCCAGCAGCAGCGCCGACAGCCGACGCGCGCCAATCGCATCGTCCATCCGCCGCGTCAGGGGCGACACATCGAACAGCGGCAGGTCCGCGTCCACCGCGCGCAGCTCCGACTCCACCGCGACGCGCAGCGCCTCCGGGTCCCCGGACTTCAGGCGCAGCGCGAGCCCCATGTACTCGGAGGGCCGCTGCGACAGCGCGTAGTACGCGGCGGGACGCGCGGGGACATCCAGCCCCCACTCGCGCAGGTCGTCCACCACGCCCACCACCGTGGCCCACTGGTTGTCCGGGCCGTGCAGCTTCATCCGGTGTCCCAGTGCATCCCCCTTGGGCCAGAAGATGTTCGCGCAGGACTGGTTGATGACCACGGCCCAGGGCGCGTCCGGCCCGTCCCGGTCCTCCAAGAGCCGGCCCTGTCGCAGCGTGACGCGCAGGGCGCGCAGGTAGCCGGGCGTGGCGGCGCGGTACTCCACCGCCTTCCACAGCTCACCCGGCAGCCGCTCGCGTCCCTCGATGTCGAAGCTGTGGTCCATGGCGCCCCCCAGCGGAAGCACGTTCGTGAGCCCCACCGACTCCACGCCAGGCAGCGTCTGGAGTCGGGACAGCAGGCCCTGCTGGAAGGCCACCTGCTGGGACTTCTCCGGGTACGTCACCCGGGGCAGGGCCAGCTGTCCGGTGAGCACGCCTTCGGAGGTGAAGCCCGCGTCCACGCGCCGCAGGGCGAGGAAGCTCTTCACGAACAGGCCCGCGCCCACCAGCAGCACCAGCGCGAGCGACACCTGGGACACCACCAGCGCGGAGCGCACCCGGCCCGTGCGATGGCCACCGGTGCTCCGCGAGCCCTCACGCATCGCCGCGTTCAGGTCGGTGCGGCTGGCCTGGAGCGCGGGCACCAGCCCGAAGATGACGCCGGTGAGCACCGACACCGCCAGGGTGAAGAGCGCGGACGGGAGATCCAGGCGCACCTCGCGGGCGCGCGGCAGTCCCTCGCCCACCACCGCCACCAGCGCGTCCGTGCCCCACATCGCCAGCAGCAGGCCCAGCGCGCCGGCCACCACCGACAGCACCACGCTCTCCGTGAGGAACTGCGCCACCAGCCTTCCGCGCCCCGCCCCCAGCGCCGCGCGGATGGACACCTCGCGGCCTCGCGCCACCGCCCGCGCGAGCAACAGGTTGGCCACGCTGGAGCACGCCACCAGCAGCACGAAGCCCACCGCCCCCCAGAGGAGCCACAGCGTCTCCCGCACCCCGCCCACCACCTGCTCCTCCAGCGACTTCACGCCCATGGACCAGCCCGCCTGCTTGTACTGGTCCACCAGGTCCGGGGTGCGCGCCGCGCCCGTGCGCACCAGGTCCGCGCGCGCCGCGTCCAGCGTCACGCCGGGCTTGAGGCGCGCCAACACGTGCAGGTAGCGGTTGCCCCGCTTGGACTCCTGCGTCTGCTCCGGCGTGGGCGCGAAGGGCACGTACAGCTCCGTGTCCTCCGGGTAGGTCACGCCCGGCGGCAGCACGCCCACCACCGTGTGCGCCTCCCCGTCCAGCCGCAGCGAGCGCCCCAGCACCTCCGGGTCCTTCGCGAAGTGCGCGCGCCACGCGGCGTCCGTGAGGATGACGACCTTGTCCCGGCCCGGCGTCTGCTCGTCCTCGGTGAAGCCGCGCCCCAGCACCGGGGCGACCCCCAGCGTGGGCAGCAAGGAGGCCGTGGCGATGACGACGTGGAAGCGGCGGGGAGACTCCTGGCCGGTGAGCGTCATGTCATCGGACCGGAAGGCCGCGAGCGACGAGAAGGCCCGCGAGAGCGTGACGTAGTCCCGGTACTCCTGGAGGGAGTTGGACACCTCCTTCAGCCCGAAGGCGTCGAAGTTGGGCGCCAGGTGCACCAGCCGCTCCGGCTGGACGAAGGGCGGCGGCGTCAGCAGCACGCCCTTCACCACGCTGAACACCGCGCTGTTCGCGCCAATGCCCAGCGCCAGCGTCAGCACCGCCACCACCGCGAAGCCGGGGGCATTGCGCAGGGTCCGCAGCGCGTAGCGCAGGTCGTTGAGCAGGCGTTCCATGGGCATCCTCCTCAGCGAAGCTGTTCGTCCTGCACCACGCGCCCGTCGAAGAGGCTCACGGTGCGCGTGGCGATGCGCGCCTGCGCCGGGTCGTGCGTCACCATGCACAGCGTGGAGCCCGCCTTGTGCAGGTCCGACAGCAGTTGCATCACCGCCTCGCCGTTCTTCGAGTCCAGGTTGCCCGTGGGTTCGTCCGCCAGGAGGATGAGCGGGTCGCCCGCCACGGCGCGCGCCACCGCCACGCGCTGCTGCTGACCGCCGGAGAGCTGGCCCGGCAGGTGCCGCGCCCGGTGCGCCATGCCCACGCGCTCCAGGGCCCGCTCCACGCGCTGCTTGCGGTCCGCCGCCGGCAGGCCCCGGTAGGTGAGCGGCAGCTCCACGTTCTCGAAGACGGTGAGGTCTCCGATGAGGTTGAAGCTCTGGAAGATGAAGCCGATGTGTTGGTTGCGCACCTTCGCCCGGTCCGCGGGCGACAGCTCCAGCACGCTCTTGCCATCCAGCAGGTAGCTGCCGCGCGTGGCGGTGTCGAGCAGCCCCAGCACCGCCAGCAGCGTGGACTTGCCGGAGCCGGACGGCCCTACGATGGCCACCCATTCATTCTGGCGGATGGTGAGGTGGATGTTGGACAGGGCGTGCGTCTCCACCTCCTCCGTCTCGAACACCTTGGTGAGGCCGTCGAGTTGGAGCAGCGCCTTGCCCGGCACCACGCCCGCGCCTGGAGTCAGGGCACCGCTGTCGTTCGTCATCGTCGTCATCATCGCAGTCTCACGCGCTCCACCGCATCCCATGCGGTCATGTCCGACAGCACCACCTGATCACCTTCCGCCAACCCCTGCACCACCTCCACCGCGTTCACCGAGCCCCGCCCCAGCGTCACCGGGATGCGCACCGCCTCGTCCCCGCCCGGCAGCAACCGGAAGAGCGCCAGCGTGCTCTCCGCCTGCGCCCCGGCGGGACGGCCCACGGACAGCACGTCGTTCAGCCGCTCCAGCTCCACCGTGCCCTCCACGGTGAGGTCGGGCCGGGCGCCCTTGGGCAGCGCGTCCGGCAGGGTGATCTCCACGCGCACCGTGCCCTGGCTCGCGGCGGGCGCGACGCGGGCCACGGTGCCTTCGACGACGCCGTTGCGCGTGTCCACCAGCGCCTTGAGGCCCGGCAGGATGTCGCGCGCCTGCGTCTCCGCGATTCGCAGCTCGGCCTTCAGCCGCTCGGGCTTCACCACCTTGGCCAGCAGCACGCCGGGCGTCACCCACTGCCCCAGCTCCAGGGGCAGCTCCTGGAGCACGCCGTCCTCGCCCGCGAGCACCTTCATGGACTCCACCTGCTGGCGGCGGAAGCGGGCCACGGCCTTCAGGCGCTCCACCTGCTCCTGCTGGGAGGCCAGGCGCTGGCGCAGGCTCTGGGCCATGACGTCCAATCGCTCGCGCTCCAACTCCAGACGCTGGCGGCTCTCCTCCGCCTTCTCCGTGGCCTGCCGCGTCTCCAGGTCGCCGACGAAGGCCTTCTCGAACAGCGCCATGTTGGCTTGCGAGCGGCGAGCGGCGTCCGCGACCTCGGCGGTGAGGGAGGCCACGGCGGCCTGCTGGGACAGCCGCTGCGTCTGGAGCACCTCGCGCAGCTCCAGGAAGTCACCCTCGGCGCTCGCGAGCTGGCGTTCGGCCTCCAGCGCCTGGAGCTGCACGTCCGGGTTGGACAGCTCCATCAGGAGCGTGCCTGCCGTGACGCTGGCGCCCGGCCGCACGTGGATGCGCTCCACGCGGCCGGCGGTGTCGGCGGTGAGCCAGCGGATGGACTCGGGGACGAGCGTGCCGGCGCCCTTCACCTGACGCACCAGCGGGCCGCGCTTCACCGTGTCCAACCACACCGAGGCCCGGTCCACCGTGGGCGCGGCGGGGCGCAGCCGGCCAAGGCCCACCGTCACCGCCACGAGCACGGCGAGTCCCAGTCCGACCAGGAGATAGGGT
>NZ_RAWI01000578.1 GCF_003612125.1 Corallococcus praedator
TGCTGGGGCTGTCCGCGCCCGCGACCGCGCAGCAGCCCGAGCCCCCCACGACGGAGAACCTGCCGCCCCCGGTGCTGCCACCGATGCCGGAGCGCCGGCTCTTCTTCACCACCCTCAACGTGTTCCGCTACAACCCGCTGGGGCTCGAGTCGCAGAACAAGCTCATCTACCAGAAGCGCCTCTTCGACAGCCCGTCGCTGCTCCTGCGCGACACGTTCGCCAGCGCCGCGGCGAGCCTCAAGCTGAGCCCGGCGTTCTTCAAGCTGGGGCCCGTGGTGGAGCTCCAGCCCGTGGCGGTGCTCAACCTCCGCGCCGGCTACGAGTACGTCCAGTTCTTCGGCACCTTCGGCAGCGTCCAGTCGTACCCGGATTCATTCCAGAACTACGACGACGACGTGCGCGACGTGACGAACGACCAGGCCTACGGCACCTCCGGCCACCACTTCTTCGTGGAGCCCACGCTCCAGGCGAAGGTGAAGTCGGTGGCGCTGCGCACGAAGGTGGCCTTCGAGTACTGGAACGTGGACCTGCGCGACGGCAGTCCGACAGGCACCTTCTATGATCCGACGCTGGACACGCTGGTGCCCGGCAAGGGCTGGGTGCTCGCCAACGACACGGACCTCATCTGGATGAACGGCCGCTGGACGCTGGGCGCGCGCTTCTCCGCGGTGTGGCCCAGCTACGACGACGACTCGGGCGCCGTGGATCCGCTGCCCGGCCGGAGCCTTCCCACCAACAAGCACATGCGCGTGGGGCCCATCGTCGCGTACGCCTTCGACACCCGCCCGGGCGGCTTCATGAACAAGCCCACCGCGCTGCTCATCGCCGGCTGGTACCTCACGCACGAGAACCGCACCAGCGCCATGCCCTACCTGCTGGCCGGCTTCTCCTTCAGCACCGAGCTGCTCGGCGGCCGCTGAGCCTCACCCGAAGCCCTGGGCGCGCAGCACCGCGCCCAGCGGCGCGGCCTTCTCGCGGTACGCGTCGAACAGGCGCACCGCCAGCTCCGGCGACGGCTGCGTCCAGCGCCAGGCCCCGCGCCCCGTGCCGCCCTCGCACCGGATGAGCGACGTGCGGACGTCTTCCGCGTCGCGGAAGGACAGGTGTTCGAACAGCACGGGGTTCTGGCTGGTGAGGAACGCCTGACGTTCGCCCACGTCCTTCACGCACGCCTCCACCAGATCCGGGTGCAGCCCGTCCGGCAGCTCATCCGCGATGACGAACGCATCGTGCACGTCCAGGTAGTAGAGGAAGGACAACAGCCGCCGCTGGCCGTACCCCAACTGCTCCTGGGCCACCGGCGCGCCGTCCTTCCGCACGAACGCGAAGCGGAAGCCGCTGAAGCCCAGCCGCCCGCCCTGCGACAGGGGCGTCGTCTCCGTCACGTCCACCGTGAGCGTGCCGGACGCGAAGCCCGCCAGCGCCACGAAGCGCGCGAGGAAGCTTCGCGGCAGCGTTTCGTGGCGGAACATCAGCGTCGGGGGCAGCGGCTCGTGCTCCACCTGCTCGCGCAGCCACCCGGGCATCCACGTGGGCAGGGCCATGAGCCCCAGGGGAAACAGGTCCTCGCCCCGCCGCTCCATCGCGTAGCGGATGGCGCCAATGCGCTCGAACATCCCCAACGCCTCATCGAAGCGCGGCGGCGCCAGCAGGAACGTGCGGCGCAGCAGCTCCTTCAGCCGGTCCTTCACGCCGCGCTCCAGGTACTGCGCGGCCATGAAGAGCAGCGTCCACACGGAGCGATCCAACACCGACCAGTGCATGCGCCTGGAGAAGCCGGCCGCGCCGTCCACCTCGCATGCGAAGCCCGTGGCGCTCGCGCGCATCACCAGCCGCACGTCCTCCGCCGCGTCCCAGCGCACCGTCGCCACGATGGAGGGCATCAGCCCATGCGCAAGCCCCGCGGGAGGCAGTGCCAGCGCCTCTCCTGGCCCCTCCTCCGCGCCCGTCGTCGCGGGCAGCGCGGCGGGCGGCTCGTTGCGCACGGCCACCTCCACCGTCAGCCCGTCGAAGCGCAGCGCGTAGTCCAACGCGAACGGCTCGCGCAGAAGCCCGGAGAAGTCCGAGCACACCACCGTGGACACCAGCTCCAGGAGCGTCGTGCGACCGCTGCCCATCCCCCCCACCACCACGTTGAGCGCGGGGCCGAACGTCAGCACCGTGTCCGGCGCCAGCTCGCGGTAGTGGTGGACGTGCAGGCGGGTCAGCTTCATGGCGCGCGCAGTCCCTTCGCCAGCTCGTGCGCCAGCCGCTGCAAGAGCTGCGTGTTCTCCGCCTCCGCGGCCTTCAGCTTGGGAAGCTGCGCCTTCAGCTCCTCCAGGTCCTTGCCGCGAGTGCTCAGGTCCTCCGCGCCCAGCTCCAACCAGCGCCCCAGCTCCTTCGCCGTCAGCTCCAGGTGGAACTGGAAGCCGTAGGACCTCCCCAACCGGAACGCCTGCTGCGTGTAGCGATCCGTGGACGCAAGCAGCGTCGCGCCCGGCACCGGCGTGTACGTGTCCCCGTGCCAGTGGGCCACCGCCGTGCGCGCCTTCGCCCCCGCCACCACCGGGTCCTTCAGCGCGTCCTGCGTCCAGCGCACCGGCCCCACCCCCACCTCGAAGCCGTTCTTGCCCGGCGACACCTGGGCCCCGCCGCCGCCGCCAGCAGCTGCGCGCCCAGGCACACGCCCACGCACGCGCGTTCACTCGCCAGCCGCTCGCCCAGCAACGCCAGCTCATCCTTCAGGAACGGATGGGCGTCCGCCTCGTACACGCCCATGGGTCCGCCCATCACCACCACCAGCGGTGCATCCACGTCTTCCCTCCGCACCGTCCGGAACCTTCGCACCAGGGTGAAACCCGCCGCCTCCAGCGCGGGCCCCAAGAGCCCCGGGCCCTCGTGTTCCTCATGTTCGAACACCACCGCGCGCATCGTCCGACACCCCATTCCTTCGGCCGCGAAACAACGCCTCGTGCCGCACGAAGCCTAACGCCCCACGCCACCCCGGGCCGCACCGCGACGAGAAACGGAATAGTGGGGAGGCGTTTATTTCACAGTATTTCGTGCCATCATCAGGGAGCCCGTCTTCCCCTATAAGTGTGAGGACCCGGGCATTCCCCCTGGTGTTCGCTGCGTCGTTTTCTTTGAAAGGACGTTCCTCGTGAGCAAGAGCCTTCGCGGTTTCAAGTGGCTGGTGGGCACGGCGGTTGGCGTTTCCCTGCTGGGTGCCTGCGGCGCCCCGGTTGATGGTGACACCTCGCAGCCCGAGGCCACCGAGCAGGCCCAGGGTGAGCTGACGGCGACCGTGTCCGTCGCCAAGGCGTCCATGGCGGCGAGCGAGACGGTGACGGTGCAGGTGACGCTGACCAACACCTCCTCCACGCCGGTGAGCCTGTACAAGTGGGAGGCGCCGGGCGCGGGCCTCAACGAGGGCCGCCTGTCCGTGCTGCACGATGGCCAGTCCGTGGCCTACACCGGCGCGCACTACAAGCGCGTGCTGGGCCGCCCCGAGGACCTCATCACCATCGCCCCCGGCCAGAGCATCTCCGGCCCGGTCGTGGTCTCCGACGCGTATGACCTGTCCCAGACGGGCACCTACTCCATCCGCTACGAGCTGGAGTCGCGCTCGAGCGTGACGGCGCTGTCCTCCAACGAGGTCAGCCTCTTCATCGAAGGCCGCCGCAACAGCCGCGATGTGGCGGAGGCGATGGGCCAGGTGACGGGTGAGAGCCTGGCGTACTCCGGGGCCTGCACCAGCTCCGAGCAGACCTCCATCTCCACCGCGTTCAACAGCGCGAAGACCTACTCCAACAACGCCGTCACGTACCTGAGCGCGACGCCGTCCGCGACCACGCGCTACACCACGTGGTTCGGCACGTACTCCAGCACCAACTGGGGCACCATCAAGACGCACTTCACCAAGATCAAGTCCGCGTTCGACTCCGCGGCCGTCGTGGTGGACTGCAGCTGCAACGAGAGCGGCACGTACGCCTACGTGTACTCGAACGCGCCGTACAAGATCTACGTGTGCGGCGCCTTCTGGAGCGCGCCCAACACGGGCACGGACTCGCGCGCCGGCACGCTGGTCCACGAGATGAGCCACTTCACCGTCGTGGCCGGCACGGCCGACAACGCCTACGGCCAGACCGCGGCCAAGGCCCTGGCGAAGTCCAACCCCACCAAGGCGCGCGCCAACGCGGACAGCCACGAATACTTCGCGGAAAACACCCCGTCGCTGCCGTAAGGTGACGCAGGTCCGTTGACCGGGGGACGCGGGCGCCAACGCCCCGCGTCCCCTTCTTTTTTCACGAGCACAAGGAGCGTCACGTGATGGGGCTGGGACGAAGAAACCTCGCATGGCTCGCGGTGCTGTCCGCCGCTGGAGTCACCGCCTGTACGCCGAAGCCGTCGGAGCCGCCCGCGCAGCAGGCGCCCGTCGTCGCGGCACCACCAACCCCGGC
>NZ_RAWI01000579.1 GCF_003612125.1 Corallococcus praedator
CCCTTCCCACCCCCGACGCTCACCGCCCCGACCTGGACTGGCTCCGGGTGATGGCCATCGTGCTGCTGCACCTGTTCCACACCGGGATGATGTTCAACACCTGGGACTGGCACGTGAAGAGCCCCCAGGCGCTCCCGGTGCTGGAGCCCACCATGTCCGTGCTGCACCTGGTGCGCATGCCGCTGCTGATGCTCATCTCCGGCGTGGGCACCGCGTTCGCGTTGCGCCGGCGCTCCCTGGGGGCCTTCGCGAAGGACCGGACGCGGCGGCTGTTGGGGCCGCTGGTGTTCGGCATGTTCGTGGTGGTGCCGCCGCAGATCTACGTGGAGCGGTTGTTCCAGGGGCGGTTCCAGGGCAGCTACGCCGCCTTCTACCCGACGGTGTTCGACTTCGTGCCCTACCCCGCCGGCAGCTTCAGCTGGCACCATCTGTGGTTCGTGGCCTACCTGTTCATCTACTGCCTGCTGGCCCTGCCCCTCTTCGCCGCGCTGCGCACGGCCCGGGGCGAACGGTGGCTCGCGCGCGCTGACGTCTGGCTGTCGCGTGGGTGGAACGTGGCGTGGCTGGTGGTGCCGCTCGCGCTCAACCGGCAGTTGCTGCGGGACTGGCCGGAGACGCACGCCCTCCTGGATGATCCGCGCACCTTCCTCCATTACGGGTTGCTGTTCCTGTACGGGCACCTGTTGGGCCGCTGCCCCGGGATCTGGACGCGGCTGGTGACGCTGCGGCACGGGATGCTGGCCATCGCCGTGGCGGGGCTCGTTCCGGCGATGGCGGAGTCGTCGCTGCCGGCCCCGGTACACATGCTGGCGGGGAGTGTCGTCCTCTGGGGCACGCTGCTGGCGGCGCTGGGCTACGCGCGTCACCACGTGCGCGCGGCGCCGCCGTGGCTTGGCCGGGCGCAGGCGCTGTCGTATCCGTTCTACATCCTCCACCAGACGGTCATCGTCTGCGTGGGCTACCTCCTGCTGCGTCTTCCCGTGGGCCCCTGGGCGCTGCTGGGACTGGTGCTCACCGGGTCCTTCGTCGTCACGTGCGCCCTGACGGTGGGGGTCTCCCGCGTCCGCTGGCTCCGGCCCCTCTTCGGCCTCAAGGCCGGGGCCTCCCGCACCGCCGCCCTGGCCCCCGGGACGGTGGGGTGAGCTCCGTGTCCGTCGAGTCCCAACCCGGGCCCCCGCGCTGGCACTGGCCGCGTCTGCGGGCCCGGCCGGCACTGAAGGTGCTGCTGTTCTGCGTGGCCCTGGGGGTGTGGCAGGGCAGCGCGGTGCGGTTGGAGCAGCTCTCCTACCGCGACCCTGGTCCCTGGGCCCCCGCGTTCATCTGGGAGGTGACGAGCGCGCTGGCCGTCGCGCTGGCGATTCCCCTGATGATGACGGCGGTCCTCAACGCGCCGGGCCCCCGCGTGGGCTGGGCGCGGTTCCTGGGCATCCACGCCGGGGCCTTCGTCCTCTTCACCACCCTGCATGTCTCGGTGATGACGGCCCTGCGCCACGGGGCCTACGCGCTCCTGGGCCTGGGGAGGTACGACTTCGGGCCGCTCACCTACAAGCTCCCGATGGAGGCCCAGAAGGACCTCATCAGCTACGGGTTGATCTGCGCCGTCATCTCGCTGGGGGCCGCGTGGAGGGAGCGCCAGCGGCGGGCGCTGCGGGCGGCGTCCCTGGAAGGTGAGCTCAAGGCCGCGCAGCTCCAGTCGCTCACCGGCCAGCTGCACCCCCACTTCCTCTTCAACGCGCTGAACACCATCAGCTCGGTGATGTACGAGGACCTGTCGCGCACGGACCGGTTGCTGAGCGACCTGGGACAGCTCCTGCGGGCCAGCCTGGAGCGCACGGAGCCCACCTGGACGCTGGGCGAGGAGCGGGGTCACACCGAGCGCTTCATCGCGCTCCTGGCGGCGCGCTTCGGGGACCGGCTGGCTGTGCGCTGGAGCGTGGAGCCGGGGCTGGAGGCGGAGCGCGTGCCGTGCTTCGCCTTGCAGACGCTGGTGGAGAACGCCGTGAAGCACAACCAGGACCTGCGCACGCCGCTGGAGGTGCGCATTCGCGGCCGGGGCCACGGCGCGCGCTGGGCCTTGGAGGTGGAGGACACCGGGCGCGGCTTCGGCGCCCCGTCGCCGTCGAAGGGGCCGGGCGTGGGGCTGGCGCAGTTGGAGCGGGTGCTGACGCTGCTGCACGGGGGCCAGGCCGGGCTGGAGCGCGGCGCGGGGCCGGAGGGCGGCGCCCGGGTGACGGTGTGGCTGCCCCGGGAGGCGTCATGACGGTGTTCCGCGTCCTGGTGGTGGACGACGAAGCCCCCGCGCGCACGAAGGTGCTGCGCCTGCTGGCGGCCGACGCGCGCTTCACGCCCGTGGGCGAGGCCGTGGACGGCACGGAGGCGCTCGCGCGCATCGAAGCGCTGCGGCCGGACCTGGTGGTGCTGGACGTGCAGATGCCCGGCCTCACCGGCTTCGAGGTGCTGGAGGCGCTCGGGCCGGAGGCGTGCCCGGCGGTCATCTTCTCCACGGCCTATGAACGCTTCGCGCTCCAGGCCTTCGAGGCCCACGCGGCGGACTACCTGCTCAAGCCCTATGACGCCGCGCGCTTCGCCCGGGCGCTCGACAAGGCCCATGCGCTCCTGTCCGCGGGCGAACGCGGCACGGCCTCCCTGGACGCCCTGCTGACCACGGTGGCGCGGGCCCGGCCGGAGCGCCCCCTGGAGCGGCTGGTGGTGAAGGTGGGCGAGGGCTGGGTGCCGCTCAAGCTGGACACCGTGTGGCGCCTGTCCTCGGAGGACAAGTACGTGCGGCTCCACACCGCCCAGGGTGAGCACCTGGTGCGCCAGACGCTGCGGGCCCTCGAGGAGCGCCTGGACCCCGCCCGCTTCGTGCGGGTGCACCGGGGGGACCTGGTGAACCTGGAGGCCGTCGCCCGGCTGGAGCCCTGGACCCATGGCGACGGAATCCTCGTCCTGAAGGATGGCTCCACGGTGATCCTGAGTCGGACCTACCGGGAGTCCTTCCTCCAGCAGTGGGGCGCGGCCGAGTGAGCCGCCCTGGGACGTCCCTTCACCGGGCGTCCGGGTCCCACCCCTTGCTACAGGTCTGTTGAAGGGAAACTGGACGTTCCGCCGAACGTGTCAGACGCTGGCAGTAGAGGTTCCAAGCAGCCATGCAGAACGTCCTGGACGGTAGGGAAGGTCGGCGGGTCCATGAGGATCTCGCCGCGGAGCGCGCGGTGCTCGGCGCCGTGCTGGCGGACAACGGGCTGATTACGCCCGTGGCGGAGGTCATCCACGCGGACGACTTCTCCAGTCCCTCGCACGCGCAGATCTTCGGCGCGATGATGCGGCTGGACGCGCAGAGCAAGCAGGTGGACCACCTGACGCTCGCGGAGGAGCTGAAGATCCTCGGGCAGCTCGTCGCGGTGGGGGGCCCGGCGTACCTGATGGGGTTGGACCAGGTCGTCCCGCTGGCGGCCAACGCCGTGCAGTACGCCCACATCGTCAAGGATCAGGCGCTGCGCCGGCGCCTGGCCAACGTGGGCCGGGAGATCCAGGACCTGGCCAGCCAGGAGACGGGCGAACTGGAGGTCCTGCTCGACGAGGCGGAGCGCAAGGTCTTCCTCCTCGCGGAGAAGAAGCGCGAAGGCGACCTGCGGCCGGTCAGCGAGCTGATGGAGCAGACGCTCGACCTGCTGGACAAGATGAAGGCCGCGTCCACGGGCGTGACGGGCCTGTCCACGGGCTTCATCGATCTGGACATGCAGCTGACCGGCCTGCACGCGGGTGAACTCATCATCCTCGCGGCGCGTCCCGGCATCGGCAAGACGTCGCTCGCGATGAACATCGCGGTGCACGCGGCGCTCAAGGAGAACAAGGCGGTCGGCATCTTCAGCCTGGAAATGCCCGCGGATCAGTTGCTCATGCGTCTGCTCGCGTCCACGGCGCGCGTGGACATGAAGAAGCTGCGAGGCGGCCGGCTGTCGCCGCACGACGAGGAGAAGTTCCAGGAGATGGCGGGCGCGCTCTACAACGCGCCCATCTACATCGACGACTCCGGCGGCCTGTCCCCGTTCGACCTGCGCGCCAAGGCGCGGCGCGTGAAGCAGAAGGATCCGCGCTTGTCGCTGCTCGTCATCGACTACCTTCAGCTGATGCACCAGAAGGGCAAGGTGGAGAGCCGCCAGTTGGAAGTCGCGGAGATCTCCCGTGCGCTCAAGCAGCTGGCCAAGGAGCTGTCGGTGCCCATCATCGCGCTCAGCCAGCTCAACCGTAAGGTGGAGGAGCGCAAGGGCGGCAAGCCCATGCTGTCCGACCTGCGTGAGTCCGGCTCCATCGAGCAGGACGCCGACGTGGTGATGTTCATCCACCGCGAGGATCAGGACGAGGGCGAAGGCGGCGAGGGCGGCGGAGGAGGAGGTGGT
>NZ_RAWI01000057.1 GCF_003612125.1 Corallococcus praedator
GCTCGTAGAGGGCCAGCTCCGTGGAGGGGATGTGGCCGGCCTTCGCGGCGCGGTCCAGCAGGAGCCAGACGCTGGCGAGCAGCGCGTGCTCGTGGCCCGCGTCATAGGCCGCCAGGGGCACGGGGGTGCCGGGCATCCACTTGGACCACAGCAGGGGGAACTCGTCCTCGTCGCGCGTCTGGAGCGTCTTGCGCGCCTTGTAGAAGGCGACGCCCAGGTTCAGGTACGTGCGGGCCGCGTCGCGCGTCGCTTCGTCGGTGATGGGCTTGTCGGGCAGCTCGCGCGTTTCGGCCAGGGCCTTCCAGAGCAGGGCGACCTCCTCCGGGGCGCGGGGGTCGCCATCCGCGCGCAGGGTGAGCTTGAAGGCGCGGTAGGGGAGGATGGCGACGGAGTCGCGCATGCGCTCCTCGATGTCCGCGCGCTCCTTCGCGGCGCGCTCGGCATCGGTCGCCCGGCAGCCTCCGCACGCGGTGGCGCCCACCAGGAGGAGGGCGGCGAGGCGGTGGAGCAACGAGCGGTTTCGCGGGGCACGGTCCTTCATGGCCGCGACGGTAGCACCGGGCCCCGGGGCGTCCCATCCGTCCCGGATGCGTTCCTCGGCGGGCTGCGATGTGCCAGCCTGGGAGGCGCCAGAAGACCGTGACGAAGGCAGGATGGATGAGCGCACCCGACGAAGTGACTGGAGCCGTGTCCGCCGCGGAGACCCTGGGCCTGACGCGCCGGGGCCATCTTGGCGCGATGATGTCTGGCTTCCTGCTCGATGCACTGCTCGGTGAGGCCCGGGCCGCGCCGCCCTCCCGGCGTATCTCGCCGGGCCGCTGGGTGAGGTCTCGACCATGTGCTCGGAGCGCGACAACATCCACTGGTTCGTGCCCCAGGGCGGCCCGGCGACGACCTTCGATGTGATCATCTCGGGGCTGGACAAGAAGGAGCCGTCCTACCACCTCGATGCCATCGACCCGCTCGGGGGGCGCCGCCTCTCCGAGAACCTTTCGTCAGGGTGGGCGCGGCCCTTCTGGCTTCAGCGACGGGGTGGAAGGGCAGGCGGGCCGTGTCTGACGCCGGCACCCGCGCGACCTGACACGGCCACGGCGAAGCCCGGCAGGGGCGAACGCGGGCGACGTGTCGGGTGTGCGAGTCCTTCCAACAGGTGGACGCGGGCGCATGGAAACGCCTGACAGGGCGTGGTCCAGAGGGCTTGCGTCGCGGGGCAGGGGGCCCGTAAGAGCCGCACCACCCCATGCCGACCCCTTCCGAACTCCTCCAGGCCGAGACGCGGCGCTACCTGCGCGGGTATCGCTCCGCGGCCCTGTGCGCGGGCATCACCCTGCGGGGTGAGCACCACGTGCTGGGACTCAAGGGCAAGGGGACACCTCCGCCCACGGATGCGGTGTTCTGCCTGGGCGCGCTCACGGAGGTCTTCACGGCGGCGCTCGCCGCGGTGTTGGTGGAAGGGCAGCGATTGCAGCTCGACACGCCGCTCTCGGAGCTGATTCCCCGGGCCCTGCTGGTGGATGACGTCGCGGGCCGCATCACCGTGGAGCAGCTCGCGACGCACACCTCCGGCCTGCCGCACCTGCCGCCCAACCTGCATGCGGCGCCGCAGAACCCGGAGGATCCGTTTGGACATTACTCAGCGGGCCTGTTCGGGGAGTTCCTGCGCGGCTACCACCCGGAGCGTCCGTCGCCGCGACCGCATGCCGAGTCCTTCCTGGGCATGGGCGTGCTGGGCCATGCGCTCTCCCGGCGCGCGGGGCTGAACTACGGACACGCGCTGCGGGACCTGCTCTTCAAGCCGCTGGGGATGGTCGACACCACGGCGAGGGTTTCCGACGAGCTGGCCCCCAGGCTCTTGTCCGGGCACACCGCGCGCGGCAAGCCTGTACCGCCCTGGACGTTTCCCGCGCTCCCTGGCGCGGGTGCGCTGCACTCCACCGCGAGCGACCTGCTGCGTTTCCTGGACGCGAACCTGGGGCGGGGCGAGCCGTCCATCGTTCGCGCGCTGGCGATGACGCATGCGCCGCGCGTGGAGGCGGGGCCCGCGCGCATGGGATTGGGATGGACCGTCTCCCAGGTGCGTGGGCACACCGTGGTGTGGCGCTCGTCGGTGATGGGTGGGTCCGTGGGCTTCCTGGGCTTCGCGCCGGATGCGGACGCGGGCGTGGTGCTGCTGTCGGACCACGGCTGGTCGCTGTTCGCCGCGTTGCGCGGGCGCGTGCCGCTGGAAGCGCCGGGGCTGGCGATGCTCTCCGGTCTGCTGCCCCGTCCCTGAAGTCAGGGGAGGTGAGCCGGGTGGACGGCCTCCGGGCATGACCGTGTCTGGAATCCCAGACACGGCGGTTGCCTGTGTGACGGAGGCCTGTCGGTTCGTCTCAGGGAATGCTGAAGCGGTAGATCTGCACGGCCCCGGAAGGCTCCATCTCGAAGTCACGCACGTTCTTGGGGGAGCCGCGCTCGGTGCGCTGGGCGAGCTTGAAGTCGCCGTTGCCGTTGCGGGTCTGGAAGCGGAACTCGTATTGGCCCGGCTCGGTGGGCAGCGTGAGCGTGGCCATCTTCGACACCGACAGGTTGACGAAGCCCGGCAGGGGTTCGCCGTCCGCGCGGCGCACGAAGCCGATGGCGCGCAGGAAGGGCGAGCCCCCGGTGAGGACGAGGTACTGGGGCTCGGCGGCGGGGCGCGCGGGCTTCGCCGCTTCGGGTGCGGACGGAGCTTCGGTCTCGCTCGGCTCCGAAGGGGTGGGACGCGCGGCGGTCTTGCCCGCGCGCTTCGCCTTGGTGGAGGAGGGCGCGGTCGTCGACTCCTCGGGGCTTGCCGAGGGAGCGGTGGCTTCGGAAGCGGCGGCGATGGGCGCGGCCTCCTCCGAAGGGGTCGGGGATTCAGCACCGGGTCGCGGCGTCTGCTCCTCGGCCGGAGCGGATGCGCTGTCTTCAGACGCGGCCTTGCGCTTCGTCGCGCGGGCCTTGGGGGATGGCGCCGGGGCCGCGGCCTGGGGCTCGGTGTGCTCCGACGCGGCTTCACCGGTGGCGGGCTCCGCGCTGCTCGCCGGTGATGCTTCGGTCGCGGTGGCCTCCGTGGCGCTCGCGGGAGGCGTGGAGGGCGGGGGCGTCTCCAGTGCGCTGGAAGAGGGCACGTCGGCCGTGGCCACGGGGCTCGGGGGCGGTGCCTCGTCGGTGGCGGGAGCCGCTCCGGTGGTGCCCTTCTTCGTGGGGCGAGCACGGGTCGTCTCGGCCGGGACAGGCGTCGCGGCCTTCTCCTCCTCGCGCACCTGGAGGCCCTGAACGGTGATGTGTTCCGAAGTCGAATCGAGTGCCATCTCGGCCTGCTTCGCCTTCTTCGCCGCAGGCGTCTTCTCGGCCTGAGCCGCCGGCTTCGACTTCGTGGGCTGCGCACGAGTCGCCTCTACCGCCTTCGCGGGAGACGCCTCGGCTGACGGCACCTTCAGCTTCGACTTCGCCACGGGCGCGTCAGCGGGCCGCTCACCTGGCTTGGAGGCAAGCGCCTTCGAGGACTTCGCGGCAGGCGCCTTCGAGGGTGCGCCCTGCACCGATGCCGCAGCGGGCGTCTTCGTGGTCGGTGCCGACTTCGCCACAGGTGCCTTCGCGGGCTGAGCCCCAGGCTTCGACTTCGCGGCAGGTGCTTTTACGGGGGGCGCTGGCAACTTCGACTTCGTGGCAGGTGCCTTTACGGGGGGCGCTGGCAACTTCGACTTCGTGGCAGGTGCCTTCGTGGGCTGAGCCGCCAACTTCGACTTCGCCGCCGGTGTCTTCACGGGCTGCACCGTCGGCTTCGACTTCGCGGCGGGTGCCTTCGTGGTCAGTGCCGACTTCGTCGCAGGCGCCTTCGCGGGTGCGCCCTGCTTCGACTTCGCCACAGGGGCCCTCGCCGCCGGCTTCGTCTTCGCGACCACGGTGCCCCCGCGCGCGGGCGCGCCCTTCTTCGCGGGAGCGGCCGTCTTCGCCGTGCCCTTCTTCACCGCGACGGGAGCCTTGCCGGTGGCGGCCCGGCCCACGGGCTTCGCTGCGGCCTTGCCAGATGCACTGCGGGCGGTGGACTTGCCAGGGGATGCGGAACTGGGGGTCGGACGGCGCTGGGCCATGGATTCCTCTTCGGAGGACCCGAGCGGTCGGCGCCGTCGCCCCTCCGTTCCCGGATGGCTAGTGCAGCCCGGGCCGCATCGCAAGGCGCACGTGAGGCGTTCACGCACCTCCTGTCTTCCGGCCACCGCCACGCCCCTCAGCAAGGGGGCGGAGGAAGCACCCCCGCCGCCGCTCCCTGGCTCAAGAACCCTCACCGGGGCCAGGCGGCTCGCAGGGCCCGCGCCCGCCTGGAAACCTTCGCGTCGGAGGTGTCTCAGGGCCGGGGCGCCGGAGGGGGCTTCACGTCGGTGTTCTGCCCCGCGACGATGCGCCACCCCGTGTCGGTGCGCTTCATCACGTACCGCATCTGCGTGCGCAGCAGTCCCTCCTGGGTGTTCTGCACGCCCGGGGGCAGGCCCGTGTGGCCCGTCACCTCATGCACCGTGTCCACCACGGCGATGTCCGGGGTCGGGAACACGAGCCTGCGCACGGTCACCTCGGCGTGACTGGTCTTGAAGATGCTCGCGAAGATGGCCGCGTGGCGCGTCTCGATCTCCTCGCGGCCCTGGAACACGGTGCCCACGATGTTGACGAAGTCGGCGTCGTCCGCGAAGTCCTGCGTCCAGGCCTTCGCGTCGTGCGCGTTCCAGGCCTGGGTCTGCGCGCTCACCCTCTGGCGGATGTCCTGCTCGGCCCGGGCAGGGTCGACCGTCGCGCAGCCGGCGGACACGAATGACAGACTCAGGACCGCCAGGGCGGAAAGAATGGAAGAACGGGTCATGGCGGGCAGTCTGCCATGACCGGTCCTTCTCACGGCAACGGAGGCGCGGCCAGAAGACCGCGCCTCCCGGCGCGACTAGTCCAGCACGCCGACGGTCTCGGTGCGGTCCACGGCCTCGCCCTTGGTGGTGTAGCCGTTGTACCAGGACGTGTCGTTGGTGCCGGCCTTGTCCTGCTGGAGGTGGGCGTGGGGGCCGGTGGAGTTGCCGGTGGCGCCCTCGTTGCCGACCTGGCAGCGGTCGCACGTGCGGTCATAGGAGTCCGCCGTCTTGATGAAGTGCCACTGGCGGAACGTCCAGCCGCTGGCCCACACGTGCTTGGCCTCGTTCTGGGTACCGCTGCCAGTCCCGTTGCAGTAGACGCCCGAGGTGCGGACCGTCACGTTCCAGTAGACGGAGCCGACCACGCCGGTCTCCGCGCCCCAGTAGTTGCAACGGCCGCTGGAGATGTCCACGGCACCGTGGAAGCTGCCGCTCGAATAGTAGGTGGTGGCCGTCACCGTGCCGGGGAAGGGCGACTTCACCGTGTGGGCGCCAGCGATGAGGGGGAGGAGGGTCAGTGCCGCGAGGGACGCCTTCGTCATGTAACGCATCGGATGTTCCTTTCGGGCCGGACTCCCGGCCCTGGGGGGTGAGTGACCGCTACGGAGCCTGTTGCAGCCGCTGCTTCTCCCTCAGGAGCAGCTCCCACTCCTGAAGACCCGTGCCGAGCGCGCGAATCCACGCGTCGATTTCCGGTGCCATGCCCGGGTCGATGCCCCTGAGCCGTTGCAGCTCCGGCACCGCGCCCGCGAAACCCAGCTGGGCAATGCTCTGCACCAGCGCCTTGCGCACGCCCGCGTCCCGCTCGCCCCGGTACATGGACACCAGGGACTCGCGCGCCTGCCCCATCTGATCCGCCGGGACGCCGCCCAGCGCGAGCGCCGCCGACTGGCGCACCTCCGCGGAGTCGCTGCGCAGGAGGCCCTGGAGCCTGCCCGCCGCTTCCGCGCCCAGCTTCTCCGTGTTGAGGGTGCCCAGAATCTTCGCCGTCGCCTTGGGGTCGCGGGACGCCGCCGCCGCCGCCACGGCCGTGTCCGTCGCGGAGCCGAGCTGGCCCGCGTAGACGAACTGGTTGTCCTCCGAGAGGTTCGTCGCGGCCTCCATGCGCACCTCCGGTGACGCATCCCGCATCAGGCGCTCGTACAGGTCGCCCGTCTTCTCCAGCGCGCCGGTGCGCCGCATGGCGCGGACGGTGGCGGAGCGCACGGCCGGGTCGCGGTCCTCCAGCGCCCGCTTCGCCACGACCTGCATCGCGCCCACGTCCGCTTCCCGCTCGCTGCGGGCGACGAGCGCGGCCGCCAGGTGCTCCGCCATCGTCGGGTCCGTCTCCCGCTCGAACGCGGCCTGGAGCTCCGCGCCGGGCAGGGTGACGGCCGCTTCACGCAGGAGCTTGCGCAGGTAGCGCTGGTAGGCGGGGGACTTGGACGAGAGCCCCCGGCGGATCTGATCCATCAGGCCCGGCACCGAACAGGCTTCTCCCTCCAGCGCCGGAGGGGTGGACGCGGTCTGCGCGAAAGTTGTCAGGGGAAGCAGGGGGCCCAGCGCGAACGCCAGCCATCCCAGGGTGCTCATGCGGAAGGAAGACATGCGTGTCATTGGCGTTCCCGGAGACTCAGTCGTGGTGTTCCATGCACGCGAAGGGGTCCTGGTTGGGCAGGCTGTTCCACAGCCGCATGAAGTCCAGGACGCCGCTGGCATAGAGCTGCTCGAAGATGCGGTATTGCTCCTGGAAGCGCGGGTCGATGGCGGCCATCTTCGCCATCACCGGCAGCGCGTCCTTGCCCGCCACGCGCGCGGAGAAACGGAACAAGGCCCATCTGACGCACACGGAGGGCTCCGTCGGGAACGTCCGGGCGAACAGCGCCAGCACCTGCTCCTTGTCCTGGGACAGCGACAGGTTGTGCGCCGCCGCGTCCCGGCCGTCGTCGTTGCCCTCGCTGGTGAGGATGCGCGTGAAGCGCTCAGTGGAGGCCGCGTCCAGCACCGGCGCCGTGTGCATGGGCGTGGACTGCGCCAGGTAGCGGATGTCCTCGTCGGGGGAGTCCGTGGCGATGGTGAGCAGCCGGTCCAGATAGGGCGAGGCGTTGCCCGTCCGCGCGAAGTCCTTCTTCATCACGCGCGCGACCGTACGGGTGGCGGCCCAGCCGGCTTCCGCGGAGGCCGGATCCCTGGCGAACTCCGCCAGCTGGTCCAGGGCCGCCGGCTCCAGGCGCTTCTGCGTGTCCAGCGCGGAGAGCATGCCCGCGCGCCGCCCCGTCTCCAGCGTGGGGTCCAGGCCCGCGGCCATCAGCTGCGCGGCCACCTGCGGCTGCTGCACGGCCTCCGAGTCCCGCAGGGCCGACAGGTACACCTGGAACTCCTTGCCCTTGGCGTCGCGCGCCCACCCCACCACCTCCCGGGCGTGCCCCGCGTCATTGCCGATGAGCTCCGTCAGGCGCTCCTTCAGGTAGTCGCGGACGACGGCGTCCCGCGAGGCCAGCAGCGGCGCGGCCCAGTCGCGGAAGGTCGCCACCGTCACCTGGTCGTTGAAGCGCTCCAGGTCCCGCCAGCACGTCCCGGATTCGAACCGGCGGGGCGCCGCGTCCGCCTCCATCCCCTCCGTGGTGTCACCGCGCGCGCGGCCCGAGCCGCCCCGCGAGGCCGAGCCCTTGCGGGAGCCTTCCGTCGCGGCCGCGGGCGCGGAACCGCTGGCCTCGTCCCCCGAACCCCGGGAGAGCAGCGCCGCTCCGGCCAACAGGGCGACCAGTCCGAGTCCCGCCGCGAGCAGGGGCCTGCGCCAGCGCGGTGGGCCTTCTCCGGGAGACGCGGAGGGACGGGAGGAGTCTGGGGGCATGGCGGACCGGCCGGGGAGAAAGGGTCTATTTCCATTTAGACCTGGAATTCTCCGGCAGACCAGTACAAACCGACCAGAATGTATCTTTTTTTGAGATTACGAAAATGTGCCGCGGTGCGGTGGAGAGGGTCCCGGGCTCAGGGGTCCCAGCGCACGCGGTAGGAGCAGGCGTGACCGTCGAAGTCGAAGGGTTCGACGCGCGGGTGTTTCGCGCCGGCGCGGGTGAGGCCCGCTTCGATGATGCCCATCAGGTAGCCCGGGTTGCCGTTGCACTCGCTGACCTTGATGGTGTGGTTCGCGCGGCCGTGGGTGATGAGCTCGGTCTTCAGGTAGTTGTTCACGGTGGCGAAGCTCTCCTGCATGCGGGAGAGGACGCGGTCGGGACCGAAGATGGGCCACAGGGACACGAGCGCCTTGCCCAGCAGGGTGTGCTCCATGCCGGTGATGATGCCCACGCCGAGCTGCCGGTAGCCCTCCTGCGCGTCCACGTCCGGGTAGAGGTAGCGCGCGGTGATGCCCAGCGCTTCCGCGAAGACGCGGCGGGGCGTGTGGTGCGGAATCTTCACGTCCAGGTCCAGGCCGATGGCGCGCAGCTGATCCTTGAGCTCCGGCGTGAGGCGCTTGCCCACGGAGCGCAGGAAGAGCCCCTCGATGGCATGGCGGTAGACGATCTCTTCGCTCAACGCGGCACCCTTCCCACGCTTCCGTTGCTGGAAGTCCACGAGCATCCCTGGATTGGCCCTGCAATGCACTCGCGCGCGCGGTGCGTGCTGTCTTTGGAGCGGCGCCTGACGGAATTCGTCCAGGGTGTTTGACCCGTTTTACCGGGTCTCGTCCTCCCTCCCTGCGCACCCCCTCCTGGGAGGCTTCACCCCATGCATCCCCATTCCCCCTCGCGCGCGGCCCGTTCCGCGCGGATGGCCACCGCCGCGCTGCTCCTGATGCTGTTCCCCGCCCTGGCCGCCGCGGCGGACCGGGGGGCCTGGGCTCCGGGCGTCTCGTACGTCGTAGGCGACATCGCGTCCTATGGCGGCAAGGGCTACGACTGCCGGCAGTCCCACACGTCCCTGGTGGGCTGGGAGCCGCCCAACGTGCTCGCCCTGTGGCTGGAGCGCACCGGCACTCCACCCGCGGACACGCAGGCCCCCACCGCGCCCACGGGCCTGGGCTCTCCCTCCAAGACGTTCGACAGCGTGTCGCTGACGTGGGGCGCTTCGTCCGACAACGTGGGCGTCACCGGCTACGAAGTCTTCGTCAACGGCGGCGCCACCGCCTCGGCCACCAGCGCTTCCGCGAGCGCCACCGTGTCGGGCCTGGCGGCGAACACCACGTACACCTTCACCGTGAAGGCGCGCGACGCGGCGGGCAACCGTTCTGCGGCGAGCGCGGCGTTCAGCACCACCACGCCCACGCGGCCCCTGCCCGACACCCAGGCGCCCACCGCGCCCGGCTCCCTGCGCTCCACCGGCGTGACGTCCAGCAGCGTCGCCCTGGCGTTCAACGCGTCGTCCGACAACGTGGCCGTCACCGGCTATGAAATCTTCGTCAATGGCGCCACGACGCCCGCGACCACCAGCACCACGCTCGGCGCCACCGTGACGGGCCTCGCGGCCAACACCACCTACACGTTCACGGCGAAGGCGCGCGACGCGGCCGGCAATCGCTCCTCCGCCAGCAACAGCATCGCCGCCACGACGAACAACACCGCGCCCGTGGGCAGCAAGGTGCTGGTCGGCTACTGGCACAACTTCGACAACGGCTCCACCAACATCCGGCTGCGCGACATCTCCTCCAAGTTCAATGTCATCCAGGTCGCCTTCGCGGAGCCGGTGACGGGCGCGGGCTCCGGCACCATGGGCTTCACGCCGTACAACGCCACGGTCGCGGAGTTCAAGTCAGACATCGCCGCCCTCAAGGCGCAGGGCCGCAAGGTGCTCATCTCCCTGGGGGGCGCGAACGGCACCATCCACCTGGACGACGCGGCGGCGAAGCAGAACTTCGTCACCAGCATGCAGGGGCTCATCAACACGTATGGCTTTGACGGCCTGGACCTGGACCTGGAGGGCGCGTCCCTGGCGCTCAACGGCGGGGACACCGACTTCCGCAACCCCACCACGCCCCGCATCCAGAACCTCATCGCCGGCACCCGGCAACTGCTCAACGACAACGGCGCGGGCTTCCTGCTCACCATGGCGCCGGAGACCGCCTACGTGCAGGGCGGCTACGCGGCCTACGGCGGCCCGTGGGGCGCCTACCTGCCCGTCATCCACGCGCTGCGCGACCGGCTGACGTACCTGCACGTGCAGCACTACAACACCGGCACGGTGACGGCGCTGGACGGCCGCGCCTACGCGCAGGGCACGCCGGACTTCCACGTGGCCATGGCGGAGATGCTGCTCCAGGGCTTCCTCGTCGGTGGCAACGCGAGCGCTGTCTTCCCGGCGCTCCAGCCCTCGCAGGTCGTCATCGGCCTGCCGTCCTCACCGCAGGCCGCGGGCGGTGGCTACACGACGACCGCCAACGTGCAGAAGGCGTTGGACTACCTGATGAAGGGCCAGTCCTTCGGCGGCACCTACGTGCTGCGCCAGGCGGGCGGCTACCCGGGCTTCAAGGGGCTGATGACCTGGTCCATCAACTGGGACAAGTTCACCCACTTCGAGTTCTCCAACAGCCACCGCGCCTACCTGGACACGTATCAGTAGGCCGTGATGCAGCCCGCCCACCGGGTGCATGCCGGTGGGCGGGAGGCACGACGTCGGAGGCGCCCGGCGTCACTCCTGCTGCACGGCCGGCCCCGGTGGGCAGGTGAAGGTGGCCGGAACGGACCACAGCTGGCGCAGCCCGGTGTCATCAACGGCGGTGAAGAAGATGCGATTGCCCACGCGGGTAAACGAATCCGGCACGTAGACGCTCGCCAGTCTTCCGGTCGTCGCCACGCTGCCCCGCGTGAAATAGGGGAGGATGGACCCGGACCCCGCCGCGTTCGCGCCGAACAGGACCTGACCCGTGCCGGTGGCGAACACGGGCGACCAGTACTCGTCTCCCAGCGAGAGCGTGTCGTAGAGCTTGCGCGTCCCCGCGGCGGTTCCATTTGTCGCCCACAGCGACACGTTCACGGGCGAGGGGCCGGCGCTGCCGATGGCCATGGAGAAGTAGAGGTCACCTCCAGAGACGGTCGTGTTCTGCACGTAGGGGTACGCGTCCTCACCGGCGCCGTAGGGGTTGGGCAGGGTGGTGATGCCCGTCTTGCCCCCGCCGTTCAACGAGAGGCGGTCGATGCGCAGCCGCTTCGTCGTCGGATTGTCCAGGGAGTGCAGGTAGACAGACGAACCCAGCGTCCCGATGAGGCCCACGTACCTGCCGAACGAGTCCAGACGGAAGGTCCCCGTCTCGGTGCCATTCGTCCTCCACACCTCGTAGTTGGGGCCGTCCCGCAGGATGAACACCCCGGGGTCTCCCGTGCGGTTCACCTGCGCGATGTCGACGGGGCCCGAATCCAGTCTCTTGATGGCTGTGGTCCCGGCCAGCGTGCCATCGGTGCGCCACAGGGTGGTGCCCGTGCTCTGGCCGAAGGAGAAGAGCAACGCATTGCCCACCTTCAAGGTGTCGTAGTCGAGTCCGGAGAACGCGCTGAAGTTGCGCACCCGCAGCGTGCCGGCCGCCGTCCCGTCCGAGCGCCACAACTCCGGCAGCGCCTCTCCTCCCGGCACCGGCACGTAGCGGAAGAAGACCAGCCGGCCATTGATGTCGGTGGGACTGTATATCCAGGAGCGCTCGGGCCCCGGCGTGATGTCCTCGACCAGCCGGGTCCCGGCCTCCGTCCCATCGCTGACCCAGAGCTCGTTCCCGGTGGCCGTGCTGGAAATCTGGAAGAAGAGCCGGTTGCCCACCGCGACCAGGTCCGTCGGTTGGGAAAAGCCTTCGGGGACCGACGGAAACACCTTCACCGGGGAGGTGCCCGCCTCCGTACCATCGCTGCGCCACAAGATGGCGTCGCTGCCAAAGGTGGAGGTGACGAAGTAGAGCGTCCCCTGGACGTTGGTGAGCTCTCCCATGAAGCCCCCCAGGCCCGGGGTCATGATGTCCCTCACCCGAGACGCCACCCCTTCGGGGCACGCCTGCGCGGTCACCTGGCGGGAGTCTTCCTTCACGGTGGTCGCGGGTGCGGCCTCCGCCAACGGAAGCACGAACTCCCCTGACACTTCTTCACCCGGCGAACCGCCACACCCCATCCCCGCCAATCCCAACCACAGCAGGGAACCCCAATTCATTACACGCATGTCCTCTCCTTCCGGCCCGATGCGGCCAGAGGGTGGGGTGCAAGGCCTTGCTGTCCAAGGGGGACCCGGAGGAGGTGGGAGTGTTTTCAGCTCTTTCCTGGTTTTTTCCTCCGGGAGCGGACGGCGCGCCCGTCACTCAATCGTGGAGTTCGTCACCTCGATGGGCGTGTCCGAGTGATTCGATATCTGGGGATACGTCGCGTACCAGGAGCCACCCGTGTTGTTCTGGATGACGGAGCGGTCGATGCGGATGTCGCCCGAGTGGTCGTTGCTCACGAAGAAGATGGCGCTGCCGTGGGCGTTGACCTCGTTGTGTTCGATTCGCGTGCCGCAGAGGGACAGCGTCATCGTGTTGCCGTCGTTGTAGATGGCGCCGCCGCTGCCCCCGCCCGGAGTGCCCGGACCGGCGGGGTTCGCGCCGTTGCCGATGGCCCGGTTGTGGGAGAAGAGGCTGTTGATGACGGTCCACGACACGCCGATGCTGCTGATGCCGCCGCCGTTGGAGCAGACCCCGCCGTAGCCCTGCTTGCCGCCGAAGGTCGTGTTCACCACGTAGACGGGCCGCCCCTCGTACTGGCTGAACACCCGGAGGGCGCCGCCCCCGACGTCGGGTCCGACGTCCGCGCACGCGTTGTTGAAGAAGCGGGAGTTGATGACCTTCACCCGCCCCCCGCGCACCCAGACCGCCCCGCCTCCGTCGAACTCCGTCTCGCTCTTGGAGCTGGCGTCCACGAACGTGAGGTTCTGGAGCGTCAGCCGGGGGTGGTCCTGGTTCTGGCAGTGGGAGGTCGTCCACACCTGCTTCTGGTCGCAGGTGTTCATGTACAGGATGCGGTGCTTGCCCGCGCCGCTGAGCGTCACCAGGCCCTTGCCGTCGATGACGATGTCCGGCCCCTTGTCGTTGAAGACCTTGGCTGTCCTGTCGAGCGTGAGAGTGATTGGCTCTGGTCCGCAGTCGAAGGTGATGACGCCGCCCTTGGCCACGGCCTCGATGAAGGCCGCGCTGGTGCAGCTCGCCGGCGTTCCCGTTCCCACGACCGTGGTGGGCTTGGAGACGTCCGCGAGGCCCGCCTCGGCGGGCACGCTGCACGTGGCCTCCGCGTTCGGATTGCCGGCGGGTGGGCCGTCCTTGGGGTTGGTCAGCGGGTTGGGCACGTCCACGCCCGGCCCTTCATCGTCCGAACAGCCCGCCGCGCAGGCGAGCGCGAGCCCCACGACCAGCGAGCGCGCCGTGGTCGCGGGCCGCCCATGAAATCGCTTCGAGTTCATCCATCCTCCGGGAGGACGGCAGTCTAGGGCGGCGCCGCGCCCGAGACGAGCGGGCGTGTCCCGGGCGCCTTCACCGTGGCGAGGGCCCTCCCGCCTGAGCTGCTTCGGGTGAGGCCCTGGCCCTCAACACATCACTGCATCGACAGCGCCCAGGTGTAGTTGCCGCTCGACCCGAGGCCGGTCAGGGTCGCCTTGCAGGTCGCGAACGTGCTGCCATTGGAGGTGGCCGTGCCGTTCGGCGTCCAGGACGCGGGGGTGCCCAGGAACGGGTCCGGCGGGGTGTAGATGGAGCTCAGGTTGAAGGTGCAGGTCTTGGTCCCGCTCGCGTATCGAAATGCGACGGCCGTCGACGTGCCGCAGTCGAGCTGGTGCGAGACCGAGGTCGAGTTGGCCGCGACCGTGCCGAGGCTCGGGATGATCGTCGTGCACGTGTTCGTGAACGTATTGATGATGCTGCTGGTGGTGATCTTGTTCTGGATGGTGAAGGTGATGGTCGCCGCCTGCGCGGAACCCATGCCCAGGACAGCCACCGAAAGCGAGGCAAACAGCGTGGAGCTCTTCATGAACAACCCCCTCTAGAGACGGGAAACAATTTTTCCCGTAGAGGGAACTAAACGACTCTCTCCTGTTTTGTCCAGAAGTCGATGTTCAAGGCCCGGGGGCTCCTTGTGGGGCAAGCAGTGGGGCGTGCTCCGTTGTTCCGAGCGCGAAGTAAACGTCGAACCATTCCAGATAGGGGCGCCAGACGGGGTCGCGCTGCTGGAGGAGGGTGCGGCGCGCCTGACCCAGGCGCTGGGGCACGTCGAAGGGCATCCGCGTGTTCCCCTGCGCATGCAGTTGTGCCGCGAACCAGAGCACATCCAACTGACCGGCATCGACGGGCGCGTGGGTGCGCTCCACCAGGGCGTCGGCATGCTCCAGCGCCTTGCCCAGCCAGCGGGCCGCGAGCGATGGGTCCTGCCGGTCCACGGCGTTCTCCGCCAGCCGCAGCTCCGCCAGCGTCACCGCGCGGATGTCTTCGTCGCGGTCCGTTTCGTCGAACTGCTCCAGGAACAGCGCGCGCCGCTGTTCGAGCGCGCGGGCCGCGTCATCCCGGTGCCCGAGCCGGGTCGCCGCGTTGGCGCGCAGGCCCGCGGCGATGATGCGGTAGGCGCGCTGGGCCTGCCGGGGCGTGGTCCGCGCCTGACCCAGCGTGGCCTGCACGGCGGGGAGCGCCAGGTCCCGCTCCACCTGATCCAGGTCGTCCAAGGCCTGCTGGGGTTGACCCGCGCCCAGCGCGGCGGCGCTGCGGGACAGGCGCACCACCAGCCGGTTGCGCAGCCCCTCCGCGTCGCGGGGACTGGCTTCCACGGCGGGCAGCTCGCGGCCATAGAGCTCCAGCGCCCGTTCGAACCGGCCCGCAGCGAGGTTGTAGAGCGCCGCGCGATCCAGGGCGAGCGTGGCGAACCGGGCCTGCTTTGGCGTGGCATCCACCATGGCCAGGGCCCGGTCCGCCGCCTGCGCGGCCTCCGCCTCCCGGCCGACGTGCAGGAGCGCCCGGGCGCGGGCCAGCGACACCGCGAGCCCCGCACCGTTCTCCACGTAGGGATACGCGTCCCGCTGGTCCAGGTAGCCCAGGGCGATGTGGTAGTTGCCCACCTGCGTGTGCAACGTCCCCAGCGCGCCGAGGATCATCGCCTTGTAGCGGATGTTGTTGCGCACCAGGTCCAGGGCGACCAGGTAGTGCCGGTTGGCGCGCTCGGCGGCGGCGGGGTCGCGGCCGCGCAGGAAGTCCTCGTGCTGGATGGCGCCATACAGGGCCCGCGCCGCGTACTGGTTCTTGAGCTCCGGCCAGGACGTGCGCAGCTCCTTCACGGCCGCCGCCACCGCCTGCGCGTGGGCACCGTCCTCCAGCTTGGGCAACTGGCGCGCCGTGAGATAGGCCTTCACGAAGTGCGTGAGCGGAACGCGCCACTTCGTGGACGTGGTGAAGACCTCCTTCTTCACCACCTCCGGGCTGATGCCGGCTCGCAGGCGCAGGCTCATGGATTCGACGGCGCTCTCCAGTGAGCCCGTTCGCTTCGTCACGAGATCAAAGTCGGCGCGGGCCTCGTCCGTGCGCTGACGGCCCAGCCGGCGGTAGGCGCGGCCCATCATCGCGCGGCGGAACAGGCGCTCGGCCCGGCGGCCCTCCTGGGTGCCGGACGGCGCGTCCTCGACGTAGGCCGTGGCCAGGGCCTCCAGCACCCCGTCCGCGCCGAGCCCCGCCGCGCGTTCGACGGCGTCCTGCACCAGCGCGCGGCGGCGGAGCGGGTCCTGCTGCTGATGGTAGAACGCCAGCAGCGCATCCCGGACGGGGCGGGGCGGACGCTCTTCGTGCAACGCATTGACGTGCCGGCCCAGCTCCAGCGCAAAGGCATACGCGGAGCCGGCGGGTGCCGTCTCCAATGCCTGGGCCATCGCGGCATCCGCTTCCGCGTAGGGGCGTCCCCGGTACATGGCGCGGACGGCGGCGCGGGCGAAGTCGAGCTGGTCGTCCTCTTTGAAGACCTTGTTCGTGGACAGCCGGCGGCCGGCGTCGAGCAGGGCCTCCCGGTCGTCGAGCGTCCGGTACAGCGCGTCCGCCCGCTCGAACCACGCCTCCAGCACCGCGCGCGGCGTGGTGTCCGTCACCTGCGCCGCCTCCAATTCCTGGCGCGCCCGGGTGAAGTCACCCGAAGCCTCCGCCAGCTCGCTGCGCACCACGTGCTGGAAGACGGCGGAGGGCGGGCTGGGCGCATGCGCGGGGTCCAACGCGTCCAGGCGTTGCTGCTCGGCCTCGCTCAGCTCGTCCATCATGCGGCCGCGCTCGCGCTCCTTCTGGGCCCGCCGGTGTTCGATGAGGATCCGCAGCGGCTCCGACAGGCCCTGGGTGGCGGGGTCTTCCACCGATGACATGTGGCGGGCGTAGAAGGCCGCCGCGTCGAAGTCCTCGAACGCCAGGTGGAGCTGGCTCAGGCGCATCATCAGCAGCCGGCGCGGCTTGGGCCGTGCTTCGCGCAGCAGGCGCTGACGGTAGAGCAGGAGCTGGTCCGCGCGCCGGCCCACCATCCCCAGCTCTTCATTGAGGCGGGGCACGTCCCAGTCGCTGGGGACCAGTCCGTCCAGCGGCAGTTGATACACATCCAGCGACTGGTCGCGCGAACAGGTCGCGACGAGGGACGCGGCCGCGGGCGACGGGTACTCGCAGCTCCAGGCCTCGCTGGTGAGCTGGTCCGGGCTGGAGGCGGCGGCCCGCTCGGGCGCGTCCTCGCGTTCGGACTCGAAGGGCACGCGGAACAGCACCCCGCTGTCGCTGGCGTCAATCACCCCGTCCGCGTTGGAGTCGGTGAAGAACTGCACCACGTACAGCGAGCGCCCATCGCGTGCGAACACGGGCTGTCCGGTCTGCCCCGGAAGGTCGAGCGCCAGCGGGATGGGGACCGCTCCAGGGCGGTCCAGGCGCAGGGCCTCCAGGTGGGACGCGGCGCGCGCGGCGAAGCCCGGGCCCACCTGCTGCACGGAGCGCTCGATGGGGACGTACACCAGCCAGCGTCCATCGGGAGAGACGGTGGGGCTGGTCAGGTTGCGCTCGAGCAGCGGGCTCACGCTCCACTCGCGCTCCACCGCGACCCGCGACAGACGCAGGTCTCCCTGGATGGTCGCGCGGCTCACCAACGCGATGTGCGAGGCGTCGATCCACTCCGCCTGCAGCGCGCTGGTCTCCTCCTCCAGGCAGTGGCGCTCCTCGGCGGCCGGCAGGTCCCTCACGCACAATTGACCGCTGGCCTGGGTCCGGAACGAGATGTAGAGCAGGCGCTTGCCGTCGGGGCTGATGCGCGGCCACGTCACATCCGCGCCTTCGTCGAAGAGGCGGCGCTCGCGGCCCTGCTCCAGGTCCTGGACGTAGAGCTCGGTCGCGATGTTGCGGTTGGACACGAAGAGCAGCGTGTTCCCGTCCGGCCCCAACTGCCCCAGGAACTGGTCCCCCACGCCCACGGTGAGCCGCGAGAGCGTGCGCATGCCCCCGTCGAGTTCGTCATCCTGTGCGAGGGCCGTGCTCGCGAGGAGTACGGCCAGGGCCACGAACCACCGGCCGCCGGGTGTCAGCACTTCTTCTCTCCCCAGGTGCCGTCACCCGCTTCCACCCAGCCGCCGCAGACCACCCCTTCCGCGTGCGCCTGCTGCCAGCTCTGGCGCAGCGCTGCTTCGCTCACCTTCGGGCGCACGGTCCGCATCCACTGCCACAACTGCATCCGGCCGCGGTTCACCCGGTCCACCAGCGCGACGTCGTCGGAGGACAGGCGCCCGGCCTGACACTGGCGCCGGGTGACCACCAGGAGCCCCTCCCGGCCCTCGCCCACGCAGTGGCGCCGCAGCAGGTCGTCGACGCGGTCCGCCTGCGTCTTGCCGATGTTCTCCACGAGCGGCGTGGGCTGGATGCCCAGGTCCTCCAGTTGGTTGGGCGTGAGCGGCACCGGCGTGGGGCTCATGCCCGCGCGGGCCAGCCGTTGCTCCACGTCCTTGAACGAACCCGAGGCCTGTTCCTCGAGCGCCGTCGCGCGGTCGACCATGACGATCTCCGGGGCGCGGATGCAGCCGGGGGCGGCCAGGGTGGCAAGGAGCAGCAACCCACGGTGTTTCATGGCGTGGCCTCTGGAGGAGTCAGGGACAGGAGCATCCGGTCGACGAGCGGGCCCATGGGGATGCCACGAATCTCATCGATGCTGATCAACTGGGCCAGACCGCCCATGGTGATGCGCAGGCTGCCGAAGCCGTGGTTGAAGCTCAGCCGCACGTGCTCCGGGTAGCCCAGTCCCAATGCGTAGCGGATGCGGTTGGTGGCGGGATCCACGTGGCGCGGATCCTCCAGGTCGAGCAGGTCGAGCAGGTGGCGGTTGCCGATGCGCAGGATCTCCGCGCGCCCGTTGACGCTGCGCTCCCGTGCGGAGATGACCACGGCGGCATTGCCGTCGAAGGGCTCGCCCCGGGACGACTTCACGCCCGTCGCCCGCACGTGGGCCTCCAGCGTGGAGTTCTTGCCCTTCCAGTCCAGCAGGCACTGGCCGGTGATGCGCCCGCCCCGGACGCCCATCTCCAACTGGCTCATGGACACCACGTTCTGGTGGATGGACAGGTTGCCGGCCAGGGGCGCGATGGTGAGCATCGGCGTGGTGATGCGGCCCACCGACACGAAGCTGCTGCGCGAGAGCAGGGGATGCTGGTCGGCGAAGCGAAGCATTGAGTAGGGATTGACGTCGCTGTCGTTCAGCAACTGCATCTGGCCTTCGGTGAACGCCACGTTCTCCGTCAGCGGCACGCTGCCATCGAGCGTTTCGATGGCGACGCCGGACTCAGGCATCCGCAGGTTCACGTTCTGGAAGAGCAGGTGGGAGAGGGTCCGGAAGCTCACGAGGTCGGGCGACGCCACCCGGAAGTCGACGGAGACCTTGCCGCTGCTCTCCATACGGCCGGGCTGCGCGAGCCGGGACAGGTCCTGCTCCAGCGCCCCCCGGAAGGCCAGACGGCGCCGGCCGTCACTGAGGTCCAGCCGGCCCTGCACGTTGAGCTCGGTCCCGGTCCCCGGGTTGATCAGCTTCAGGTCGGGGACGTGGATGACGCCGTGGGGTTTGTGGCGGACGGTGAACGACGCCTCCAGGTCCTGGATGGGGAGGGGGTAGGGCAGCGCCGGTTTCTGCTCCAGGGTGCGGACCTTGATCTGGTGCTTGCCCTCCATCTCATCCGCTTCCAGCTTGTCGGTGAAGGCGACGGTGGTGTCGCTCGACACGCCGGTGAACGACAGTCGGCGGTCGTTCAGGTTCACGGAGAGCTTCTCCGCCGTCAGTCGGGTGTGGATGCCGCGACGTGAGCCGTCGACGTGGGACTCGGCCTGCCAGTGCGCTTCGGGGAGGCTGATGGACAGGCCATCCTGTCTCCAGCGGAGTCCCTGCCCGTCCACCACCGCGGTCCCCTCGAAGGCGGCGGTGCGCAGCGGATCCGGGGTCAGGCGCGGGGTCCCGTCCGCGGCGAAGCCCGTGAACACGCCGAACAGCGTGCCGTGCACCTCGCCTTTGAGCGCCAGCTTCGAGGGCTCCAGCTCCTTGGGCACCCGGGCCCGGACCAGGAGGGGGGACAGGGGACCCAGGGGTGGAAGGTCGCCCTTCACATCCACGCGAAGCGCTCGGGCCTTGCGGTCGAAGGCCAGCGCGGCGTCCACCTCCACCTTCAGCCCTGCCTGGCTGGTGAGTCCCAGTCGAAGCGACGGCTTGCGGCGATCCATGTCCAGCGTGAGGCGTTGATGCTGGGGGCCCGCGTCGCTCTCACCGATGCGCAGCCCTTCGAGCTGGAGGTCCAGCTCGCCCTGGTGCCGCCAGGCATCGCCGCGAGAGTCCAGCACGAAGGTGGCGCCGCGCGCCGTCACATCGTCCCAGCCCGGCCGCTGCAAGCGCAGCTCCGTCCGATGCTCCAGGCGGGGCGAGTTGGAGAAGAGGGCCGTCAGTCTGCCTTTGGAGGCCAGGGCCACCCCCAACTGCTTCCAGGGCACATGCGCGGCAACGTCGTCCGGGATGAAGGGCCGTGCGGCGATGAGGTCCGGGGTCTGGACGTCCAGGGTGTAGGCGACGTCGTCGGCTCCCTTGGTGGCATCCAGCGACGCGTGCATCGTGCCGATGTCCAGGTCCAGATGGGCGCGGGCGCGGCTGAGTCGGGGCTCCTCCGGATGAGGGAACACCTCCGACGCATGGAGCTTCACGTTCACCGGGCCCTTCAGCAACTCGCGTCCCTCCGCCGTGACGAGCTGGAGCATCCCCACGGGCAGGTCTGCCTTCAGCGTGAAGGGCGGCTTGCCCGCGAGCGGAGCCTGGAGACGCAATCCCAGACGCTCCGCCATCACCCGGAGCCCGGAGGCTCGGACGTCCAATGCATCCACCATCCCAGACAGGGTCACGTCCCCCGCGACCTGGAGGGGCGATGCAGGGTCTGGCCGCAACTGATTCCCCTTCAGCTCGCCGGAGGCCTTGGGGATGCGGAGCGCGGTGGGCCCCCGGACGTCCAGCCCCTGGAGCGCGAAGCCGAGCTGGGCGGTGAGCCCCTGCTGGGGATCCGGGGTTGCCGCCAGGGTGATGCGTCCTTCGCTGAGTGACGCCCGGAGGGTGTCCTGGACGCGCTGGAGCGCCGCGACCTCCACCTCCAGCCCCAGCCTGCCCTTCGTCCCCAGTTGGGGCATGGCGCTGAGTGTGACGTCCTGGGCGTCCAGGTGCACCTTGCCGCGCTCCAGGGCGACAGGACGCAGATCCTGGGGAATGGCTTGCAGCAGCCGCCCGAGATCCACGTCCGCCAGGGCCCGGTTCAAGACGGGCGACAGGTCCGCCGCATCCGGAAGCACCAACTGGGCCTGCACTTCGGCGCTGTCGGTCAGTCGGGTGCGGTCCAGGTCGACGACGATGTGCTGCTGCTCGCCCTCGAACTTCGCGGACACCGCGCCGTGCAGCAGCGTGTGGACCGTGAACCGGGGATCGAAGGATTGCCGTGCGACGTCGAGGTCCACGCGTGCGCGCGCGGTGGAGGCAGCCACCTCCGCCGAGAGGGCCAGCTCCAGCTCGGCCTGGGCCGGGGGCGTGGTGGGAGCTTCACGGCCCAGCACGAGCGGCAGGGGGCTTCCAGGCTGGCCCAGCTCCGCGAAGAGCTTCCATTCCCCATCGAGGCGTTTCGCTTCCACCACGGCCGCGAGCCCGCGCAGGGACCAGCGGTCGACCACGGCCCCGTTCCGGACGAGGACGTAACCCAACGACACGCCCGACAGTTCAATCGTCCCGAACGGCGGGGTGGAGGCCAGGAAGGCCGCGGCCTGCCGGGAGGCTCCAAGGGGGGCTTCGATGGGCGTCGGCTCCGGGGCTTCCGGCCCCGTCACGGCATCGAGGGACGTGGGGCCCGCCTCATCGGCCACCTGGGTGAAGGCCACGTCGCGCACCACCACCCGCTCCACGCGGGGTGTGCGGCTCAGCAGGGCACGGAGCGACCAGTGCGCCTCCAGGGTTCCGACGCGCAGCAGTTCCGGCGCGACGCCCTCGAATGGCGACGGGGTCCGCACCACCAGTCCTTCCAGGTGCAACCCCGAGAGCACGGCGATGCGGGCGACCTGGTAGTCCACCCGCAGGCCACTGGCGGCTTCCACCTGGGAGACGATGCGCTGCTTCAGCCAGGGCTGGTCGAGGTTGTGCAGCGCGGCCACTCCGGCGGCCAGGAGCAGCACGACGGTCGCGAGAAGCGCGAGCAGGGCGCCCGTGATGATCCGCTTCAATCGCCGACGAGGCCGTCCAGCTCCGGGGGGTTCCATGATGTTCCGTCGAGGCGAGCCGGCCACCCGTGTCCTACCATGCGGCGGAATCGGGCTTCAATCGGAGGTCCCCTCGGAAGATGGAGGGCGAGCAGGGCGGCACCGTGCGCCCGGTTTCCGCTTCAACCGGAGCCGGAGGGCGTCATTCCCACCTGCTGACACTCCATGCCCTGCACGCCCCTGGGCCGGAGACATCCGGTGCTAGGTTCGCCCTGCCGCCGCATTCGCGAAAGGATCGCCTGCCATGCTGTCGCTGGTCGCCGCCGTCCTGCTGGCCTCGTTGCCCACCTCTTCTTCCCTGTCCCTGGTGTCCCCCGCGCCGTCCTTCGATGGACGCCCCCTGTCCGCGCGGCTGCTCGTGGCGCAGTCGCCCACGGGTTCGGAGCTGGAGCTCTTTCCCTCGGCGCCGTTTCCGGACGACGAGGCCCGGGAAACCCAGGAGCGGGGCACGGACGAGGGCCTGGACGCGCGCATCGCGGAGCTGTCGCAGCAGGTGAGCCTGCTCCAGGGGGAGATCAACTCCATCCGCCTGGGCCGCCCCACTGGCTACAAGGTGATGACCATCATCGGCTTCGTCCTCGCCCCACTGCTGCTCATCGGCCTTCCCTTCATTGGCGCTGGCTTGAACGAGGCGGGAGACACAGGGGCCGTGCTCATGGTCGCGGGCCTGTTCTTCGCGGTGCCTGGCACGGTGGGCGTGGGGCTCATCATCGGGGGCTTCAGCGGTGGCTCGCGGGCAGCCCACGCCAAGAAGGACCGGCGCGACGCGCTCATCCAGGAGCGGACCCTGCTGGAAGAGGAACTGCGCGACCTCCAGGCCCGCCGTGACGGCGTGCGCACCCAACGGTTTCAGCCCCGCCCCGCCATTCCCCTGCTTGCCGTGCGCTTCTGACGGCGGCGCGAAGATGACAGGCGGCGCCTCCGGGCCATCCCTAGAGGCAGCCAAGCTCCATCGCGCGGAGCACGGCGCGGGTGCGGTCCCGCACGCCCAGCTTGGAGAGGATGCTGGAGGTCTGGTTCTTCACCGTCCCCTCCGCGGTCCCCAGCGCGTCGGCGATCTCCCGGTTGCTCAGCCCCCGCGCGATGAGGCGCAGCACCTCCACCTCGCGGCGGGTGAGGCCCTCGGGCAGGTCCGCGTGGGGGAAGTCGCGGGGCAGCTCCGCCACGCCTCTCGCCACGCGCTCCGCGATGCCGGGAGGCAGCAGCGTCTGGCCGGAGGCGACGCGCCGGATGGCCTCCGCCAGCTCCTCCAGCGACACGTCCTTGAGGAGGAAGCCCTGCACCCCCGCGCGGAGCGCCTCGATGAGGGCGGTGTCCTCGTCGAAGGTGGTGAGCAGCACCACGCGTCGGTCCGGATCCGTGCGGCGCAGCGCGCGCAAGGCCTCCAGCCCCGTCATGCGTGGCATGCGCACGTCCATCAGCACCACGTCCGGATTTAACTCCGCGACCTTGCGCAGCGCCTCCTCGCCGTCGGAGGCCTCGCCCACCACCCGCAGGTCGGGCGTGAGGTCCAACAGGCTGCGCAGCCCCTGGCGCACCAGGGCGTGATCATCCGCGAGCACGAGGCGGACGGTGTTCACGCGTCCACCCCCGGCTCCGGCGTCGCCGGCAGCCACGCCTCCAGCTCCAGCCCCTGTCCCGCCACCGCGCGCCACTCCACGCGGCCGCCCAGCCGGGTGAACCGCTCCCGCATGCCGGTGAGTCCCGAACCGGGAGTCACCCGCGCCGTGCCGCGCCCATCATCCCGCGCGTGCACCCGCACCCCGCCGTCCTCCGTGGGCACGATGGCGATCCACAGGTTGCGGGCCCCGGCATGGCGCAGCGTATTGGTGAGCACCTCCTGCACGCAGCGGAACAGCGAGTGCGCCGCCTCGGAGGACTCCAGGGTGAGCGAACCGGGGACCTCCAGGTGCACTTCGAGCCCCGGGGCGCCCTCCGCGAGCGCGCGCAGCGAGGGCAGCAGGGGCAGGGGCGCTTCGCGCAGCGCCGTCACCGTGCCCCGCACCTCGGACAGGAGCGTGCGGGCGGCCTCGCGGGCGCGGCGCAGGTGTTCGGTGGAGGCGGGGTCCTTCGCGGTGTGCGCGGCGGCCTCCAGGTTGAGGCTGAGCGCGGTGAGGTGGTGCCCCACGGAGTCGTGCAGCTCGCGCGCGATGCGCAGCCGCTCGCCCTCGCGCTCGCGGGTGGCGAGCAGCACCTGCGTGGCCTGGAGCTCCGCATGGACCCGGGCCAGCTCGCGGCGGGCCTCTGCCTCGCGGACCATCACCAGCGCCGTGCCGAACGTGAAGCCCTGGAAGCCGGCGTAGATGAGGGTCTGCACCAGCGCCCGGACGGGCGGGTGCTGCACCGCGAACACGGCGAACATGAGCCCCACCTGGGCTCCCACCCACGCCAGGGCCCGGCGCTGGGGAAGGATCTCCGGGACCTGCCCGGCGATGATGGCTAGCAGCGCGCCGTCCAGCCCCGTATCCCCCATGGCCAGGCAGACCAGCGCCGCGCCCGTCTGCACGGCGAGCAGCGGTCTCTGGCCCCGGCCTTCCTCACGCGCCTGACGCCAGAAGGCCCCGCCGAAGGTGAGGAACGCGGCGCACCACAGCAGCGTGTCCGGGGCCATCCACCGCGCGGGCTCGTGCGCGAGGCTCTCGAGGTGCGGAACGCCGACCACGGCCCAGGTCAGCATCCCGGCCACGAGCAGCAGGTGATGGCTGGTGGTGGAGCTGGCCACGCTGGACCCCTGGGACATGGCGCGGACCCTATGCGAAGCACGGCGGACGGGCCATGTGCCGGAAGTCACATGCGGCCGGTATGACACGCCGCCGGATGTGGACCCTGGCGTGGGGGGCTGAGGCTCTGGACGCGCCTCAGCTCGCGAACGGATCCCATGCCTTCATGACGGGAGGCCTCTTGAGGAGGGCCGCCACATCCTGCGCGATCTCTCCGTCCATCTGATCTCCACTCTGCGCCGAGGACGGAGTCACCTCCTGGCAGGCGGAGTGGTTCTGCTGGAAGTAGGTCGTCGCCTGCCGGCAGCGGTGGCACATGTCGAGCTGCAGGATGAACTCGACCTCCACGGACTTCACCAGGCTTGCGCCGATCACGCCGTGGATGAGCCGGTCGAGCATGAACAGCGAATAGCACTCGGTGTGCATGTCGGCGGCGCTGAACAGCTCGGCCTCCGATGCGGACTTCGACTCCGCCAGCTTCGGGATGGCGGCCGCCTTCTGGGCAAGCGCCACGCCGGTCGTCATGTACGGATGCTTCTCGGTGATACGCCCGACCGCGAAGTTGGCGATGAGGCACATGAAGTAGGCCGTCTTCGAGTCGGTCCGCTCGATCTTCGCGACCATGAACCCGATGTGCGTGAGGCGCGCGGCCGGGTACTTCTTGGCGCCGTCCTCGAGGTTCGCGGGGCGATAGACGCGCTCGCCAAGCTTGCTGCTCAGGCCGAGCACGGTGGCCACGTCGCCGCCGTGTTTCTTGAGCAGCGAGGCCGCGTCGATCTGCGAGATGTTGGTGACGAGCGTGAACGAATTGTCGGCCGTCGTCTGACACACAAGGGACTGGGTCAATTTGAAGTACTTGGTGACGTGCGCGACGTAGTCGCCCCACCTGCCGCCCGTGCTCGACAACGTCGACTTCACGACCCCCTTCGACGGGGCCGTCGAACTCGGGCTCGGACCGCTCTTCAGTCGCAGCCCGGGCACCGCCATCAGCGCGTCGTTGATCTCATGCTCCCCCATCCCCCGCCTCAGGAAGTCACGGATCTTGTCCGTGACGACGACCGCCTTGTCGGCCGGTACCGCGTCGTTGAACTGACCGTCCAGACAGTGGGTGTTTCGCAGCAGGCGATACTCATCGACCCAGTGCCACAGGCGCCGCGCCAGGCGCGCGGGGACCACCGGGTTGGTGATGGCGAGCAGGGTGAGGAACGCCTCCAGCGAGCAATCGCCGAGTGGGTTCGTGGCGATGCGAGCGGTGACGGCGCGGTTCACGACGACGCCCACCTCCCAGTGATTGCCGGTGAAGACGAGGCAGTGGCCGCGGATGATGCAGTCCCGGCTCTGCATCGCTTCGATGTCGTAGAAGTCACCGGTCGATTCGAAATAGACCTCGAAGCTCACGTAGAACCGCTTCGCCAGCACCTGGATCTCCGAGAGCCCGAGCCAGGAGCCGGTCCGTCCGACAAAGTGGCGGTAGGCGCTCCGGGTCAGCGGCGTGAACTGTCCGGGATCCAGTGGCACGACGAAGCCGCTGTTGCCGTCTTTCAGGCTGAGGACATCCTTGGGCCCTGCCTCCGCGTGCTTGCGGATGGCGCCGTTCGCCTCCGCGATCAGCCGCTCGAGGTGCGCGAGGCTCTCCTCATCAAGCTCGCTGGCCGTCACCCGCGCGACCCGCTTGGTCAGGCCGATGAGATTGGCGCGGAGGGTCGCGACCTTCTTGTTGGGGACCTCGAACGCGAAGGTCGCGACATCGACGGCGATGCATTCGAAGCAGGAGTCGTTGGAGGCTTCGTGCTGTTCGCAGGGCATGGTGCCTCCGTCGGTCGGTGAGGCATCCTAGCGCAGATGGGGCCGATGCCGGCGTGCCGCTCCCTTCCCCGAGGTCCCCGATGGTGTCTGCTCCTGCTTGGCGTCCCCACGCGCTCGACGGCGCCCTGCTCTGGTTTCACCGCGAGACGGGCACGCACCTGCGCGTGGATGCTCCCGCGACCCGCCACCTGCGCCGCAAGGCCCCCCGGCTGGTCCTGTTCGGCATCACCAACGCCTGCAACCTGACATGCGGCTTCTGCTCCCGCGACCTCCAGGCCCGGAGCGACTGGACGGTGGAGTCGGCGTTCGAGGTGCTCTCGGGGCTGGCCCGCGCGGGCACGCTGGAGGTGGCCTTCGGAGGCGGGGAGCCCCTGGCGTTCCGGGGCTTCGACACGCTCGTGCAGCGGCTCGCCACGGAGACGCCGCTGGCCATCCATGTCACCACCAATGGCACGCTCCTGTGCGAGGAGCGCCTGGCGCGACTGTCCCCGTACCTGGGTGAGGTGCGCGTGTCGCTCTATGACGACAACGCGTGGGAAGAGACCGTGCGGCGTCTGGTCCTTTCGGGGCAGACCTTTGGCGTGAATGTCCTCGCCACGCCGGAGCGGCTGGACGCGCTGCCAGGGATGCTGCGCACGCTGCATTCGCTGGGGTGTCGGGATGTCGCCGTGCTGCGCTACGTGGGCAATGACTCCCGGCTCCAACTGCGCGCGGCGGATGAGGCGCGACTCACGGCCAGCCTCGCGGACAGTCCCGTGCGCACGCGGCTGTCGGTCTGTTTCGGGGATGCGCTGGTGGAGGTGCCCCGGTTGTTCGGCGGCGACTGTGGCGCGGGCCTGGACTTCGTCACCCTGACGTCCGACCGCAAGCTCAAGGCCTGCTCCTTCCAGGGACCGGGCCTGCCCATCGACTCGGCGGAGGCCGTGCTCGCGGGCTGGGCGCGGCGGCAGGATGTGCTGGCCACGGCGTCACCCCTGAAGGGCTGCGCGAGGGCGGGCGGCGCACGCGAGGCTTCGCTGCCGGACGGCCTCCGGGTCTGGCGAGGCTTCTCCGGGAACAACAGCGGCGACTGCGTGCTCGTGGGCCGCTTCGAGACGACCCGCGAAGCCTCTGACTTCGTCGATGCGCTCGTGCCCCCCACGCCGTCCGACCGTGGCTATCCGGAGTCCTGGAAGGCCTTGCTGGCGGCCGAAGGCATCCAGGTGGACCCCGAACTGTATCCCCCCGAGCTCATGGCCTCGGTGGGCCGCACCGTGATGTTCCACACGGACTCGACGCTGATGGACGACTTCGCGCCCCTGCGCCAGTGGCTGTGGAAGCGGGGAGGCCGCGCGGTCCTGTCGGATTTCTTCGGGAGCGAGCCGCTCTTTCTCGCGACAGGCTTTGGCGCGAACACGGAGGACGCCCTCGATGCACTGGAAGCCGCCCTGGCCTCCGAGTCGCTGGGGGCCTTCGTCCGTCAGGGGCGCGCGGTGTTCGGGCTCGTGCCGTTCAGGTACATCCAGGAGGACACGACGGCGTTGATGGAGCGATTGCAGGCGCTGGCGCGGAAGCAGGGCGCGGTCGTCGCGGCGGAGCTGGTGCGGGCCTCCGGGAAGGAACAGCTCCCGCTGCACCTCGCCAACCGGGACGCCTGGCTTGGGCCCGAGCGGCTCCTGATCCACTTCGCTTCCGCCGAGGACGCGGCCCGGGTCGCACGCAGTCTCAACGGTGCCTTCTGCGTGGCGGGCACCGAGGTCCTGGTGGAGGCGGACCACATCGGCTCCAGGCTGCAACGCCTCTTCGAAATGCGCGTGACGCCGCTCACCGGTCGCCACGTCATCGTGGAGGCGACCTACCGGGGCACGGAACTCCAGCCCCCCGAGTTGGGTTCGCGGCTGCGTCCCTACCTGAAGCCGGAAGACCGGCTGACGGCCAGCGACAGCCCGTGGGGCATCCGCCTGCGCGTCAGGACGACGGAGCCCCTGCGTGTCCTGCCCGCGGTCGTCGAGCTGGGCACCCTGGTGGGTGCGGAAGCCCGGGTCCAGATGCACGACGAGGACCGGCTCGCGGCGGCCCTGCACCGCATCCGCGTGGAGCTGGAGTCGGAACTCCGGGGGCGGTAGCGGCCCCCGGTGCCTGCCTTCCTGGGCGTTATTCGCTCAACCCCGGCGGGCAGGTGAAGCTGACCGGCGCGGACCAGAGCTGGGCCAGGCCGGTGTCCTCGATGGCGGAGAAGAAGATGCGGTTGCCCGAGCGGACGAACGGCTCTTGTCTGGGATTCGAACCCCCCAGGACCACGACGTCCGCCAGCTGTCCGGTCGTCGCCACGGTGCCCCGGGTGAACCAGGGCATGGAGACCGTGTTGATGGCCTGGTGGAACAGCACGACGCCCCCTCCCGTGGCGAACACGGGGGATTGGTTGTAGTCATCCAGGGCCAGCGTGCGGGAGAGCTGGCGGGTCCCCGCGGCGGTTCCATTGTTCGTCCACAGCGAGACCTCCTGGCGCAGGCCATTCGCGTCGCGCAGGGCCACCGAGAAGTAGAGGCTGACTCCGGAGACGGTCGTCCGCTGCACCTCGGGCCGCAGGCCCGCCGGGTTCGGGGGCAGGGTGGTGATGAGCGTCTTGCCACCGCCGCCCAACGACAGACGGTCGATGCGCAGCCGGCTCGTCGTCGGCTCCACGGACGCCAGGTACTCGGAGGAGCCCAGCGTCCCAAGCAACTGGACGGGCCTGCCGAACGCGTCCAGCCGGAAGGTCCCCCCCGCCGTGCCATCCGTCTTCCAGACCTCGTGGTTCGGGCCGTCCTGGAAGATGAACAGGCCCGGGTTTCCCCTCAGGCTCACCTCCGTGATGCGCACTGCTCCCGCGTCCACCTGCTTGAGGGCGCGTGTGCCCGCGCTCGTGCCGTCGGTGCGCCACAGCGTGGTGCTTCCCCCCTGGGAACGGAAGAAGAGCAGCGCATCGCCGACGTGCAGGGTCTGGCCCAGGTCCAGCCCGAGCACCCCGGGAAGCTGCGCGACCCGCTGCGTGCCCGCGCTCGTTCCATCCGAACGCCACAGCTCGGGCTGCCCTCCCGGCGGCACGTGGAAGAAGACCAGCCGGCCGCTGATGGAGGTGAGGCTGAACAGCGAGGAGGTGGGCCCGATGCTGTCGTCGCGCGGGAAGGACCTGAGGAACCGGGTTCCACTGGACGTCCCATCGCTCAACCAGAGCTGTTCCATCGCCACGCCCAGCTCTGCGAGCTGGAAGTAGAGCGTGTTGCCCACCGCCGCGGTGGTTCCGGGCGCGTAGATGCCCGTTGGATACACCCTCACCTGGACGGTGCCCGCATCCGTGCCATCGCTGCGCCACAGGATGGTGCCGCCCCCGGGGGCGCCGGTGGTGAAGTAGAACGTCCCCTGCACATCGGTGGGGTTGGCCAGGGCGGAGTTGATGGACTTCACCCGTGACGCCACCCCTACGGGGCACGCCTGGGCCGTCACTCCACGGGCGTCCTCCACCCCACATCCGGCCACCACCAACCCCAGCCACCCCAGGGCGCTCCAATTCCTGACATGCATTGTCTTCTCCTTCCGGCGTGAAGCGTCCGGAAGGTCGCGTGCAGGGAATTGTCTTTCAAGGAGCACCCCGAGGGGGTGCGAGTGTTTCCGGCCGCCCGGGCGGTGCCTTCGCCGCGTCAGGTCTTCGCGAGCTTCTCGCCCACCGCGGACAGCAGCTGGTCGAAGGATTCCTCGAACAGGCGGATGCCGTCGGTGGCCAGCTGGTCGGTGACGGTCTTCATGGAGATGCCGGCGGCCTCCAACTGGCGCATCGTCGCCTCCGCGCCCGGGAGGTCCTCCTCCAGGCTCGGGCGCACCTTGCCGTGGTCGCGGAACGCATCAATCGTCGCGGGCGGCATGGTGTTCACCGTGTCCTTGCCGATGAGCTCCTCCACGTAGAGCACGTCGCGCAGCTTGGGGCTCTTGGTGCTGGTGCTCGCCCAGAGCACGCGCTGCACCTTCGCGCCCTTCTTCGCGAGCGCCTCCCACCGGGCCCCGCTGAAGACCTGCTTGAAGGTGCGGTAGGCGAGCTTCGCGTTCGCGATGGCCACCTTGCCGCTCAGGCCCTCCAGCGCCTTCTGCTGTTCGGCGGTGGCGCCCGCCTTCACCTTCTTTTCAATCTCCTTGTCCACGATGGCGTCGATGCGGCTGATGAAGAACGACGCCACGCTCGCGACCCTCGACACGTCTCCGCCCGACGCGGCGAACTTCTCCAGGCCGGACACGTAGGCCTCCGCGATGGCCTTGTAGCGCTCCTGGCTGAAGAGCAGCGTGACGTTGACGTTGATGCCTTCGGAGGTGAGCTCTTGGAAGGCCGGCAGCCCCGGCAGCGTGCCCGGGACCTTGATCATCACGTTGGGGCGCGAAAGCGTCTTCCACAGCCGCCGCGCCTCCTCCAGCGTGCCCTTCGTGTCGAGCGCGAGCCGGGGCGACACCTCCAGCGACGCGTAGCCGTCCTGGCCCTTCGTCGCCTGGTAGACCGGGGCGAGGATGTCCGCCGCGCCCTGGACGTCGCGCACCGCGAGCTGCTCGTAGAGGTCGTTGCCGGACAGGCCCTTGCCCTTCGCCGCGTCGAAGAGGTCCTGGTAGTCCTCGCTGCCCGACACCGCCTTCTGGAAGATGGTCGGGTTGGAGGTGAGGCCCTTGAGCCCGTCCTCGTCGATGAACTTCTTCAGGGTGCCCTTCGTGATGTAGCTGCGCTGGAGGTTGTCCACCCAGAGGGATTGGCCAGACTCGGCAAGCTGTCGAAGCGGATTCATGGGGTTCTCTCCGGGGGAGCGCGAAGGGCTCCCGGATGGCGTTGGCTAAAAATGACCACGTCCGGCCCCCCATGTCCGAGCAGGGGGGCAGGCACTCGCGGATTCTGCCTGGGTCGGGGGCCAGCGGGGTGGGCCGCTTCTCGTGGACCGGTGCAGTCAACACAGTACGGAGGGCACCGGTGTGCCCCCTTTTCCCGGAGCGAGACGATGGCGGACACCTTGGCGGACCTCGCGGCGCAGCTGCGCATCGACAGCATCCGCTGCACCACGGCGGCGGGTTCGGGTCATCCCAGCTCGTCCATGTCCGCCGCGGACATCCTGGCGGTGCTGTTCCAGAAGTACCTGCGCTTCGACTTCCAGCAGCCCAAGGCGCCCAACAACGACCGCTTCGTGCTCTCCAAGGGCCACGCCTGCCCGGTCCTCTACTCCGCGTTCAAGGCAGCGGGCGCCATCGATGACAAGGAGCTGATGACGCTGCGCCAGTTCGGCAGCCGGCTGGAGGGCCACCCCAACCCGCACGTGCTGCCGCTCGTGGACGTGGCCACCGGCTCCCTGGGACAGGGGCTGGCCATCGGCGTCGGCATGGCGCTCGCCGCGCGGTTGGACCGGCTGCCCTTCCGCACCTACGTGATGATGGGCGACAGCGAGACGGCGGAGGGCTCCGTGTGGGAGGCGTTCGACAAGGCCGGCCACTACCAGCTCGACAACCTCTGCGCGCTCATCGACATGAACCGGCTGGGGCAGAGCACGCAGACGGAGCTGGGCTGGAACGCGGAGGTGTACCTCGCCCGCGCCCGGGCCTTCGGCTGGCATGCGCTGGCCGTGGACGGGCACGACCTGGGCGCCATCGACCGCGCGTTCGCCGAAGCCCAGGGCAAGAAGGGCCAGCCCACCTGCCTCGTCTTCAAGACGGAGAAGGGCCGCGGCTACTCGCTCATCGCCAACCAGGAGGGCTGGCACGGCAAGCCGCTCCCCGAGGACAAGGCGAAGGAGGCCATCCAGGAGCTGGGCGGCGAGCGCGACGTGCGCATCCAGGTGAAGAAGCCGGACGCGCTGAAGCCCTCCGGTCAGGACGCGGTCGCGCCGCTGAAGCTGCCCACGTATGAAGTCGGCCAGAAGGAGGCCACGCGCAAGGCGTACGGCGACGCGCTCCTGGCGCTGGGCAACGCGCGCCCGGACGTGGTGGCGCTGGACGCGGAGGTCTCCAACTCCACGTACTCGCAGGAGTTCCACAAGGCGCATCCCCAGCGCTACTTCGAGATGTACATCGCCGAGCAGAACATGGTGTCCACCGCGGTGGGCATGGCGGTGCTGAACAAGCGCGCCTTCGTGAGCACCTTCGCGGCCTTCCTGTCGCGCGCGTATGATCAGATCCGCATGGCGGCCATCTCCAACGCCACGGTGCACCTGTGCGGCAGCCACGCGGGCGTCTCCATCGGTGAGGACGGGCCGTCCCAGATGGCGCTGGAGGACCTGGCGATGATGCGCGCGGTGGCCGGCAGCACCGTGGTCTACCCGAGCGACGCCAACCAGACCGCGAAGCTGATGGCCCAGTTGGTGGAGTGCAAGGGCATCACCTACCTGCGCAGCACGCGGGAGAAGACGCCGGTGCTCTACCCCGCGTCGGAGGAGTTCCCCCTGGGTGGGTGCAAGGTGCTGCGGCAGTCCGACCGGGACGTGGTGACGGTGGTGGCCGCCGGCATCACGCTGCACGAGGCGCTCAAGGCGTACGAACTGCTGAAGGAGGACGGCGTCCTGGTGCGCGTCATCGACCTCTATTCGGTGAAGCCGGTGGACGTGAAGACGCTGCGCAAGGCCGCGCGTGAGGCGCAGGGCCGGCTCCTGGTGGTCGAGGACCACTGGGCCGAGGGCGGCCTGGGGGACGCGGTGCTGGAGGCCTTCACGGGCGAGCGCGAACAACTGCCCACCGTGGCGCGCCTCGCGGTGAAGAAGCTGCCCGGCTCCGGCAAGCCGGCGGAGCTGTTGAGCGCGGCCGGCATCGACGCGGAGCACATCGTGGACAGCGTCACCTCCCTGGTGGAGGACTCGCCGCTGGACACGGAGGGCCAGGGGACGCGGGAGGAGCGCACCTGGGGTCACACGAACGCGTAAGGCTCCGAGCCAGGAGCTTGGAGCCTGAAGGCGCCTCCAGGTCCGCGCTGGCTCAGGACTGTCCCGAGGCCAGGGCCTCCAGCCGGGCGGCCACGCGCGTGCCGCCCATGGACCGGGCGGCGGTCAGGACCGTGCTCCCGTCCGCACTCCGATGGTTCGGGTTCGCGCCGCGCTGGAGCAGCAGCTCCACCATCTCCAGCTTGTCGAACATGGCCGCGAACATCAGCGGCGTGCGCCCATCCGGGCCCGCGCCATCCACCCGCGCGCCCCGGTCCAGCAGCAGCGTGGCGATGGCGAGGTGGCCCTTGAAGGCCGCCCCTGCGAGCGGCGTCTGCCCTCCGTCGTTGGTCCGCTCCGGATCCGCCCCGCGCTCCAGCAGCAGCCGGGTGACGTCCTCATGGCCGAGGTAGCTGGCCAGCATCAGCAGCGAATCTCCGCGCTCGTTGCGCAGTCCCAGGGGCAGTCCGGCGTCGAGCAGTTGGCGCAACGCCTGGGCGTCCCCCGCGCGGACGAAGGTGAAGGCGCTCCTCGCCAGCTCCTGCAGGGCGGCCTCGTTG
>NZ_RAWI01000580.1 GCF_003612125.1 Corallococcus praedator
GGGGAGAACCGAGTGGGGCGGGGGACTTGCCTACATTGTCGGGGGATGGCGTTGTTTGTTGCGTACCCCGTTCCAAGGGCGTGAGAAGCCGAGAACCCCGGGCGCATGCCGCAGTGCGGCAGGCGTGGGCCTCCACGTCTACCGCTTCTTTGCCGACATGCCGTTCAGGGCCACCGCGGCCTTCACGAGCGCCTTGAACGCGCGCGCATCGACCTTCTCCCCTTCGTGGATGTCGATGGCCCTTCGCGTGTTGCCCTCCAGGCTGGAGTTGAAGAGGCCTGATGGGTCCGGGAGCTTCGCCCCCTTGGCGAACGTGAGCTTCACGGCCTTCTTGTACGACTCCCCGGTGCAGACAATCCCGTGGTGCGACCAGACCGGAGTGCCCATCCACTTCCACTCCTCGGTCATCTCGGGGTCGGCTTCCAGGATGAGCGCCCGCATGCGGGCCAGGGCCTCCCCGCGCCAATCCCCCAGGTCGAGGATCCGCTGGTCGATGAGTTGGGACGCGGTTTTTTCGGCACTCAATGGGACCTCCCCTGCAAGGCGCCCTTCGCGCCGGCCGTTCATCAGGCCAGCGGATCATTCCGTCAAAAAACAAGCCCAGCAACCGGGTGGGGTTGCTGGGCTTCTGGACATCCGCCCCCAAGGGCGTCCGCGCTGTCCGGAGGACTACCGGACGATGTTCAGCGCGGTGTCATCGAGGAAGAAGCTCGTCTGCAGCGACGAGTCCTCCGTGCCGTTGAAGTAGATGCGGACCGTCTGACCCTTGTACGCGGCCAGGTCGAACGTCCGCTGCACGTAGGCCGTGCCCTTGTCCAGGTTGCTGTAGGTGGCCAGCGTGGCCAGCACCGTGCCCGCGCTGTTGCGGACCTGGATGGCCAGCTTGTCGTAGGCCGTCGTGGTCGTCGTCTCCGCCGTGGTGATGCGCGCCCAGAAGCTGAACGTGGCGCTGCACGCCGTGGCGGGGATGGTGATGTCCTGGTAGGCGAACTCGGTGCGCGTGGCGCCGTAGCCGTTCAGATAGGCCTTGTACGTGCCCGTGCGCGGCGCACTGCCGGACGTGGTGCCGTCGATGACGCCCGACGAGGTGGTCCAGCCCGTGTTGCCGCTCTCGAAGTCCGCGTTGGCCAGGAGCTGCTCGGTGATGGAGCAGCTGCCCGTGCCGTTGTTCACCGTCACCGACACCGTGGAGGACGTGCCGACGTTGTTCGCCGCATCATACGCCTTCGTGGTCAGCGCGTAGGTGCCGTTGGCCACCGCCGTCGTGTTCCACGCGAAGCTGTACGGCGCGGCCGTCGCCGTGCCCAGCAGCGAGGTGCCCGCGTAGAACTCCACGCGCGACACGCCCACGTTGTCGGAGGCGTTGGCGCTCAGGCTCGCGGTCCCGCTCAGCGTGGCGCCACCCACGGGGGCGGTGATGGACGTCGTGGGCGGGGTGGTGTCGCTGCTGCCGCCGCCGGTGATGAAGAGCGTGTACAGCAGCTTGTTGGGCGAACCCGTTCCCGGGCTGGTGACCTTGTTCGGCGTGGAGTTGTTCACCAGCGCGTCACGCACCTGCGCGGGCGTCGCGGTGGGGTTGGCGCTCAGGTAGAGCGCCGCGGCGCCGGCCACGTGCGGCGAGGCCATGGACGTGCCGCTCATCGAGGTGCTCGATGAGTTGCCGGAGTTGGAAGCCGAGGTGATGCTCGAGCCCGGCGCGAAGATGTCCACGCACGTCCCGTAGTTGGAGAACGACGAGCGACCGTCGCTGCTGGTGGTGGAGCCCACGGTGATGGCGTTGGGCGCACGCGCCGGCGAGTAGTTGCAGGCGTTGGCGCTGTCGTTGCCAGCGGCGACCACCGTCGTGACGCCCGCGGCGATCATCCGCTCCGTCGCATCATCGATGGCCGGAATGCCGACATCGCCCAGGCTCATGTTGGCGACCGCCGGCTTGATGTGGTTGGCCGCCACCCAGTCCATGCCGCCGATGACCTGCGCATCGTTTCCATAGCCCGTGCAGTCGAGCACCCGCACCCCGTGGACGATGACCTTCTTCGCCACGCCCCAGGTCGTGCCGCCCACCGTGCCCGCCACGTGCGTGCCATGGCCATGGCAGTCCGAAGGGTCGCTGTCGTTGTCGATGAAGTCGTAGCCGTTGCCGACGCGACCGGTGAACTCGGTGTGGGTCTGCCGCAGACCGCTGTCGATGATGTACGCATGCACGCCGGTGCCGTCGACGTTGTAGGTGTAGGAGCTGTTGCGCGGCAGATCCCGCTGGTCGATGCGGTCGATGCCCCAGGTCGCGCTGGTCTGCGTCGCCGACACGTGGAGCAGGCCGTTCTCCTGCACATAGGCCACGCGAGGGTCGGACAGGAGGCGCTGGGCCTCGGCCTCGGTCATGTTCGCCAGGAAACCGTGGATGGTGTGCTCATAGGTCCGCAGCACCTTGCCACCGTTGAGGGACACCATCTCCCGGGCGATGTTCGCCGCCCCCTGCTGCCGGACCGCCTGCGTGGCGTCGCGCAGGACGACGATGTACTCGCCGGCGATGGCCCGGTCCCGGCGGATCATCTGCGCCGTGTGACCGAATTGCTCGCTGTCGGACTCCTGTGCCTCCGGCATCGGGCCGCATGCCGCGGCCAGCAGGGAAATGGCACTCACCGCATGCGTCAGTTTCAGTTTCATTCGGCCTCTCGGGGAAGGTGCGGGCACCGGTTTGGAAGCCCTCGTACAGACCGTAAAATTAGCTATTCTTGATAAAGCGGTCAATGCGGCTTTCCTGAGTGATGGCCGGGGTCGAACTCGGGTCACCGGCGGCGAAAGAACGTGTGAGGTCGGCGAGACGCCGGCCTTGTTCGCTACCGGGCGGGGCTCCATGACGTGCAGACAGTGGCGCTGGACAACGGCGTAAGCCACGCCGTCCAGGCCTGGGGCGACTCCTCCTTTTCCTTCACCTTCAACACGCAGCAGCCGGGGGCCCACGCGCCCCGGACGGGAGACGTACGTGCAAACACAGACGGAGCATCAGGCGGGGACGCAGTGGCTGGCGGTGCTGGACGGTGAGGCGCGAGGGCTGGTGGCGGCGGTGGATGCGCACCCTGACGCCAGTCGCCTCTTCAACGGCACCATCGACGCCGCGGGCTACATCCACTACCTCATCCAGACGTATCACTATGCTCGCTGGAGCACGCCGATCCTCGGGGAGGCGGGACAGCGGCTGAAGCGGTTGGGACGGCACCCGGAGCTGGCGGAGCTGTTGATCCAGAAGGGGGAGGAGGAGCGCGGGCACGAGAAGTGGTTGCTGTCGGACCTGAAGAACCTGGGCTGCCCGGAGGAGCAGGTGGAGGCGGCGGCGCGGTGCCCGGCGGTGGATGCCTATACGGGGTGGAACTTCTTCACGTCGCGCGCGGGCGTGCCGACGGCGGTGCTGGGGACCGCGTACGTGCTGGAGTACCTGTCGCAGACGCGGGCGGGCGTGGGGGCGGAGCGGCTGCAGGCGGTGGCTTCCATTCCCAACATCCACAAGTCGGTGACGTTCCTGCGCAGCCATGGGGCGCTGGACGGAGACCACGTGGCGGAGATGGCGAGGATCCTGGGGCGGCTGACGGACCTGGAGGAGCAGGCGGCGATCATCCTCTCGGCCCGGGCCACCCGGAGCATCTACCCAGGCATCTTCCGTGAGGGCGGCCCCACCAGCCACCCGCTCGCGAGGTAGAGGCAAGCGGAGTCGAGGGCTTGCGCCTTGGGGGTGAGTATTGATTGCGAATCCAGCTCATCTCCGTCGTTCTTCCGGCCAAAGACATTCATGTCTTGGGGGACATGCAATTCATTGTGCCTTGGACGGATGAGCGCGCCCAGGGGCGGCACCTGGGGCGGAGGGGGCGCGGGCTCGCCAATGAGCAGGCGCAGCTCCGCGCGGCGGTTCTGTTCGCGGCCTTCCTGGGTGGCATTGCTGCTCGCCGGCCGGCGGGCACCGAAGCCCCGGGCCTCCAGTCGCCAGGCGGGCACGCCCTTCTGCACGAGGTAGCGGAGCACCGCTTCGGCGCGTGCCAGGGACAGCCGCTGGTTGGCGGCGTCGGAGCCTCCCGTGTCCGTGTGGCCTTCGATGAGCACGCGCGGGAGCTCGGGATGTTCCAGGAGCACCCGCGCCAGTTCGTCCAACACGCGCGAGGCGCCCGTCAGCGTCGATGCGCCGGGTTCAAAGAACACCTGCCCATGCAGGACCAGCCGCTCCCGGGTGAGGGTGACCAGGGGCCGCGTGTCGGCAGGGCAGCCGGACTGCTCCCGGGTGCCCCGCTCCTGGACGCAGGCGTCCAGCGCGTCCGGCACGCCATCCCCATCCGTGTCCGTCTCCGCCATGGGCGCTGGCTCCGGCTCGGGCACGGCTTCGGGAGGAGCTTCGGGG
>NZ_RAWI01000581.1 GCF_003612125.1 Corallococcus praedator
ACGAAAGCGTGCCATCCGGGGTACAGCATCGCGACGAGCATCGTCGCCGAGCCCACGAGGAACAGACTGCCGAGCGGACGGACGGACGGATAGATGTGTTGGAAGAGGGCGGCCCCGAACTCATAGGGCACGAAGACCATCGTGGTCCCCACGACGAGGCCAAACGCCGCCGCGAACCATTCAACCCGTGCCCGCTCCAGGATGCCCACGGCGGCAGAGTACACAACCCACCCCGGCTGTCAGTGCCGGAGTGGCCTCCCAGCAGCCCGCCCGTCTGGTTCCTAGCGTCGACGCCAGGCGTCGAGCAGATGGCCGACCACGGCGTCCACCCCCACGTCGCGAGTGACCTGGGTGAAGACGAAGGGCCCCTCGCCGCGCATCTTCCGGGCGTCGCGGTCCATCACGCCCAGGTCCGCGCCCACGTGCGGTGCGAGGTCCGTCTTGTTGATGATCAAAAGGTCCGACTGCGTGATGCCGGGCCCGCCCTTGCGCGGCACCTTGTCCCCACCCGCCACGTCGATGACGTACACGGTGTAGTCCGCCAGCTCCCGGCTGTACTGCGCGGCCAGGTTGTCGCCGCCGCTCTCCACGATGAGCAGCTCCGGGTGCAGCTCCTCCATCAGCTGCTCCAGCGCGAGCAGGTTGTGGCTGATGTCCTCGCGGATGGCCGCGTGCGGACAGCCGCCCGTCTCCACCGCCTTGATGCGTTCAGGGGACAGGGCCTGGTTGCGCACCAGGAACTCCGCGTCCTCCTTGGTGAAGATGTCATTGGTCACCACGCCCAGCCGGTACTGGTCGCGCAGCTTCTTGCACAGCGCCAGCACCAGCGCCGTCTTGCCGCTGCCCACCGGGCCGCCAATCCCTATCGTGAAGGCCCGCTGCGAATAGTCGCGCCGGTGCGGCTTGTCGCGCGCGTCGAAGTGGCCCGGGTGGTCCAGCTCCTCGTGCGTGTGCTCGTGCCCGTCCTGCCCATGGCCGCGGTGGTCGTCGTCGTGCATGTCGCTTTCCCTTCGTTCCTTCAGGACAGGAACAGCCTCGAATACAGCCGGTCATGCGAAGCGCCCAGGAGGTCCAGGAGCGGCGCGGGCTGCGCCAGGTCCTCCACGCCCAGGGCGCTGCAATGCGTGAGCACCGCGTCCAGCAGCGGCGTGGCCCCGTGTTGGACCTGATGCGATTCGTGCGTGCCGATGACGCCCATGCGCACCCCGGCGGACAGCGCGCCCCGGAGCGTGAGCGACAGGAAGAGCCGCTGCGCGTCCTCCAGGTCCACCTCCAGCGCGCGCAGCACCGCGCCGAACAAGGGCGCATGGTGGAACTTCACGCCGGCCGCGCGGGCCGCCTCGCGCACCGGCCCCACCGCGTCCGGGAAGATGCGCGCGCAGGTGTCCAGGAAGGCCCTGCCCTGCGTGCGGCTGGCCCGGTGCGCGACGTGGTTGGACAGGAACACGTCCGCCCGCGCGTCCCACGCGGGCAGCGACGCGGGCTCGCGCCACCCGGCGTTCACCAGCGGCAGGCCGCCCAGCCCCGCCTGCCAGAGCAGCGCCTCCACGAAGCGACGCACGTCGCCCGCGCCGCGCACCTCGCCCTGCTGCACCGCGGCCTCCAGCCCGCCCGAGTGCGCGAAGCCCCCGGTGGGAAAACCGGAGTCCGCCAACTGCAACACCCTCCAGCCCGTGCCCATGGCGTGTCCGCTCAGAACAGCGAGTAGCGCTGCGCCAGGGGCAGCCACGTCGCGGGGTCGCAGCGCAGCAGCTCTCCGTCCGCGCGCACCTCGTACGTCTCCGGGTCGACGGTGATGACCGGCAGCGCGTCGTTGAGCCGCATGTCCTTCTTGCCCAGCCTCCGGCAGCCCACCACCGCGGACAGCCGCTTGGTGAGCCCCAGCCCCTGCACGGTGCCTTCCGCCAGCGCACGCCCGGACACGAAGGCGATGCTCGTGGCGCCCCGCGCCCGGCCGCGCGCGCCGAACATCGGGCGCATGATGTAGGGCTGCGGCGTGGGGATGGACGCGTTCGCATCCCCCATCTGCGCCCAGGCGATGAAGCCGCCCTTGAGCACCAGCTCCGGCCGCGCGCCGAAGAACGCGGGCCGCCACAGCACCAGGTCCGCCAGCTTCCCCACCTCCACGGAGCCCACCTCGTGGGACAGCCCGTGGGCGATGGCGGGGTTGATGGTGTACTTGGCCACGTAACGGCGGATGCGCAGGTTGTCGTTGTCCCCCTGCTCTCCGGGAAGGCGTCCGCGCTGCTCGCGCATCTTGTGCGCCGTCTGCCACGTGCGGGTGATGACCTCGCCCACGCGGCCCATGGCCTGGCTGTCGGAGGCCATCATGCTGATGGCGCCCAGGTCGTGGAGGATGTCCTCCGCGGCGATGGTCTCTCCCCGGATGCGGCTCTCCGCGAAGGCCACGTCCTCTGGAATCTCGCGGTCCAGGTGGTGACACACCATGAGCATGTCCAGGTGCTCATCCAGCGTGTTCACCGTGTACGGCCGCGTGGGGTTGGTGGAGCTGGGCAGCACGTTGGGCGCGCCGCACACGCGGATGATGTCCGGGGCGTGGCCGCCGCCCGCGCCCTCGGAGTGGTACGTGTGGATGGTGCGGCCCTTGAACGCGGCCAGCGAGTCATCCACGTAGCCGGACTCGTTGAGCGTGTCCGTGTGGATGGTGACCTGAATGTCCTCGCCATCCGCCAGCGTGAGGCACGTGTCGATGGCGGCGGGCGTGGTGCCCCAGTCCTCGTGCAGCTTGAGGCCGATGGCGCCCGCGCGCACCTGATCCAACAGGCCGTCCGGCAGGGACGTGTTGCCCTTGCCGGTGAGGCCGATGTTCAGGGGCAGCGTGTCCGTGGCCTCCAGCATCCGCTGGAGGTTCCACGCGCCCGGCGTGCAGGTGGTGGCGTTGGTGCCCGTCGCGGGGCCCGTGCCGCCGCCCACCCAGGTGGTGATGCCGCTGGCGATGGCCTCATCCGCCTGCTGCGGGCAGATGAAATGGATGTGCGTGTCCAGCCCGCCCGCGGTGAGGATGAGCCCCTCGCCCGCGATGACCTCCGTGGTGACGCCCACCACCATGCCCGGCGTGACGCCCGCCATGACGTCCGGGTTGCCCGCCTTGCCGATGCCGGCGATGCGCCCCGCCTTCAGGCCCACGTCCGCCTTGAAGATGCCCGTCCAGTCCACGATGAGTGCGTTGGTGATGACGCAGTCGAGCGCGTCCGCGTCCCCCGCGCCCGCGCGCTGGCCCATGCCTTCGCGCAGCACCTTGCCGCCGCCGAACTTGCACTCGTCGCCGTAGACGGTGGCGTCCTTCTCCACCTGGAGCCACAGGCCGGTGTCTCCCAGCCGCACCCGGTCCCCCGTGGTGGGGCCGAACATGTCCGCGTAGTGGCGGCGATCCATTCCGCGGCTCATGAGCGACCTTCCGGGTTCGGGTTCGGGCTCTCGTTCTCGGGTTCGTGACCGAAGCCCTGTTCACGCACGGCCTGGAGCAGGCGCTCGCGGCCCTCGTCGGACACCTTGCCGCTGCCCAGCGCGTTGCCGCCGCGCACCACCTGCTCACCCGCGATGGGGACCAGTGACACCGTCTTCACCTCGCCCGGCTCGAAGCGCACCGCCGTGCCGGCGGGGATGTCCAGCCGGTGGCCGTAGGCGCGGCCCCGGTCGAACACCAGCGCGCGGTTCACTTCCGCGAACGGGTAGTGGCTGCCCACCTGGATGGGCCGGTCGCCCCGGTGCGTGATGCGCAGGGTGATGGCCTCGCGGCCCGCGTTCAACTCCAGCATCCCGCCCTCCGCCTTCACCTGCCCCGGCGGCCCTTCAGGGGACGCGGCCGGCACGGTGAAGCGGTCCAGCGAAGGCACCGGCAGGAAGCTGCCGTAGAGCGCCAGCGTCAGGTCCCCGTGCTCCGCCACCACCGGGTGGTGCACGGTGACGAGCTTGGAGCCGTCCGGGAAGGTGCCCTCCACCTGCACCTCGGCGATCATCTCCGGCACGCCGTCCATCACCTGCGCGCGCCCCAGGAAACGACGCCCCAGGTCCATCAGCTCCGCCACGCTCCTGCCGTCACGGATGAACTCCAGCAACTGGGTGGCGATGAGCGCCATCGCCTCCGGGTAGTTGAGCCGCAGTCCTCGCGCCAGGCGCTTCTGGGCGACGACGCCCGCCTGGTGCAGGAGCAGCTTGTCCACGTCTCGGGGGGACAGGTGCATGAGCCCAACTCCCTCATTTCATCCGGTTGCGGTACGTCAACCGGCCCCGACCCTAGCGCGACGCGTCACCCTGGACCAGGATGGGCGACCGGCCGATGTCTTTCGGCCTCCCCCTCTCCCCCGAGGCCCCCCATGAAG
>NZ_RAWI01000582.1 GCF_003612125.1 Corallococcus praedator
GCCCCACCCATCGCCAAACCCAGCACCGTCGCTCTCACGACAGTCCTGCGCCACCCCCGCCCCAGATACATGGAATCCCCTCCGTGGATGGCAGGTTCCTCACGCTGTCGCACACCAGCAACGGCTGCCCTGGAGGCTGCTCGGTCGCCCGCTGCTGAACGCACCGCGCGTCACGCGCGTGGGGCGTGGGACGCCGTGGAGAGGGGACGCGAGCACCCTGGTTGGTCCTCGCGTTTACCCACCCGGACTCCAAAGCCAGACATTACCGCCAGAAGCCGATGGAGACGCCCCAGTTGGTGTACCGGCTCGCCAGGTCGAACGACGCGGAGACGGACCAGTCCTCCCAGTAGCTCAGCACGAACAGCTCGAAGCCGCCGGTGAGGTGCGGCCGCAGGTTGCGGCCCGCGAAGGGGGACGCCTCCAGCCAGGTGCCGCCGCGCAGACGGAGGCGGCCCGGGAAGGTGTCCCATTCGGCGCCCAGGCGCGGCTGGAAGGCGGTGGAGTCGCCCACGTGCTGCGGCTCCTCCGCGGAGGCGAGCGAGCGCGCCGCCACCGCGTTGCTCACGCTGGAGATGAGGTCCACCTGCGCGGTGAGGAGCCACCGGCCGGACGGCGCGTCACGCGGCCCCTCGTCCGGCACCGGCAGGTCATCCCCGTCCACCAGGAGCTGCCGCCGCGCGGCCGGGGACAGCCGGTTGTAGCGGTGCGCGCCCTCGCCCAGCCTCCAACTGGCGCCAATGGACAGCAACGCGGGCGACACCACCGCCGAGTAGATCTGCCGCCCCGCGATGACGGCCCCCTGGCCTTCGGCGGGCCGCCAGCCGGCCACCACCTCCGGCCGCACCACCACGCCGATGCGGTAGGGCCGCCCGTGCGGACGGAACAGCATGTCCACCGCCACCCCGGAGTCGCCGTAGAGCCAGGACTCGTCGCCCTGTTCGCTGAAGCTCGCCTCCGCGGAGAAGATGCCCAGCGCCAGGATGAAGTCGTCCTGACCGAAGGCGATGGAGCCCGCGAGCGCGGACTGGGACAGGGAGACGCTCAGCTTGTCACCCTGGTTGCGGCAGCCGACGTTGATGCAGTAGCCCGCGCTGCTGTTGCGCCACAGGAAGCCGACGCCGAAGCGCTTGTATTGCAGCATCAGCGCGCCCAGCAGCTGGCGGCTGTTCACGGTTTCGTCGGCCCGGCCGTCGTTGTCCAGGTCCCGACTCTGGGTCCCGGTGAAGGGCAGGTCCAACGCGGACAGGGTGATGCCGATGTCCCAGTCGCGCTCCAGCGTGGGGCTGCGCTGGGCCAGGGCGGTGAGGTTGCTGGCGAAGCCGCCGGTGCCCTCCGCGACGCCCACGTAGGCGCCGCCCAGGCCCACCACGCGCGCCGCGCCCAGGAGCGCGCCGGAGTTGAGGTACAGCCGCTCCGGGCGGGGCTCGGTGGGGACCTCATCCTGGGCGGGGGCGGCGGACGCGATGAGACACACCGCGCACGCCAGGGCCCACGCCGTGCCACGCAAGCCTTGAATCACCGACCGCCGGCCCCTTCGCCGAAGAGGCGGTCCGCCTCCGTGGCAAGGTCGGTGTCGCGGAAGGTGATGCCGCCCGCGTCGTGGGTCACCAGCGCCAGCGTCACCTTGCGCCACCGGATGTCGATGTCCGGGTGGTGGTTGGCGGCCTCCGCGGCCTTCGCCACCTTCTCCACGAAGGCGATGCCCTCCAGGAAGGAGGGCGCCTCATAGACGCGGCGGATCATCCCGCCCTCGTGCGTCCAGGCGGGGTGCTTCGCGAGGAAGGTCTGGAGCGCATCCGGGGAGAGCAACGTGCGGTCGTAGGCCATGCTTCGCGTTCTACCCGCTCCCTGTTCCGATGGAAGCCCCGGCGCGTGCGGTGTCCGCTCTTCGGTGTGTCAACTCACGCGCGTGAAACCGCCTGCTTCCATTTTTCCAGGTGGCGCGCGCGCACGTCGGGCTTCATCTTCGGCTTGAAGGTGCGGTCCGCCTTCCACGCGCGGCGGATGGCGTCCGGGCTGGTCCACACCCCGGCGCCCAGGCCGCCCAGGAAGGCCGCGCCCAGGGCGGTGGTCTCCAGGTTGCGCGGACGCACCACCGGCACACCCAGCAGGTCGGCCTGGTACTGCATGAGCAGGTTGTTGGCCGCGGCGCCGCCGTCCGCCTTGAACACGGGGATGTCCCGCCCGCTGTCGCGGCGCATCGCATCCGCCAGGTCGTAAATCTGGAGCGCCACGCCCTCCAGCGTCGCGCGCGCCAGGTGCGCCACGGTGGTGGAGCGGTCGAGGCCGGCGAACAGGCCGCGCGCCTCCGGACGCCAGTGCGGCGCGCCCAGGCCCGCCAGGGCCGGCACGAAGACGACGTCGCCGGAGTCCTTCACGCTGGCGGCCAGCGCCTCCACGTCCGGGGCGCGCTTGATGACCTTGAGGCCGTCGCGCAGCCACTGCACGGCGGCGCCCGCGATGAAGGAGCTGCCCTCCAGCGCGTAGTGTGTGGTGTCCCCCAGCTTCCACGCCACGGTGGTGAGCAGCCCGGCCGTGGAGCGCACCGGCTGGGTGCCGGTGTTCATCAAGAGGAAGGCGCCGGTGCCGTAGGTGCACTTGGATTCACCGGGGTTGAAGCACGCCTGCCCGAAGAGGGCCGCCTGCTGGTCGCCCGCCATGCCCGCCACGAGCACGCCGTCCGGCAGGCTCTTCATGCCGCGCGTGGTGCCATACACCTCCGCGTTGCCGCGGATCTCCGGCAGACACGCGCGGGGAACGCCCAGGAGCGAACACAGCTCGTTGTCCCATTCCAGCGAGCGCAGGTCCATGAGCAGGGTGCGGCTGGCATTGGACACGTCGGTGACGTGGGCCACGCCGCCGGTGAGCTTGTAGACGAGCCACGAGTCCATGGTGCCGAAGCACACGTCGCCCTTCTCCGCGCGCTTCTTCGCGCCCTTCAGGTGCTTGAAGAGCCAGGTGAGCTTGGTGCCGGAGAAGTACGGGTCCAGGACAAGGCCCGTCATCTCGCGCACGCGGGGCTCCACGCCCTGGTTCTTGAGCTCCTGGCAGATGTCCGCGGTGCGGCGGTCCTGCCAGACGATGGCGCGCGCCAGGGGCTCGCCGCCGTCGCGGGTCCACAGGCCGGTGGTTTCACGCTGGTTGGTGATGCCCACCACGGCGATGTCCTTGCCGGTGAGCCCCGCGTCCTTGAGGGCGCGCGCGATGCACCACTCGCTGGTGGACCAGATTTCGTTCAGGTCGTGCTCCACCCACGACGGCTTCGGGAAGTGCTGGGTCAGCTCCTTGTAAGAGCGCCCCACCACCTGCAACCGGGTGTCGAGGATGGAGACGTGGGTTCCGGTGGTGCCCTGGTCCAGGGCCAGGACGTATTTCGCCTTCGCCATGTGTGCGAGTCCTCTTCCGCCGGCGGAGGCCGGTCATGGAACCGGACCCTACTCCAGGCGGAGGCGCTCGCACGGACGGCGCGTGCGGGATGTCAGGCACCGGGAGGAGGCCGTGGAACCCTCCGGTGCCTGAGGGGGCCGGCTGGGGGCGCGCCATGCACAGGGGGAGTCCACGGTACTCCCCGGCGACACCCGCGTCCGGCGGTCCGGCTCAATACCCGGTGACGCGCGAGCGGCTGTTGAAGAACCGGCGCAGGCCGTACGCGCCCAGGCCCGCGAGCAGCATCCGGCCGAACGAGCCACCCGCGCCGGTGGACTGGCGTCCGCGGTAGCCGTAACCGCGCGGACGGCGTCCATAGGAGGAGCGTCCCCGGTTCCAGCCGCTGCCGGTGAGGACGCTGCGGCGGGAGCCGCTCAGCGCGGCCAGCAGGTTCGATAGCAATGCCATGATGTCGCTCCTTGGAAAGAGGGTGAGGGCGTCCATCACGTCCTCGCGGGGATGGGACCCGTCGGGAACGCGCGTGCGTTCTAAAGTGGGCCTTCCATGGCGGGACGACACCCCGTGTCGAGCCGGGCGCGACGGGCCACCGTGGCGCCGCCCGGTGGGCAGGCGGGCGGGTTCAGGGCCTGGCGCTACGAGGCCGCGTGGAAAACGGATGCATGCCCCAGGTAGGTCGCGATGCGAGCAGGTGACATCATGCGTGGGGGCCCGTCATCCCTGTGGGGCGGGCCTCCACGTTCTTTTCGTGGGGCGACAGGGAGGGGTGCATGGCGTCGGTGGACACGGACAGGCAGCAGCTCACGGCGCTGCTGGAGCAGTACCGCGGTGGCTTCGAGTCGCTGGATGTCGCGAAGCTCCAGGCCCTCTGGGACCGGGAGTACCCCCAGCTGCTCTACGTGGCGCAGGAGCGGGGCCGGGC
>NZ_RAWI01000583.1 GCF_003612125.1 Corallococcus praedator
CCCCAAGTCCCTTCAACGTCAATTCCAGGCTGCGCGCGAAGAGCTGCACCGCCATGCGCCCGTCCACGTCGAAGCGGCCCCACGAGAAGGCTTCCGCGCCCAGCGACACCTTCAGGTGCTTGGAGAGGCCGCCATGGCGGACCGCGTCCCAGCCCACCTCCGCCTCGCCATGGGCCGAATACCCGTCAGGGAAGGGTGTCTCCGCCAGCGGAAATCCCTCCGGCCCCGCCGCCTTGAAGCGCGCCAATTCGTAGTCCGGGCCGAAGAAGCCCTGACGAAAGCCGCCGTGTTGCCTGCGCACCTCCAACCGCAGCCGCATGTCCAACGTGGGCGTCAACGCATCCGCGCCCGCTCCCACCACCGCACCCCATGCGCCGCCCACACCGGGCCGTCCGCCCCAACCGGCATGCAGGTGGGCCTCGAAGCCCGGCCGCACCACCACCACGGCGGTGCCGTCCAGGTGCGCCAGCGTCACCGGTGGCGCACGACCTCCGGCCTTCCCCCAGTCATGCACCGCCGACAGTGCCAGCGTGTAGCGGCCCTGCGCGCGGGGCTGGCCGAAGAGGACGTGCTCCAGGTCCAGCGCGACTTCCGCCCCCATGAGTCGCGCGCCCAGCACGTCCGAGACGAACGCCTGCGTATAGAGGGGCCCCAGCGTGCCGGTGAGGAAGCCGCCCGCTGGGTGGTAGTCGGGATTGCTTCGGTTGGAGTAGCGCCGCACGAGGTGCGCGGACAGCAGGCTGTAGGACTCCAGCGCGCCGAACCAGACGCCCACGGGCGCGTCGTTCGAGCCCAGCTTGAGCCCGCGCACCACTTGTCCGAAGTCTGAGAGGCTGTCCCAGTCCTCCTTCCGCACGAAGCCCGCGGCCCCTCCACCACCCCAGAGGCGCAACCGCACGGGCGTGCCCAGGTTGAGGCCAAACTCCGCGCCTCCGTCGAGAATGAGGGTCGGCTCCACCTGGAGGAAGCCCTCGCTCGTGCCGACGCCCGCGCGCGGCAGGAAGGACAATGTCGTCGCCTCCACGCGCAGCAAGTTGCGCCAGGCCTCGTCCAGGGGGCGCTGTTCCTCCTCCTCGGGCGGCACCTCCGGGACGTCCTCGGCCCATGCGGCCACCGGCAACAGCAGCCACAGCCAGACAGCCCCACTTCGCGTCATTCGCATCCACGCCCCCTGGGAGTGACACCTCCGAGGAGAGCAAAGGACACACGTCTGACATTCAGCCCGGCTCCCGCAGGGCCCGCGCTGCTACCCAGGGGTGAAGGTCGGCTGCGTCGAGCCGGCGACTGTTAATGCCGTGACAGGCGCAAGGCGCCCGGTCCCGGCTCTGTCGTCGTCTCGTCCGCGCTTCGCAGCGGGCGCGGCTCCGTGGGGATGGAGTCCTGACTCCGCGGCGGAAAGGCCGGGACGATGCCGCCCTCGTCCTCCAGCAGATTCAGTTCCTCCATGGCCTCGCCGCCTTCAAAGAGGGCGGTCTCTACTTCCTTCACCGCATCCGCCGCGCTGTACGGCCCCAGCCGCGCGAGCTGCCCGCGCAACTCCAGCTCCAGCGCTGCCGCTGTCGGGTAGCGAGACGCGGGCTCCCGGCACAGCAACCGCAGGAAGACGGAGCGCAGCGAGGTGGACAGCCCGAACGCGGCCTCCTTCACGTCCTTCCCACTGAACACCATGGCGCGCTGGACGGCGTCCTCCACGAAAGGCGGCAGGTTCATGTCCATCGTCGTGGCCAGTGCCGCGAGCACGCGTTGGCCCTGCTCCCGCGAGAGGCGAGGAGACTCGTCCTCCACCTTGAGATTCCCCGGGTAGTCGAGGTGTCGCCCCGTGGCGAACTCCAGCAGCACCAGCCCCAGGGAGCTGACCATGGCTTCGCTCCCGTCGATATGCCTGAAGCGGCTGGCCATGGACTGGCGGAGGGGCCTGGGACGCCGGGCGTCTGTTCTGCCCGGCGGCATCCAGGAACGTCAGTCGTCCCGTCGGACCTCGAAGGTGGCCGTGATGTAGGCGGGGTCGGTCTGGACGTAGGTCAGGGTCTCCCCGTTCTTCGTGACGAAGAAGTCGTAGTGATCCGTGACGCCGGTGTTGTCAGTGGTCTTCGCGGTGCCGCGGCAATTGGAGTCGAGGGTGTAGGTGCCAGAGTAGACGATGCGCGAGCTCACCCCATTGGTATTGACGGTCGCCGAGCCCGTGAACGTGCCGTCTCCCTGGAAGACCTCACGCCCCGCCTGCGCGAAGGGGACCCGCTCGCCTCCCGTCAAATAGAACCCGCTGTTCGCGTAGACGTAGCTGCCTTTCAGCAGGCGCAGCTTGCATTGCGAGTGCATGGAGAGGTCCTCCTCGGGCGCCTCACCGTAGGCTTCGTGCGCGAGCCCCAGGAGACCGGCCGTGAGGACACTGCCCATGACGTACCATTGGATTCGCTTCATGTTCCCCCTCCTTCGGTTCGGACCATCACGGCCCGATGAATTGGAGGCGAGAGAGTGAATGCGGGCCGGTCTTTCTCAAATCAGGCGTGGGTCGGTCTGGGCCATGCAGTAATCGACTGCGGGCATCCCCCGGGTGCCTTTGAGTGCTCCCCCAAGCAGGTGCGGAACGCGGTGAGCGCGGCGCCCCAGGCTGAGGCCAGGAAGGAGCCGTTGAAGGAGAAGACGCCGCGAGTGGACTGGCGGAGTCGCGCGACCTCTCCACCGCCTGGGGCGGATGGCACGGCGGGCCGCCGCTGACTTCAAGGGAACAGCCAAGGGCGGGCCCTCACGCTGACGCGCGCCTGACGGCTGCGCGGGGCTTCGGCTGCGCGGGAGTGGGGGAGCCATGCCGCCATCGGCGACGCCCACTTCGCACCGGAGGCCCGGGAGCGCGCGATGCAGCGGGCAGCCAGAAAAGCGAAAGGCCCGGAACCTTTCGGTTCCGGGCCTCTCTAGTGGCGAGGAGTACGGGACTTGAACCCGTGGCCTCCGGCGTGACAGGCCGGCGTTCTAACCAACTGAACTAACTCCCCACAAAATCTCTTGGGCGGAACAGGGATTGAACCTGTGACCATCGCCTTGTAAGGGCGCCGCTCTACCGCTGAGCTATCCGCCCTTGGCGGCCCGCCGTTGCTTCAGTGAGGCCGCTTGTACCGAGCCCGCACGCCTCAGTCAAGCATACGTTTTCGGTCCCCCTGATCATTCCCCGTCACCCCCTTTTGGGGGGTCGGATCCGGAGCCCGGATCCGCCCTACCCGGCCCGCACCTTCCACCGCCGCACGCGGCGACGGGAGCGGGGAATCATCAACACGGCCCCCACCAACAGGACCACCGGTACGAACACCAACATCGTCTGCATCTGCGCCCCCATGTTCCCGGAAACATACGGGGAGCCTCTGACATCCTGACGGGGAGTTCGTGACTTTCAGGAAACGACATTCCAACCGGCGGGTTTCCGGCCCCCCTCAAGCGGACGGGGGGCCGGGCCCGGGCCTGCGGGGCTACTCACCAGGGGGCGGACCGCCCCGGCCTCCATGCCCCGGCCGGTGGGCCGCCATCTCCGCCTGGAGGAGCGTCCGGGCCTGGGTCTTCTGGGCGTCCGTCAGGAGCTGCTCGGCCTCCTGGTACGCCTGGGTGACGTTCGTGCGCAGCTGGTCGAAGAGGCCGTGGGCCTGCTCCCGGTTCGCTCGGCGCGTGGCGTCCTCCTGGGTGCCGCTGGCGGGCGGCGGGCCCTGGGGCCGCGTCCCGTCCCCGGGCGGACGGGCCGGCTTCAGGGCTTCGAGGGACTGCATCAGGGGCGCGTTCTTCACCTCCAGCGCCGCCTGGATGCGCTCCAGGCCCGCGGCCTGGGTGTCGGAGAGGGCCAGGTCCTGGCGGTGCTCCAGCAGCAGTTGGACCGGGGACTTGCGCTCGTGCGGCGGCCGGTGCGCTTCCTGAGAAGAGGCGGTGGTGGTGTTTTCGGCGAAGGCGGGGACGGACAGCAGCAGGCCCAGCGTGAACAGGTGGCGCTTCATGGTGACGCTCTCCTCCAGTGGGTGCGCGCGGGGTGCGCGGGATGACCGCACCCGGAAGCCGGGGCCTGGCGACACGTGGACACCGTGGGGGACCGACTGGGAGGGGTTTGCCCCCCACGAAGGCCCGTGTCGCCGAGGCCCGGGGCTTCCGGGCTGACAGGACGAGAAGGTGCGCCCCCCATGTGCCGCGAAAATGTCCCTCGCGTTACCGATTGTGTCTGTCCCTTATACACATCTCCGAGCCAACAAGACCGG
>NZ_RAWI01000584.1 GCF_003612125.1 Corallococcus praedator
GTCATGGGGGGCAGGACTCTAACCGCCGCGACCGGGGGTGCCAGTCCGTCTCAGGGAGGGGTGGATCCGGCCAACCGGGAGGCCGCCACGGCCCGGACCTCCGGGGAGGGATCCCGCTCCCGGGCCAGCTCCAGGAGCAGCACGCCCACGGGCTTTGGCAGCTTCGCGTTCGACGCCTGGAGGGCCTGGGTGCGCTCCTTCACGCCCTGGGACAGGCGCTCGGCCACCTGCTGATCCGCGCAGGTGCGGACGCCGGGGTGCTGCTGGCGCAGGAGCAGCTCCGCGTCCGCGAGCTTCGCCTCCGCGAGGCGCACCGCGTCCCGGGCGGTGCGCTCGAAGGTGGCCAGGTCCTCCGGGAACTCCGTCTTCACCGCGCGGGCGCGGGTGATGGCCTCGGCCGCGTACCGGGCATCCACCACGGCCGCGCACAGTTGCCGGGCGGCCGCGAGCGGCACCCCACCCTCCGCCGACACCGCCTCGTCCCGCGCGGTCGTCTGGGCCCACACCGCGAGCTGCCGGGCCGCCACCGCCGCGGAGAAGGCCTGGTGGCGCTGCTCGCGCAGCTGCACCCAGCGCCAGAGCACCACCGGATCCGTGCCACCGGACTCATAGACGCGCTGGTACTGGCTGGCGGCCTGTTCCAACTGCCCGCTCAGGTCCAGGAGCGCCGCGACGGTGAGGTACAGCTCCGGGCTGCTGGCGCGCTCGCGCAGGGACTCCAACCGCACGGCGACCTCGTAGCCGGCCACGGGCGCGGGCAGCGCGGAGAGCACCGTGCGCAGCGACTCCAGCGCCTTCTGACGGATCAGCGGGTTGCGCGCCGTGCGCAGCGCCTCCAGGAGCGGATCCACCACGCGCACCGACACGTGCTGCCCCAGCTCCTCGGCGGCCTGCCAGCGGTCCAGCGGATCCGGCGCGACGAGGGCGCGCTTCAGGTCCTCCAGGTCGCGCAGGTAGTGGCCGGCCTGCATCGCGCGGGCGGCGGGCTCCGTGCAGGCCAGGGCGCCCTGTTCGGCGCGGGCGCGGGCGAGGCGTGCGGGGAAGCCCGTCAGCTTGGGCCCCAGCGGGTGGACCTTCACCTTCGCCTCGGCCTCGTCCACGAGCCCGGAGACGAGCAGCCCTTCCACTTCCAATTCCAGCAACCGGACGCGGGCCTCCTCGCGGTGCACGCCCGAGGCGAAGTCGCGCAGGTAGGCGAAGAGCTTCCCGGCGTCGGTGGCCTGGACGTAGCTCTCGTCGTCCAGCTTCCGCTCCAGCTCATCGCGGGGCGTGCCCTCCGCCTGTCCCTTCAGGAGGGTCACCATGCGCGCCAGGTCGGTCGTGGCGCGCATGTCGCGCGTCTCGGCCGCCTGCAGCAGGGCCCGGGCCTCGTCCTTGTGGGTGCCGTCCGGATGCTCCGCGAGGAACTGCCGCCACCCGGCCTCCGTGTCCGCCTGCTTCGCCGCGTTGAAGCGCAGGCCCTCCAGCAGGGACTTCACCACCCGGCGCTGCGGCGCGTCCGGATACGTCTCCAGGAAGCGCTTGTAGGCGAGGACCGAGTGCAGGCGCTTCGCCTCGTCGAACTCCAGGCCCTCGATGCGCCCCTGCGCCGTGGTCGCCTCCGGATCATCCGGGTACTCGCGCAGGAAGTCGCGGTAGGCCTGGACGGTGTCCTGTTCGCTCGCGCGCTCGAAGGACGTGTGCGAGCAACCGGTGGCCAGCAGCAGCAGGGCGAAGGCGCGGCGGAAGGTGGGCATTCGCCTCCAGCAATACCCCACCCGCCCCCCGGCGAAAACCCGAGCCGTCCTGCCCGGTTGCCTGGGTGGTTTTTTTGACCACACGGGCCACCGGGGCGAGCCTGTGCCCCAGGACGCTACAGGGAGAGGTGGCCATGAAGCTGGGCACATGGATGGCGATGCTGGCGATGACGACGGGCTGCGCGACCGGGTCGCCCGTGGGCGGCTGGGTGGCCTCGGAGTCTGTGCGCTACCACTCCGCCTCGCCGCCGGCCTTCCCCCGCGCCGCGCTGTCCGCGTCGGTGACGCCGCGTGAGAGCCCCCGCGCCCCGTCCGCCGGGCATCCCGCCAAGGCCCATCCTGACACGGGGACGAAGGGCACGGCGGTGGCGAAGGCGCCCGCGAACAAGGCCCCGGCCAAGGCGCGCCCCACCGTCACGCCCGCGAAGAAGACCGCCGCGAGCCCGGTGCCCGTCGCCAACCCGAGGGAGCGCGTGCTCGCCACGGCGCGCTCGCTGGTGGGCGAGTCGTCCGTCCAGGTGAATGGCCGGCGCTACCCGGCAGACTGCACGGCGCTCATCGAGGCCACGTATGCGCAGGCGGGCCTGACCTTCCGGGGCACGTTGAAGCCCGGGGACAACGGCGTCACCGCGCTCTACCGCTACGCCCGCGCGAACGGCCGCGTGTACACGGAGGGCCGCCCCGTGCCGGGGGACCTGGTGTTCTTCCGTGAGACGTACGACCAGAACCGCGACGGTCGCCGCAACGACGGCCTCACGCACGTGGGCCTCGTGGACGGGGTGGACTCGGATGGGACCGTCACCGTCATCCACCGCGTGAGGCGCGGCGTGGTGCGCTACCGGATGAACCTGGCGCGCCCCCACCTGCCCCGCGATCCGAAGACGGGCGAGGTGCTCAACGACATGCTGCGCAACCCCGGCCCCGGACAGACGCACGTCCTCACCGGGCAGCTCTTCGCCGCGTTCGGCAGCGTGCTGCCCGCCGGTACGGGGAAGCCCGTGGCGGTGGCGGCCCGGTAGGCCCCCTGCCCCACCGGAACGGCGGGGCCCCCAACGCAGAAAGCCCGTCGGTCACGACCGGTGCGCTTCCGGAACCAGCCGGAGCGCCGCCAGGGAGACCGACGGGCCTGCACTGCGTTTCTCGATGAATCCGACGGCCTGTCGGTCGCGACCGGGGCACTTCCGGAACCAGCCGGAGCGCCGCCGGTAAGAGCGACGGGCCTGCACTGCCTTCTTCAAGAAATCCGACGGCTACGTGGCGGACGGCACCCGCGCGGTGCGGTCCCACGCGGCGCGCTGCGAGTTGCGCAGGAAGCGCCAGAAGCCCACGGCGATCGCCATGTTCATGGTGACGAAGTAGTAGGCCACGGAGGCCACGCGCTTCGCGGCGCCACTCTTGAACACCGCGGCCTTGCCCAGGTACGCCAGGGCGTAGAACAGCGCCTGGCCCAGCAGCGTCACCTGGTAGAAGGTGCTGTCGAGCAGGAACAGGTTCGCCAGCAGCGCGGCCACCATCAGCGCGGGCGCGCACCAGCGCAGCAGCTTGTGCGACCAGAACGCGAACGCGGGGAAGCCCGCCGTGGGCAGCAGCAGCCCGGGCACGAGCTTCAGGCTCTGGAAGTTGCCCGCCGCGATGCGCGCACGCCGGCCGAACTCCTTGCCGTAATCCTCCGTCGTCTCCTCGTGGGCGACGGCGTTCTCCTCGTAGTTGACCTTGTAGCCCGCCTCCATGATGCGCAGCGGAATCACGAAGTCATCCACGATGGTGGACGGGGGAAGCTGCGTGAAGAGCGAGCGACGGATGGCATACAGGCCGCCGTTGGCCCCCACCACCGCGCCCCGCTTGCCCTCGTACATCTTGATGAGGGACTCGTAGCTCCAGTAGGCGCTCTCCTCGTAGTCCTGCTTCGTGGGGTTGTAGAGGCGCAGCTTGCCGCAGACGGCGCCGACCTCCGGATCCTCGAAGTGGCGCACCAGCTTCCGCACCGCGTCCGCGTCGATCATCGTGTTCGCATCCGACAGGAGCACGATGTCGCCATGGGCGGCGGGGATGCAGCGGTTGAGCACCGTCGTCTTGCCGGCGCGGGCCGCGGGCGACAGCCGCACGCGGGGATCCGTGCACTTCTGCACGAGTCCATCCGTCCCGTCCGACGAGCCATCCGAACCGATGAGCACCTCGAAGCGGTCAGCCGGGTAGTCCAGCGCCAGGCTGTTCTGGAGCTTCTGCTCGATGCAGCTCGCCTCGTTGTAGGCGGCCACCACCAGGCTCACCGACGGCAGCGGCCCGGCGGGAGCGCCCGCCCGAGCGGCCTCACCGGCACGCATCCGTCGCGCGTTCTGGAAGACCTGCGCCATGCCCTCCAGGGCGAACAGGCTCAGGGGATAGAGAAAATACGTGTGCACGAGTGCCAGCGCCGCGCACCAGAAGAAGACCTCCGCCATCGACCAACCCTCCGAACCCCGAGTCCTCGCTGCCCAGGCACTAAGCAAGGCCCGTGCCCTGTCCGCGCACAGGGGGAGGGA
>NZ_RAWI01000585.1 GCF_003612125.1 Corallococcus praedator
GGGCGGCGGCGGCCGTGGAGGATGTGGCCTATCCCCGGCGGGCGGTGCGCGCCGCGCTGCTGGGCGTGATGCTGTCGGGCTTCACGTCGATGCTGTACCAGGTGACGTGGATCCGCCTGCTGTCCATCGTCCTGGGGGCCTCCACCTATGCCTTCACCCTCATCCTGACGGCGTTCATCCTGGGCATCGGCCTGGGCAGCTTCTGGCTGATGACGCGCAAGGAGGGCGGGGACTCGCTGAAGCTGTATGGCTGGACGCAGGTGGGGCTTGTGCTGAGCCTCTGCGTGGCGCTGCCGTTGTACGTGCGGCTGCCGCACCTGTTCCGCTGGTCGGAGTGGATGCTCACGCGCGCGGTGGAGACGTGGCCGATGTTCCAGGCCATCACCTTCGCGTTCTGCTGTCTGGTGCTGCTCATCCCCACGTTCATCATGGGCGCGGCCTTCCCGGCCGCCGCGCGGGTGGCCACGGCGAAGGTGTCCGAGGTGGGGCGCCAGCTGGGCGGCGTGTACCTGTGGAACACGCTGGGCACCATCTCCGGCGCGGTGCTGGGCGGCATGGTGCTGATGCCCTTCTGGGGCATGCAGGGCAACTTCGTCGCGGGCGCGGTGGCGAACCTGCTGGCCGCGGGGCTGGCGTTCGAGGCGAGCGCCCACCGGCCGGACGCAGAAGGCGCGAAGGCGGTGCCCCTGTGGCGGACGCTGGCGCCCGTGGGCGTGGCGGCGGTGCTGGTGCTGGGCGTGCTGGGAGGGATGTACGGCTGGCCGCAGACGCTGAGCGACATCTCCGCGATCCGCGTGAGCCGCAAGCCCCCGGAGAGCTACGCGACGCTGGTGGAGAGCACGCGCAAGCGGATCCGTCCCCTGTTCTACGCGGATGACACCTTCGCCACGGTGATGGTGGGCGAGGTGCCCAAGGACAACCTGCGCTTCATGAAGATCAACGGCAAGGTGGACGCCTCCAACGGGGGCGACATCGAGACGCAGGTGGTCGCGGGCCACCTGGGTGCGCTGCTCCAGCCGCGCGAGCCGCGCAACGTGCTCCTGGTGGGTTCGGGGGCGGCCATCACCGCGGGCAGCGTGCTGGCGCACCCGGTGGAGCGCCTGGACATGGTGGAGATCTCCCCGGCGGTCATCGAAGGGGCGCGCCTGTTCAAGGCGGACAACCGCAACGCGGTGGACGACCCGCGCACGCACGTCCACATCGACGATGCGAAGACGTTCATGGCGCTGGCGCCCATCAAGTACGACCTCATCGTCAGCGTGCCCTCCAACCCGTGGGTGGCGGGCGTGTCCGGCCTCTTCACGCGCGACTTCTTCCAGTTGGTGGACAAGCACCTGGCCGACGACGGCGTGCTGGTGCAGTGGATCCACACGTACGAGAGCAACCGGGAGCTGGTGCGGCTGGTGATGCGCACGCTGCGCGACACCTTCCCCCACGCCACCACCTGGCTGGGGCCGGAGGACCTGGTCATGGTGGCCAGCCGCAAGCCCCTGTCCTTCGACGCCGCGTCGGTGGCCGCGCGCATGGCCCGGCCCGAAGTGAAGGCGGACCTGGAGCGGGTGGACATCAAGGACCTGTTCGCGCTGCTGTCCAAGCAGGTGCACAGCGACGAAGGGCAGAAGGCGTTCGCGGGGGAGGGGCCCATCAACACGGATGACCACAACCTGCTGGAGTACGCCTCGCCGGTGGCCTTCTTCCTGTCGCAGACGGACGTGCGGGTGAAGGACGAGCGCCGGGCGCCGGACTCGGGCCCCGGGCTGCTGCTGCACGACTACGTGCGCGAGCACCCGCCCACGGCCGAGCAGGCCGCGTGGCTGTACCGCAACATCGAGCGGTATCACGCGGAGAAGGATCCGCTGGTGCGCGGCGTGGCGACGCTGTGGCGGACGTTGGCGCCAGAGGATCCGGCCTCCGCGCTCGCGCTGGGCAAGACGTTGGTGGCGCAGGGCGAGTTGACGGTGGCGGCTACGTTGCTGGAGCCGGAGGTGGCGAAGGGAGGACGTTCGCCGGAGCTGACGACGGCCTACCTGAAGCTGGCGTCGGCCCGGGCCTGGGCGGCCCGGACGGTGTGGACGCCCCGGAGCGACGAGGTCGCCATCGCGCTGGCCCGGGAGGTGGTGCCTCGCCACCCGGAGGATGCGAAGCTCCAGTGGGCCTACAAGGAGTTCTGCGAAGCCATGCCCCCGTCCGCGTGTGATCCGAAGGCTTCGACACCGCCGACCGCGGCCCCCGGAGGGCCGTGAAACAGCCTTGCAAAGGCCTTGAGTGGTTCCATCTGGCTGGAATCACTGGATCCACCCCCCCATCCTCCCGATGACGGATGGAGGTGTGAGTGGGATCGTTCTACTGTCCGTTTCGACCCTGACGTTCGCAGGGTGAGTTTTTCACCGCTGCAAGACCCCTGGAGACCCCCATGAACACGCTCGCGAAGAAGCAGAAGATCCAGCTCCGTAAGTCCCGTGGTCAGGGCATGACCGAGTACATCATCATCGTCGCCCTGATCGCCATCGCGGCCATCGGCGTCATCACGCTCTTCGGCGACAACATCCGCAAGCTGTTCGGCGCGTCCGCCGCGGCCCTCGCGGGTAACGACGGGGTTGAGAACGACGGCCAGACGGCGTCGGACGACCTGAAGAAGAAGACGATGAAGAACTTCGGTCAGAACAACACCTACAACTGAGCCGCGCTCCGGCTTGCGCTGGGGGGCTTCGGCCGCCCTCGCGTCGGCCAGGTGCTTCTCATGAATGGCAGGTCCCTCCACTTGGAAGGGCCTGCCATTTTCATTTGCGGGGGTCGGCGCGGGGCCCCCTCTGGGAGGGCCGGGGGCTACCGCGCTCCGGACGCGGGGAGCGGCGCGGGGCTGGAGAGGCCCAGGCGGCGCAGCATCACCTGCCGGATGGAGGGGATGCGGAAGCGGAAGATGAAGGCATCCGCGTAGTAGTGGGCGAGCACCACCGCGAAGCCCAGGGACGTCAGGCCGCGAAGCAGGGGATGCGACAGCGCTCCGCTCCCGATGCTGAGCGAGCCCTTCACGGGTCCATCCAGCAGGAAGCCGTGCACCACGCCCAGCGCGAGCAGCGGGAGCATGGCCAGGACCATCGCGGGCCAGATGAACGCGCGGCGCAGGCGGGGCGCGTCGCCTTCGCGCGGCTCCAGCATGCGCGCGCTGATCATGTAGTACTCCAGCCCGTGCATGCCCGGCAGCATGACGTAGCCCCACTCCGGGGCCACGAGCGCCAGGCCCGTCGCCGTCGCCATGCCCAGGAGGTAGAGCACCTTGGGACCGCTGGCGGTGCCGGAGCGCAGCACGGAGCGGAACAGCAGCAGGAAGTAGCCCAACCACAGGGCGATGAGCACGGGCAGCATCTGCCACGGCAGCACGCGGCCCTGGCCCACGTCCAGGTACGCGGTGGCGTTGGGCGCGGCGGACTCGGCGACGAAGAAGATGCGGACCAGCAGGATGGACAGGAGCAGCGGGACGTAGAGCTGCTGGAGCCTGCGCTCGAGGGGGGAGGGGGGCGCGAGGCCCACCTGTCCGCCGCGCAGGCCGTGCAGTGACCACAGGCCCCGGTGTTGCGACAGGGTGTGGTGCATGCCGAAGACGTTGAAGATGACGGCCACCGCGAAGGTGTGGATGGCGCGGTCGGCGTAGAAGGTGAAGAAGAAGCCCGCGCCCACCGCGAGCATGGCGAGCGTGCCCGCGAGGATGTTCCGGGGCTGGCGGGGGGCGGCGGTGAGCACGTCCCGGTGCACGCCGAAGAGCAGGAACGTGAGCACCACGTGGGTCGCGTTGCCGAGGATGTTCTGGGCGGTCCAGGACATCAGCCGGTGGGCGCCATCCGCGGACGTGGGCGCCAGGAACGCGCTGGCCCCGGCGGCGCAGAGCGTGAGGGCCAGGGGAATGGCGAGGATGGCCAGGTCGGCCCCGGGAGAGAACAGCCACAGGCGGCGGAAGCGCAGCGAGCCGGGGACGGCCGGCGCGTCCTGCTCGGGGGAGGTGGCGACTCCGGGGCTGAGCGGTGTCATGGCGCGGGGAGTATAGCGGGGCCCCGGGGTCCCCAGAACCCGGGTGGCCGCCGGTTGCCCTGCCCGCTGGCCTGGCGGGGGACGGGGGCTCAAGGATTCAGCGTGGCATGGGGCAGGGGGCCTCTGGTTCCAGTCCAGGGCCCACGGCATGTGACGCGACAAGTCTCAAGAACGCCTCATGCTGTATGGATTGGAGGTCATGGTGGACATG
>NZ_RAWI01000586.1 GCF_003612125.1 Corallococcus praedator
CCCCACCGCGCGGTCCTCGCGCAGCGCCCGCACCAGGTCGCGCGCCTCGCGGCTGCTGGGCGCCGAGGACGTCAGCACCTGCAACACCGCCACGCTCCCGGTGAGGTACGCGGCGCGCGCGGCCCGCAGCTCCGGCGGCACGGCCCGCGGGGGCGCTCCCGCCATCTGTTGGACGGTGGCCCGGTCCATGCCCGGCACCAGGTCCACCGCGCTCTCCACGCCCACCACGCCCGGCAGGGAGGCGATCCTCCGGCTGGCATCGAAGAGGGCGCCAGCGCGCTCCGGCGTGAAGGCATCGCCGGAGGGGAACTCCACCGCCACCAGCACGCGCGTGGCGGCCTCGCGCGGAAACAGCCGGGCCAGCGTCCGCGCGCCCTGGCGGGCCTCCGTGTGTTCGGGCAGGGCCGTGATGTCCGTGGCCGCCAGCTCCAGGCGCCGGAAGGGCAGCCCCATGGCCAGCAGGAGCGCCAGCGTGGGCAGCAGCACCCACCAGGGATGCCGCATCACCCAGGTGGCCAGCGCGTGCCATGCACCGCCGCGCCGGTTCGGATGCGCGAAGGGCAGCTTCCCCCGGTCCACCCTCGGCCCCAGCCAGGCGAGCAGCGCGGGCAGCACGGTGAGCGCGAAGAGCACCGCGAAGGCCACCACCAGCGCGCCCCCCAGCCCCATGGCGCTCAGGTACGAGCCGCGAAAGAAGAGCAGGCCCGAAAGCCCCACCGTGACGGCGAGCCCGGAGAACGCCACCGCGCGTCCCGCCGTGTCCAGCGTGCGCGCCAGGGCCTCCTGCGTCGTCAGCCCATCCGCCAGCTCCGAGCGGAAGCGGCTCACGATGAACAGCGAGTAGTCGATGGCCACCCCCAACCCGATGAGCGACACCACGTTGAGCGTGTACTGCGCCATGTTGGTGTAGCGCGACAACAGCAGCACGCCCGCCACGCCGCAGAGCACCGCCAGCCCGCCCACCACCAGCGGCAGCATGGCCGCCACCACCGTGCGGAACACCCACAGCAACACCAGCAGCGCCAGCGGGAACGAGAGCAGCTCCGCGCGCAGCAGGTCGTGCTCCAGCAGCTCGTTCAGAGCGTGCACGAAGGCCACCTTGCCGGTGAGCGTCGTCTGGAAGCGTGGATCCTCCAGCGCCGCGCGCACGGCGGGGAACGCGGCGGTCGCCTCGCGCTCGCCCCCCTTGAGCCGCACCAGCGCCAGCAGGTCGTGGCCCGTCTTCGACACGAAGCGGGCGCGGAAGGCCTCGGGGGCTCCCACGGGCGACACCACCGCTTCGACCTCCGGCAGCCGCTGCACGCGCTCCAGCACCGAGCCCACCGCCTGGGTGAAGCGCGGGTCGTCGGTCGTCCAGTCGTCGCGGTGGAAGATGACCGCCAGCGTCTGGTCCATCGAGCCCGCGGCGGCGCCCCGGGCCAGCGCCTCCGCCCGCGAGGACTCGATGCCGTCGATGGTGCCGGTGGTGAGGTGGCCTCCCTGGAGCAGCCCATACACAGCCAGCGCCAGGAGCACGCCGCCGCCGCCCAGCACCCAGCCCCAGTGCCGGTACACGCCCCGGGCCAGCCTGGCGAACAGGGAGGGTGACGCGCTCGTCGGCTCGCTCATGGCGCTGTCACGGCCTGGCAGGACGCGAGGATTTCGCGCGCGGTCTCCACCTTGACGCTGCCGCGCTCCACCAGCAGCCGCGCCACCTTCTCCACGTCCAGGCCCCGTGCCCCCGCGGTCACCGCGACACACCGCGCGTGCAGCGCCATGTGCCCCTTCTGGATGCCCACCGAGCCCAGGGCGCGCACCGCCGCGAAGTTCTGCGCCAACCCCACCGACGCGAACACCATGGCCAATTCGCGCACCGTGGTGACGCGCAACAGCTTGAGCCCCAGCTGCGCGCCGGGGTGCACCTTGATGGGCCCGCCCACCATGCCCAGCGCCAGCGGCAGCTCGATGCGCCCCACCAGGTGGCCCTGCTCCAGCGTCCAGCGGGACAGCGGCCCGTAGCGGCCCGTGCGGCACGCGTAGGCATGGGCCCCCGCCTCGATGGCCCGCCAGTCCTGCCCCGTGGCGATGGCCACCGCGTCAATCCCATTCATCACGCCCTTGTTGTGCGTGGCCGCGCGGTAGGGGTCGGCCTCCGCGAAGCGGCTCGCCTGGAGGATGCCCTCCGCGATGTCCTCGCCCGGCAGGTCGAAGTCCGCCAGCGCCGCCAGCGGGATGCGGCACGACGCGCGCGCCAGCCGCTGGTCCGCGAGGTTGGACAGGATGCGCACGTAGACGCGGCCCCCGGTGAGCTGCTCGATGAGCGGCGCCACCCCTTCCGCCATGGTGTTCAGCAGGTTGGCGCCCATGGCCTCCTGCGTGTCCACCAGCAGGTGCACGATGAAGAGCGGCTCCCCCTGCGGCCCCTCCGGCGCGGGCAGGATGCGCACCTGCACCTCCCGCGCGCCGCCGCCCCGCCGCTGGAGCGCCGGGTGGAAGCTGTTCGCCAGGGCGAGCAGCTGCTCCCGGTGCGCCAGCAGGCGCTCCCGGGCCAGCTCCGGCGAGCCGTAGCCGGTGAGCTGCACCTGGGCGATCATCATCGACGCGTCCGCGTCCGCGGTGAAGCCGCCCGCGTGGCGGACCACCTTCGCCGCGTACGACACCGCCGCCACCACCGACGGCTCCTCCACCGCCATGGGCACCAGGTGGTCGCGCCCGTTGACGGTGAGGTTCAGCCCCAGCCCCAGCGGCAGGGCGAACACCCCCACCGCGTTCTCAATCATCTGGTTGAGGATGTCGAAGGACGGCGAGCCCAGGGCCCGCAGCACGTGCAGCTCCTCCGGTGAGACGTCCCCCCGCCGCGCCAGCTCCCTCCACCGCGCCTCCACATCGAGGCGGTGGAACCCCGGCAGGCGTGAGGACGGAATGTCCGGCAGGACCTCCGGCAATCCATCGTCCACCCCTTCCGACATGCGACGCCCCCCATCCCTTGGACCCGTGACGCTTCAAGGAACTGGTGACGGCCAGGGACATCCGGCAGGGGGCTCATCCCTGGGGGCGAGGTGGCACGGGACCGTGGGGCCCCATGCCTGTGGACCGCTGGGCGTTGTGAAGCCCGCCCGCCCCTCCCTCCGGAACTAGGGGGCTCGCGCGAAGGGCCGCGCGTCCGCATCCCGGCGCAGCACGAAGAAGTACGGCGCTGGCATGCCCCGCGCGTCCATCACCCCCAGCAGCGTGTTCGCGTCCACCTGGCGGAAGACATCGTTCGTGGGCCAGTCGTCGTAGATCATCGTCGCGCTGAGCCTTCCCCGGTACTGCGTCATGCGCAGCCGGGCCTTGAACTTCGCGGTCTCCACCGTGGCCCGGTGCGGGCCCACGGGCCCCCGTATCTCCGGGGAGGGCCACCTGCGCGGATCCACCGGGAACACCGCCGCGCGGTCCTCCGTGAAGAACAGCAGCGGGTGCACGCTCTCCGCGTCGATGAACTGCTTGCCGTACCAGCCGGTCGCGCTGAGCATCCCGTCCATGGGGTGCTCCGTCTGGAGCTCACTGCCCTTCCAGGTGCCCCACATGAACGAAAGGTCCACCGTGGGCAGGCTGTCGAACAACGCGAGCGCCTCCTCGGCGCGGATCCGCCCCGCGCTCACCGCTTCATCGAAGGTCATGACGTCCCTCATCCCTGCATGCGCAGCACCGGCTTGATCGCCGTGCGCGTCTCCATCTGGTGGACCGCGTCGTTGATGGCCTCGAAGTCATGGGTGCGGATGAGCTTCTCCAGCGGGAAGCGTCCGGCCGCGTGCAGCGCGACCAGCTTCGGGAGGAAGGTCTTCGGGTCGGCGTCCCCTTCGAGGATGCCCACCAGCTTCCGGCCGGCGAGCAGGGACGTCATCGGCAGGGAGACCTCCGCCGCGCCACGGCCGGGCAGTCCGAGCAACCCGCAGGTGCCCAGGGGCCGTGTCACGTCGAACGCCTGACGCAGCACCTGGGGTGAACCGACACACTCCAGCGCGAAGTCCACCCCGCCCCCGGTGCGCTGGCGGATCTTCTTCGTGAGCTCGGGCTCCTGCGCGAGGAAGGTGTCCGTGGCGCCCAGCTCGCGCGCGAGTTCGAGCCGCTTCGCGTCCAGGTCCACCGCGATGAGGGTCGCCGCGCCCACGAGCTTCGCCGCCATGATGGCCGCCAGGCCCACCGCCCCCGCGCCGAAGACCGCCAGCTGCTGCCCCGACCCCATCCGGAACGCCTCCAGCAC
>NZ_RAWI01000587.1 GCF_003612125.1 Corallococcus praedator
CTCCCTGGGGCTGGCCGCGCCCCTGCCTCCCCCCATGCCCTGGCGCGTGGCCCGGAGGATTGCGTGGCGGCGCCTGTGGGAGCGCTGGGCCCGGCGTCTGGGATTGCGCCGGAGGGACTGAACCTCCAGGGTCGCACACCTTCCGACCAACCCTTGAGGTTTTGTCCGCGATGGGGTTCGTGCTACCTGCGGGGTCGAGCGATTTCCGCTCAACCCCAGAGGTTGAAAGGCAGGACATGAAGACGACCCCCGATACGACGACGGAGGAGATCCCCGGCGTGCCGCGCCGGCCGCGAGTGCTGTTCACGGTGGGCGGCACGGCCTTCGAGTTCGTGCGCAAGCTGGAGGTGCGCGCCACCGGGGAGCTGTTGATGCTGGCGCGGCGGCGCTACCGGGGCGGGTTGGGCGGCCCGGTGGTCATCAAGCGGCTGCGCAACCCGTCCGGCTTCGTGGAGCGACGGCGGCTGGTGGAGGAGGTGGAGCTGACGTTCCGGCTCAACCACCCCGGCATCGCGAAGGTCTACCACCTGAAGGCCTACCGGGGCGTGCCGCACGTGGTGATGGAGTACGTGGAGGGCCGGTCGCTGGACACGGTGCTGAACCTGGTGGCCATGCGCAGAAAGCCCATGTCCCCGGCCTTCGCCGCGTGGGTGGTCTCCGAGGTGGCGGAGGCCCTGCACCACGCGCACACGCTGCGCGACGAGTGGAACCGGCCACTCAACATCATCCACCGCGACGTGAGCCCCCGGAATCTGAGGTTGGGCGTGCACGGCGAGGTGAAGCTCACGAACTTCACCGCCGCGTTCTCCACGCTGCCCGGCCGGGAGATCACCAGCCGGCCGCTGGTGAAGGGAGACGTGGCGTACGCGTCCCCGGAGGCGCTCCGGCGCGAGCCGCTGGATGCCCGCAGCGACCTGTTCAGCCTGGGGCTGGTGCTCCTGGAGGTGCTGACGGGCACACACCCGCTCACGCTGGAGGACGCGGCGCCCCCGCCCCCGCCGGACCTGCCGCTGGTGGAGGCGCAGGGGCCCACGTGGATGCCGCTGACGGAGGTGGCCGCGCGGATGGCCATGGTGGGCTCCCGGGAGGTGGAGCACCTGACGCGGGACGTGCCGGAGGGGCTGCGGGCCGTCACCGTGCGGGCGCTGCGGCAGGCGCCCTCGGAGCGCTTCGACTCGGCGGAGGCGCTGGCCGGTGCGCTGCGCCAGTGGCTGCGCGAGCACGCGCCCGGGTACGGCCGGCAGGCCGCGGCGGAGGAGGTGTCCGAGGCGGCGAGGGAGGCCACCGGCCGGCGCAACCAGGCGGAGCTGCTGGAGGGAGGCCTGCACCCGGCGGAGCTGACGTCCGACGAGGCCGCGATGGCCTCCGAGCCGGTGGTGCCACCGCCGTTCCTGGGAGGCGACGACGTGACGCCGGACGTGAACGACGAGCCCCTGCCCGTGGACCTGGAGGGCCTGGATGAGCTGGCCGGGCCGGAGGAGGAGGCGCTGGACGAGGACGACGACGGGCACGAACCGGTGTGAGTCCGGGCCTCGCTGGGATGCCCGCTACCCGAGTCTTCCAAGACCAACGGGGTGCCGCCGTTTGTCCATTCCAGGCGGCCCCCAGGGAGGATGCGGGCCCCACGGTCCGTGAACCCTCAATGTGTTTCACGAAGCTTCCCTGAATTGCCTTTTTCATCCCCTCAACAACCCACTGCGTCACCCCGCCGACCCGCTCTCCCGGGTCGTGTTCCGAGGCTTCGTGCCCCGGGCTGACAAATCCTGTCACCGCGAGGGTCCACCGCGACTGGCACGTTTCCCACCCCCAAGTCAGCGCAAACCCAGACATTGACACGCATTCGCGGAAACCCCTAGAAGGCGTGACAGTCATTCAAGCCGCTGCCACGGTCGTCTCCGTTTCTCGCTGTACAGACACACTCCCTCCCATTTCGTGGCATCCCCCGACCGTGCTCCCCCGGAGCCCGGCACGGGGAGCGTGTCTCCGGGCCCTGGCCCGGTCACGTCTGTCTTTGTCCGTCTTCCCCATCCCCCGCTGTCCTTGCAGGAGTTTTCGTGCAGAGAACGTCTCCCCGCTGGTTCCGTTCGCGCGGCATCCTGGGCGCGCTGCTGCTGTCCTTGTCCGCGCCGTGGGTCGCCGGCTGTAGCTCCGACGCGACGCCCCCGGACACCGCGCCCTCCGAGCAGAAGCAGTCCCAGGTCACGCTGTCGATGGGTTCGCAGGACTTCACGGAGGCGGCGAAGAAGGGCCGCGTCTCCGCGATGGAGTTCTCCCACAACGACGTCAAGCGACTGCGTGTCACCGTCTGGGAGACGAGCAAGACCTCGGAGGAGCCCCTCTTCGTCAACTTCGACCTGCTCCAGAACGAGACCACGAAGAAGTGGGCCGGCACCCTGCCCTTCCTGCCCAAGGGCCTGGCGCTCACCTTCTACGCGCAGGCCTACAGCGACACCTCAGCCACCCTCGAAATCTTCGACGGCACGCTCGACGTCACCCTCACCCAGGACTTCGAGACCCTCACCATCCCCCTGGGGCCCGCCACCGACAAGGCCGTCATCAAGCTGCCCCGCATCGAGCGCATCAGCATCCCCACGGCCTTCGCCTCCGGCCAGAGCGGCAACCTCACCTTCGCCGTCTCCGCCTCCACGGGCGAGAAGCTGCACTACACCCTCACCCCCGCCGCGGGGAGCGGCACCTTCACCCCGGTGGAGGGAGACATCACCCTGCTGGCCACCACCGGCGCCTTCGTCAGCCTCTACACCCCGCCCGACAGCGTCCAGGACACCACCGTCTTCCACCACAAGGTGACGGTGAAGAACGAGGCCGGCCACTCCGTCACCACCACCTTCACCACCACCGTCCAGCCCCGGGAGACGACGAGCGGTGTCGTCGACACGACCGTGAAGGTGCTCTTCAACCCCGTCATCCAGGGCCTCGACGGTCAGCGCCTTCGCGATGCCGAAGGCGAGATGACCTCCAACGTCCTCTTCACCGCGAAGGTCAGCGACGACGGGCTCCCCTCGACCCTCACCTACGCCTGGGGCTTCACCGCCTCTGGCAGCCCCCTGCCGGATCCGCTGCCCGCCTTCACCGGCCAGACGAACCCTTCCACCCTCCAGAACTACACCTCCACCCTGCAGGGCACCCTCTTCCTGGAGGTCACGGACGCGGACAACGGCAAGACGACCCTGTCGTACGTGCTGACGCCCGATCAATTCCCCGACACCCCCGTGGACTCGGGGCAGATCACCGGCGTGAACATGCTGCGCGCAGGACAGAACCACACGTGCGCGCTGCTCAATGACGGCGCGCTGCGCTGCTGGGGCTTCAACTTCCACGGCCAGTTGGGCCTGGGCGAGTCCGCGGACGTGGGTGACACCGAGAAGCCCTCCAGCAAGCTCGCGGTGAAGCTGTTGGACAAGGGCTCCAAGGTGGCGCTGGGCGCCAACCACACCTGCGCCCTGCTGAAGTCGGGCCTGGTGCGCTGCTGGGGCAACGGTGCCTCGGGCCAGTTGGGTTACGGCAACACGGCGACCGTGGGCGCGACGACGGACCTGACCAAGGCGGGCTACGTCAACCTGGGCGGTCTGGCGACGAAGATCACGGCGGGCGGCAACCACACCTGCGCGCTGATGGACACGAACAAGGTGCGCTGCTGGGGCAACAACTCCTTCGGCCAGTTGGGCTACGGGCACAACAACCCCATCGGGGATGACGAGCAGCCCCTCGTCCAGGGCGACGTGAACCTGGGCGTGGGCGTCACGGCCAGGGACATCGTGGCCGGCTTCAACCACACCTGCGCGCTGCTCGACACGGGCAGGCTGCTGTGCTGGGGCCGCAACGGCGCCGGGCAGCTTGGCTACCCCCACACCACCCAGGTGTCCGACCCCAGCCAGCAGACCCCCGTGAATGTCGGAGACGTGGCACAGCTCAGCGCGGGCGCCTACCACACCTGCATCCAGACCCGGCAGGGCGCCGTGAAGTGCTGGGGCGCCAGCAACCAGGGCCAGCTCGGCGCCGTGGTGTCCACCACGGACGCGAACAACAACAGCTGCCGTGACTGGTCCCCCTACGGGTGCACCTACCGCACGCTCGCCCAGGCCGCGACCGTCGACCTGGGTGGCACGGCCCTGCAGATCGCCACCGGCTATGACCACACCTGCGCGCTGCTCTCCAACGGCAGCGTGAAGTGCTGGGGCGCCATCCAGAACGGCCGGCTGGGCC
>NZ_RAWI01000588.1 GCF_003612125.1 Corallococcus praedator
GGGTGGGCCGCGCGGGGATGAAGAGGCCCAGCACCACGCCGGACAGCGTGGCGTGGATGCCGCCGTGGTGCATGGCGTACCAGAGCGCCACGCCCGCGAGCGCGTACGCCAGGCCGTTGCGCACGTAGAAGCGGTTGAGTCCCCACAGCACCCCGCACACGCCCGCGCTGACCGCGAGCCACTCCCCATGCAGACCGGTGCCGTAGAAGACGGCGATGACGAGGATGCCGCCGATGTCGTCGAAGATGGCGAGCGCGGTGAGGAACACCACCAGCCCGTGGCCCACGCGCGCCTTCACCAGCGTGAGGCACCCGATGGCGAACGCGATGTCGGTGGCCATGGGGATGGCCCAGCCGCCCTGCGCGGGGGTGCCGTGGGTGAAGGCCAGGTAGAGCGCGGCGGGCACCACCATGCCGCCCAGCGCGGCGATGAGGGGCAGCAGCGCGCGAGAGAAGGTGCGCAGCTCGCCGGAGGACAGCTCGCGTTTGATCTCCATCCCCACCAGGAAGAAGAACAGCGTCATCAGCCCGTCGTTGATGAGTTCACGGAAGGTGAACCCGCCGCCGTGGCCCGCCGCCTCCAGGCGCAGGGGCGCGTCGAACACGGCTGAATAGGAGCCGGCCCAGGGAGAGTTGGCCCATGCGAGCGCGGCCACCGCGCAGAGCGCCAGGAGGATGCCGCTGCTGGCCTCCAGGCGGAAGAACGCCTGCACGGGGGCGAGTGCGACCTTGAAGAGCGCGGGAACGGGCGGGCGGTTCGGCTTCGAGGAGGAGGTCGCCATGTCGGCGGGCAGACTGCCGGGGGAAGGTGGGACTGCAAACCGTTTTCGGAAGGGGGGCGTCCGGAAATGTCGGACAGGGGTGGTAGGCAGACTCCCCAGGTAGGGGCTCCGGTTCGTTGATCCGGGCGTAGGGTCGTGGGAGAAGGTCGGGGATGGCGGTGACACAGCAGATGAAGACAGGCAAGGCGGCGGAGGTGGTGCTCGCCGAGGACGAAACGACCCCGGACGTCGGGACGAACGAAGCGCCCGCGGGGGCGCGGGAGATCGCGTCCCTGACGCCGATGATGCGCCAGTACCTGGAGGTGAAGGCGCTGCATCCGGACACGGTGCTGTTCTTCCGGATGGGCGACTTCTACGAGATGTTCTTCGAGGACGCGGTGAAGGCCTCGGAGCTGCTCCAGATTACGTTGACGGCGCGGTCCAAGGGCGCGGACAAGGTCCCGATGTGCGGGTTCCCGTACCACTCGGCGCGCCGGTACATCGCGAAGCTGATTGAGCACGGCCTGAAGGTGGCCATCTGCGAGCAGGTGACGGAGCCGGGCGCGGGGCCGGGCATCGTGCAGCGGGAGGTGACGCGGGTCATCACGCCCGGCATGGTGCTGGACGACGAGGTGCTGGAGCCGCAGGCCAGCAACTTCCTCGCGGCCCTCTGCTGGGGGGAGGCGGGCTTCGGCGCGGCGCTGCTGGAGGCGTCCACAGGCGAGTTCTACACCTTCGAGGCGGCCAGCCTGTCGGAGCTGGTGGAGGGCCTGGCGCGCGTGGATCCGCGCGAGCTGCTGGTGCCGCAGGGGCAGCGCGAGGCGCCGGAGGTGGTGCAGGTGTGCCAGCGGCTGTCGCGCGCGCCCGCGGTGGCGGAAGGGGAGGGCGCGGCCTTCGAGCACACCCGGGCGGCGGCCTTCCTGCGCTCGCACTTCAACGTGCAGTCGCTGTCCGCGTTCGGGCTGGACGGCTCACCGCTGGCCACCGGGGCGGCGGGGGCGGCGCTGCGCTACCTGAAGGACACGCAGAAGACGGCGGCCGCGCACGTGGACCGGCTGTCGCGGCAGGAGAAGTCCGCGTGCCTGGTGATGGACGAGTCCTCGCGGGGCAACCTGGAAGTGCTCAAGAGCCTGCGCGACGGGGGCCGCAAGGGGTCGCTGCTGGGCGTGTTGGACAGGACCGCGACGGGGCTGGGGGCGCGCAAGCTGGCCCGCTGGCTGTCCGCGCCGCTGTGCTCGCTGCCGGAGATCCACGCGCGGCTGGACGCGGTGGAGGAGCTGGCCGGCAAGAGCGTGTGGCGCGAGGAGCTGGTGGCCACGCTCAAGGAGGTGGGCGACCTGGAGCGGCTGTGCGGCCGGCTGTCGCTGGGCGCGGGCAACGCGCGCGACTTGCGCGCGCTGGGGCTGTCGCTGTCGCAGCTCCCTCGGCTGGGCGCGGCGCTGGCGCGGTGTGACGCGGGGCTGCTCAAGTCCCTGGCGGGGCCGCTGGGGGCGCTGCCGGAGCTGGCGGACGTGCTGCTGCGGGCGGTGACGGACGAGCCGCCGGTGGTCCTCCGCGACGGCGGGTTCATCCGGCCGGGCTTCCACGCGGAGCTGGATGAGGTGGTGGCGCTGTCCACGTCCGGCAAGGACGTGCTCTTGCGCATCGAGCAGCGGGAGAAGGAGCGCACGGGCATCAGCTCGCTGAAGATCCGCTACAACAAGGTCTTCGGGTACTACCTGGAGGTGACGAAGGCGAACCTGCACGCGGTGCCCAAGGACTACATTCGCAAGCAGACGACGGTGGGCTCGGAGCGCTTCGTCACCGAGGAGCTGAAGGAGTACGAGGAGAAGGTCCTCACGGCGGAGGAGCGCCGCACGGTGTTGGAGTTGCAGCTCTTCGAGGAGCTGCGCGCGCGGGTGATTACCTGGGCGCCGGCCATCCGTTCCGCGGCGGAGGCGGTGGCCACGGCGGACGCGCTGGTGTCCTTCGCCCGGTGCGCGGCGGAGTACGGCTACACGCGGCCCCAGGTGGACGACACGGAGGGGCTGAGCATCACGGGCGGCCGGCACCCGGTGGTGGAGCGGATGCTGGGCGCGGGCGAGTCCTTCGTGCCCAACGACGTGCGGTTGGATCCAGAGGACGCGCAGCTGTTGATCATCACGGGCCCGAACATGGCGGGCAAGAGCACGGTAATGCGGCAGGTGGCGCTGACGGCGTTGATGGCGCAGGCGGGCTCGTTCGTGCCGGCGAAGGCGGCGCGCATCGGCTTGTGCGACCGGATCTTCACGCGCGTGGGCGCGGCGGACAACCTGGCGCGCGGGCAGTCCACGTTCATGGTGGAGATGACGGAGACGAGCCACATCCTCCACCACGCGACGCGCCGCAGCCTGGTCATCCTGGATGAGATTGGACGCGGCACGTCCACGTATGACGGTCTGTCGATTGCGTGGGCGGTGGCGGAGCACATCCACGACAAGGTGGGGGCGCGCTCGCTGTTCGCGACGCACTACCATGAGCTGGTGGACCTGGCGCGCGAGCGGCCCCGGGTGAAGAACCTGTGCGTCGCGGTGAAGGAGCAGGGCGGCAAGGTCATCTTCCTGCGCAAGCTGATTCCGGGCGGGGCCAGCCGCTCCTACGGCATCGAGGTCGCGAAGCTGGCGGGCCTGCCGCCGGAGGTGGTGTCGCGGGCGCGGGAGCTGCTCCAGAACCTGGAGTCGGGTGAGCTGGATGACGCGGGGCGGCCCCGGGTGGCGGTGCGCTCGTCGGCGAAGCGCTCGCCCGTGAACGCGGGGCAGTTGGGGTTGTTCGGGGGCGCGGCTCCGGTGGTGGTGCCTCCGGCGCCGTCTGTGCATTCAGAAGTGTTGGAGGCGCTGCGTGCGGCGTCGGTGGACCGGATGACGCCGCTGGAGGCGCTCAACCTGCTGGCGAAGCTGCAGCGGGAGCTGGGAACTTCCTGAGTCACAGGCTCCGTGCCGCGCTCACGAGGGCGCGGCATGGAGCGGCTTCAGCAGTCCCGCCTGGTCCAACCGTTCCCGGACTTGCGCGGCGAGCGCGACATGCTCCGGGCGGGTGGACGTGAAGCGCTCAGGCGTCAAGACGATGAGCGTCTCCTTGTCCTCCACGGGTTCGACGTGCACGGGGGCCGGCAGTGGGGGCACCGCCCCTCGTTGCCGAGCCAGGTACGTCACCCAGCCGACGAAGGTGCCAACGTCAGCGAACTCCGACACCCTGTCCCGGTGTTCGTCGGAGGTGACGACGCCCCAGGACGGTTCCCAGGCGATTGCCATCGCTCGCAACGTCTGGTGCAGTAGGCTGGCGGGCCCTATGCAATTCGCCATTCCCCATGCTCCCCGCCGTGTGCGTCTGGCCCAGGTCCCCGGGGCGGTGGCTCGGTTGGTGCGTGGGGTGCTCGTGGCCCTGGGCGTGATGGCGGTGCTGGGGC
>NZ_RAWI01000589.1 GCF_003612125.1 Corallococcus praedator
GGGCGGAGGAGGACGTGGCTGCGACGCGATGAGCTCCAGCCGGGGCGGTGTGCCCGCGTGCACGCGCACGGGGGGCAGGAGCGACAGGAAGCGCCGGGGCACGGGTGAAGCGCCGGCCTCCGCGCGCGAGGCGAGCACCAGCAGGTAGTCCTTCGCGCGGCTGGCGGCCACGTTGAGGATGGGCACCAGCGTGTGCGGCGGGAAGGGACGGCCACCGGCCACCGTGTCCACCATCACCACGTCGTACTGCGTGCCCTGCTGGCGGTGGATGGTGGAGGCGCTGAACATGTCGTGGCGCAGCCCCGCCGCGTTGCCCAGCTTGCGCAGCAGGGCCGCCTGCGCGCGGTAGGGCGTCACGCACAGCACGGTGAGGCCCAGGCGCACGGCCTGACGGGCCAGGGTGACGGCGAGCTCGGCGGACAGTTCACGCTGGTAGCCGGAGCCCGTCTCGCCGCGGCCGTGCGTGAGGCGGCGGTTGTCACGGCTCAGGCCGTCCAGCACCAGCCACATCGCGCGCGCCGGGAAGGCAGGCACGGGCGCGGGCTTCTGGGCCCGGTCCTTCACGAGGTCGCCGTCCTCCAGCGCGCCGCCGTAGCAGAAGTGGCTCACCACGCGGGCGATGTCCGGGTGCATGCGGTGCTGGGTGCGCAAGAGCAGCACGTCCGGCCGCTCCGCGTCCTTCACCGCGTCCTCCAGGTGGGACAGGGCGCTGGCGCGAAGCCACGTCTGGGCGCCGCCGCCCGCGCCCTCCGCCGCGCGGCTCACGGGGCCAATCTGCTTGGGGTCTCCCGCGAGCGTCACCTGCTTCGCCAGCGGGGCGAGCAGCGCCGTCGCCGCGCGCGTCACCATGCCGGCCTCGTCCACGACGAGCCGCTGGAAGGTCTCCTCCCCTTCCAGCTCCGACACCAGCCGGAGCGCGCGGTGCACGGTGAGCACCATGAGGGGGCTCTCGCCCTTCTCCGCCTCCTTGAGCGTGGGGTCCTTCACGCGGCCGCGCAGCGTGCGCAGCTCCGCCTGCATCTTGGCGAGCTCCGGCGCGGCGCCGCCCCGCGAGCGCTCCAGGGTGAGTTCGCGTTCGCGCTCCTGGATGGTGTTGAGCAGCTTGCTGGTCTTGTTCTGCTCCAGCGCCACGGTGGGCAGCTTCGCCAGGGCCTCGCTCGCGCCGGTGCCGCCCCGGAAGATGCTGCGGGCCAGCGGGCGCAGGGGGATGGGGTCGCGCTCCAGGAGGGCGCTGACGCGCAACACCAGCTCGTCCGCGGCGCGGTTGGTGGGCGCCACCGCGAGGATGCGCTCGTTCGGGTACGCGCGCAGGGCCCGGGCGATGAGGTCCGCGACGGCGGTCGTCTTGCCGGTGCCGGGAGGTCCCCAGACGCAGCCCCACGGCTGACGCCAGAGCCGGTCCACCGGGATGAGCTCCGCGTCGCGGGCGGAGGGCGTGGACGCGGCCGGTTCACCACGGGCCCGGGCCAGCGCGGTGGTGAGCGCGGGGACGCGCTCCTCGTAGGCGGAGGCCGCGGCGCAGAGGGCTTCGGCGAAGTCATAGGGCCGGTAGCACCAGCGCTCGCAGGAGAGGACGCGGCGGTCCAGGTCGTCACCGGCGTCCGACGCCGCGAAGACGCGACCGGATTCGAAGTCCAGGTGGACGATGTTCCCGGCGAAGACCAGCTCCTCGCCCACGAAGCCGAGCAGCGAGCCACCGGACCAGTCTGGATCCGCGGCGGGCACCGGCACGAGCCCCAGCACGCCGGGCCCGGCCAGCCCCACCTCACGCGCTTCCTGGAGTCGCTGCGCGCGGTACTGGCTGCGCTCCGCCACGAGCGCGTCGCGCAGTTCCTCGGGAAGGTAGATCGGCGCGACCCACTGCTCCCTGCGGCGGCCGGAGGACACGGCGGCCTGCATGGCCTGACGTTCGGCGGGGGTGACGTCCCCGGAGGAGGACACGTCCCGGGCCGGGGCTTCTTCGGGAGGGGGGATGTCGGCGGCATCATCCACGCGCTCGAGCTCCGGCGCGGGGGCGGCGCGTGTCATGGCCTTCGGCGCGTCCTCGCGCGCGGGCTTCGGCGCGGAGAGCCTCAGCGCCGCGGTGCGAAGAAGATCGAGCGTGGCGGGGCGGGAGGTGTTGCCGCGAAGGACGTTCATTGCCACGTCGTCGCGCACGACGCCCGGCACGGCGGCTGGCGAGAAGCCCTCACCCGCGAGCCCGGAGGTCGAGACCTCCATGCCCGCGTCGCCGCGCATGAGGTGCGATGCAGCCTCCGGAGTCGAGGGGCCACGAAGCGTGTTCGAAGCCGCGGCCTTCGGGGCCGGGTCCTCGCGCACGAGCTCCGAGCCAGCGCCCTCCCCGCGAGCAGTCCCGGACGTCAGCGCCTCCTCACCGGCCTCCGGCGGCGGCCACGCCGGACGCACCCGGAGCACGGGGGCCACGTGCCCACCGGCCTCGACGTCCGTGTCGTACTCCACGCGGAGCACGGGCATGAGGTCATCCGGCGCGCGCTCGTCCCGTGGCGCCGCCCCCTGACCCGAGTCCTCGTCCGTCCTGCGCATCATGAGGGGTTTTCGCGACGTGGCCCTTCCTCACCTTCGGAAGCGGCGGCGCCGGGAAGCCGGCCAAGCTAGGGGAGGCTCCGATCTGCGTCAACGCACGCCGTGGCTCCCTCGCACGCCTGCACCCCCGGTGAAGCCGCCCTGCCCTTCACGCACGACGGCCCGGGCCGCGCGAACCTCCGCGCATCCCCGGGCCGTCCCACCCTCGAACCCGCGGTGCGTGCCGGAACTACAGCAGCGAGCAGAGCAACCCGCTGCCCGTGCCCGCCGGGCACGCCGTGCCCTGGCAGTACACCGGGCCCAGACCCACGGAGAGGATGCCCTGGAGGCTGGGCACCTTCACCTTGCAGGTGCTGGTGGTCGCGTTGCCGAACGCGTCCTTCACCTCATAGACCATCGTGTACACGCGGCCGTTGCCCAGCAGGCCGGACTCCGCGCGCAGCTGCGCCGACTTGCGGTCCGCGCTCAGCTTGATGTCCCTGCACGCCAGCAGCCGCAGCCCGGACAGCGCATCCTCCGCCTCGTCCGACACGATGCGGACGATGGAGCCCGACTGCTGGAGATCCAACGGCACGCCGCAGCTGTCCGTCGCGGGCTGCGCGCAGTCCGCCAGCGTCACCTGCTTGTACTCCGCCCCGGTGGAGAACGGCAGCACCAGGTCCTTGCTCGCCCCGGCCACCGGCGCGGTCGGGTTCGTCACCGTCACCGAGGCCGAGCACGTGCTCGACTCCATCCCGTCCGACACCGTCAGCGTCACCGGCGTCACGCCCACCGCGTAGGGACCCGCCGGGCTCTGCGAGAGGCTCAGCGCCTGCGGGAAGAGGTCCACGTCGTACGAACCGTTGTTGATGGACGCCTGGGCGGCGCACGCCGACACCGTCACGTTCTTGCAGAGCGCCACCGGCGGCTGGTTCACCACGCAGCCACCACCAGACGCCAGCGTCACCGACGCGGTGTTGTTCAGCTCGTCGTCCTCCGGGTAGAAGCCGAAGTTGTCCGCGACCACGAACAGCTTCTGCGTCCCCTCCGGCACCTCCACCACCGCCTGGAAGGGATAGCGCTCCTTGCCCACCAGCCAGGGCACGTTCACCGTCGCCAGCAGCGTGCCGCCCTGGGCCGGGTCCCCGGCGTAGATGCCCGCGATCGACGGGTCGATGCCCGTGGGCGCCTCGTTGCGGATGGCTCCCGTCACCGTCAGGACCTGGCCCTCGCACGTCACCCCCAGCTCGGAGACGCCCAGGTCGATGCCCGTCAGCGCCGCCTCGGACTGACCAAGGGCCGGCCCCTCGTCATGGGCTTCGGTGCCACAGCCAGCGAGCGTCAAGAGGGCGGCGAAAAGTGAAAGCGGACGAAGGAGTGACATGTCTGTCTCCAGAGGATGCGAAGCCTGCGGGTGGGTACGGACCTGACGCCAGACATTGACAGCCAGGGCCCGTGAACATTCTTTGCCACAGGCATAATTTTCTAGCAATACCCGAAAGACTGTACCCGGGTCCGGAGTATCCAGACACCCACTTGGAGCCCAAATGACCCATGGGCTGTCTTTGCAAGGAATTGGCGGTTGTCAGCACGGAATGTCTGGCGTTGGGTACGACTGCCGGTGCACCCGCCTTCTGGGGTGGGGGCTGGGG
>NZ_RAWI01000058.1 GCF_003612125.1 Corallococcus praedator
AGATGAGTATAAGAGACAGCATCACGGGCGCCGGCGTCTGGCGGGGCGCGGGAGCGGCCTTCTCCAGTGCCTGGCCGCAGAGCACACAGGTGGCCGAGCGCGGCGGGTTGTACCCGTCACAGTTCGGGCAGACCACCGGGAGCGCGGACAACAGGAGCTGAGACATGGACTTGGGGCCAATCTAGGGGCGCGTGAAACGTCGGGTCAATGAAAGCCGGCAAGCCGGCCAGCACCCGCGCTACAGGCTCCAACGCCCGTGAAGGAAGTACGATGTTCCAGGGGAACGTTGCCCCTGCTGTTTGAGGCAGTTACGATTGCCACCGCCTCGATGATTCGCCTGAACGACATCCTGCAGCGGGTTGCGTCGTACCACCCGGACCCCGACCTGGACATCATCAAGAAGGCGTACGTCTACTCGGCCAAGGTCCACCAGGGGCAGCTCCGGAAGTCCGGTGAGCCCTACCTGATTCACCCCCTGGAGGTGGCGGGCATCCTCGCGGAGCTCAAGCTGGACGAGGCGTCCATCGTCACCGGCCTGCTCCACGACACCATCGAGGACACGCTCGCCACCGCCGAGGAGCTGACGGAGCTGTTCGGGCCGGAGGTCGCCCAGCTCGTGGACGGCGTGACGAAGCTGTCCAAGTTCTCCGCGTCCGCGACGCTCTCCCAGGAGGAGAAGCAGGCGGAGAACTTCCGCAAGATGATCATCGCGATGGCGCAGGACATCCGCGTCATCCTCGTGAAGCTGGCCGACCGCACGCACAACATGCGGACGCTGGATCACATGTCCGAGGAGAAGCAGGCCCGCATCGGACAGGAGACGCTGGACATCTACGCGCCCCTGGCCAACCGGCTGGGCATCTCCTGGATCAAGACGGAGCTGGAGGACCTGTCCTTCCGCTACGTGAAGCCCCAGGAGTTCTTCGCGCTGGAGGAGCAGCTCAACAAGCGCAAGAAGGAGCGCGAGGCGTACATCGAGGACACGTGCGACCTGATGCGCGCCAAGCTCCAGGAGCGCGGCCTCAAGGGCGACGTCAGCGGCCGCTTCAAGCACGTCTACAGCATCTGGAAGAAGATCAAGTCCCAGGGCATCGACTTCGATCAGATCCACGACATCATCGCGTTCCGCATCATCGCGCCCGCCGTGCCCGCCTGCTACGAGGCGCTGGGCATGGTGCACCAGATGTGGAAGCCGGTGCCGGGGCGCTTCAAGGACTTCATCGCCATCCCGAAGCCCAACATGTACCAGTCCCTGCACACCACGGTGATTGGTCCGTTGAGCGAGCGCGTGGAGGTGCAGATCCGCACCGCGGAGATGCACAAGATCGCCGAAGAGGGCATCGCCGCGCACTGGGCCTACAAAGAGGGCCGCGCGCCCATCTCCAAGGACGATGAGAAGTTCGCCTGGCTGCGCCAGTTGATGGAGTGGCAGCAGGACCTCAAGGACCCCAAGGAGTTCCTCGAGACGGTGAAGGTGGACCTCTTCACCGACGAAGTCTTCGTCTTCACGCCCAAGGGCGACGTGCGAAGCCTGCCGCGCGGGGCGACGCCGGTGGACTTCGCGTACGCCATCCACTCGGACGTGGGCGGCCGGTGCGTGGGCGCCAAGGTGAACGGGAAGATCGTCCCCCTGCGCTACAAGCTGAAGAACGGCGACACGGTGGAGGTGCTCACCAGCCCGCAGGCGCACCCGTCCAAGGACTGGCTCACCTTCGTCAAGACGAGCCGCGCGCAGCAGCGCATCCGCGGCTTCATCAAGCAGCAGCAGCGGGACAAGAGCCTGCAACTGGGCCGCGAGCTGGTGGAGCGCGAGTTCAAGCGCTTCCAGCTCAACTTCAACAAGCAGATGAAGTCCGGCGAACTCAAGAAGGTCGCCGAGGAGCTGGGCTTCCGCGTCGAGGACGACCTGCTGGTGGCCATCGGCTACGGCAAGGTGACGCCGCAGCAGTTGGTGCAGCGCATCGTGCCGCAGGAGAAGCTGGCGCAGGCGGAGCCGCCCCCGCGGCCGGACGCCAGCAACGGGAATGGCAACGGCAACGGGACGGGCAACACGTCCATGCTGCCGGGCCTGTCGCGCATGACGGACCTGGCCAAGCGGCTGGTGGGCCGCAACAGCCGCAGCGGCGTCCAGATTGGCGGCGTGGACGACGTGCTGGTGCGCTTCGGGCGCTGTTGCAACCCCGTTCCCGGGGACCCCATCGCGGGGTTCATCACCCGGGGGCGGGGCGTGACGGTGCACACGGTGGGCTGTGAGAAGGCCCTGGCCACCGATCCCGAGCGGCGCGTGGACGTGTCCTGGGACGTGAAGGGCGACTTCAAGCGGCCCGTCACGTTGCGCGTGCTGACGGCGGACCGGCCGGGCCTGCTGGCGGACATCACCCACACGTTCTCCAAGAAGAGCGTCAACATCTCCCAGGCGAACTGCCGGGCCACCGGCGATGACCGGGCGGTGAACACCTTCGAGGTCACCATCTCCGACCTCAAGCAGCTCACGGACCTGATGCGCTCCATCGAGCGTTTGACGGGCGTCTACTCCGTCGAGCGAATCTAGCCCCGGCCCGGATGTGCTACAGCGCGCGGCGGACCCGCGGCCCCTGCTGTCCTTTTCGGGGCCGCCTCAACGCGAGGTGTGCTGCATGGCGCGCAAGGCAATCCACTCCGACGACGCCCCCAAGGCCATTGGCCCTTACTCCCAGGCCGTGCAGGTGGACGCCGGGAAGCTGACGTTCCTGTCCGGGCAGATTCCCCTGGACCCCAAGACGATGGAGATCGTCCCCGGTGACGTCGCCGCGCAGGCCGAGCGCGTGATGGAGAACCTCAAGGCGGTGCTCGCCGCCAGCGGCCTGGACTTCTCCCACGTCGTGCGCTGCACCATCTTCCTCACCGACCTGGGCGACTTCGCCAAGGTGAACGAGGTGTACGGCCGCGCCTTCACCGGCGCGCCCCCGGCCCGCGCCACCGTGCAGGTGTCCGCGCTGCCGCGCGGCTCCAAGGTGGAGATCGACGCCATCGCCGTCTCCTGACGTCTCCGGGCCTCCGGGCTCCGGAGCTCCAGGGACGCAAGCGACGCTGGAAACACGAAGGCCGTCGGTTCCCGCTGTGGGAGCCGACGGCCTCGCGTGCTTCAGGCTGCGTTGGAGCGGAAGCGGACTACTTCGCGTCCGTCGCGATCGCCACGCCGGCCTTCTTCAGCTCCTCGTCGATGACGCGCTTGAAGGCGTCGAAGGGCTGGGCGCCCACGAGGGTGCGGCCGTTGACGAAGAAGGTGGGCGTGCCGTTCGCGCCCAGGGCGGAACCGGTGGCCATGTCCGCTTCGATCTGCGCGTCGAACTTGCCGCTGTCCAGGGCGGACTTGAACTTCGGCATGTCCAGCTTCAGCTCCTGCGCGTACTTCTCCAGGGACGCGCGATCCAACGCGCGCTGGTTGGCGAAGAGCTTGTCGTGCATCGCCCAGAACTTGCCCTGCTCGTGCGCGGCCATGGAGGCCTGCGCGGCGAGCTTCGCGTGCTGGTGGAAGGGCAGCGGCTGGTGCTTGAAGGCGATCTTCACCTTGCCCTCGTAGGCCTTCTCCACCTGCTCGAGGGTCGGCACCGCGCGGCTGCAAAAGGGGCACTCGAAGTCGGACCAGGCGACGATGGTCACCGGGGCCTTGGCGGGACCGCGCACCGGGGCGTTGCCCACGTCCACCTTCTGCACGGCCGGCTCGGCGGGCGCCGCGGGGGCGGCCGGAGCGGCGTTCACGTTGTCCTGGTTCAGCTTGGCGTACAGGTCCTCCGCCTTGGTGCCGGCGGCGAGCGCCTTGTCGGCCTTGGCGATCTCCTCGTCGATGAGGGGCTTGAAGGCCTCGAAGGGCTGCGCGCCCGACAGGAAGCGGCCGTTGATGAAGAAGGCCGGCGTGCCGTTGGCGCCCACCGCGCTGCCGGCTTCGGAATCCGCCGCCACCTTCGCGTTGAACTTGCCGCTGTCCAGGGCGGACTTGAACTTCGCCATGTCCAGCTTCAGCTCCTCGGCGTACTTCTCCAGGGAGGCGCGGTCCAGCGCGCGCTGGTTGGCGAACATCTTGTCGTGCATCTCCCAGAACTTGCCCTGCTCGTGCGCGGCGAGCGACGCCTGGGCGGCGATCTTCGCGTTCGCGTGCATGGGCAGGGGCTGCTGACGGAACACCACGCGCACGTCCTTGCCGTAGGTCTCCTTGATGCGGGTCAGCGTGGGTACCGCGCGGCTGCAGAACGGGCACTCGAAGTCGGACCACTCCACGATGGTGACCTTCGCGGTGGTCGGGCCGAACGACGGCGCGTCCGCGGGGATTTCAATCTTCTTGGCGGCGGCCGGGGCGGGCTCCGCGTTGCCCTGGGGGCGCGACGGGGCGCGCTCGACGCCCTTCTCGATGATGCGCGCGTAGACCTGACCGGGGGCGACGCCGCTCTTCACCAGGCCTTCGGCCTTGGCGAGCTCCTCGTCGATGAGGCCCTTGAAGTTCTCGATGGGCTGCGCGCCCGACAGGAAGCGGCCGTTGATGAAGAAGGCCGGCGTGCCGTTGGCGCCCAGCTGCGAGGCCAGGGCCTGCTCCTTGGCGATGACGTCGGACAGGCGGGAGGCGGTCATGTCCTCCTTCCACTTGGCGACATCCAGACCGATCTCACGCGCGTACTTCTCCAGGCTCTCCCCATCCAGCTTCTTCTGGTTGGCGAAGAGCAGGTCGTGCATGTCCCAGTACTTGCCCTGCTCACCGGCCGCGAGCGCCGCGAGGGCCGCGGGCTTGGCGTGCGGGTGGAAGGACAGCGGGTTCTGGCGCATCACCACGCGCAGCTTGCTGCCGTAGTCCTTCTGGAGCTGCACGACGGTGTTGTGCGCGCGGCTGCAGAACGGGCACTCGTAGTCGGAGAACTCCACCAGGGTGACGAGCGCGTTGACGCTGCCCTTCACCGGGGCGCCTTCGACGGGCACCTTGAAGACGGTGGGGTCCACCTGGCGCGCGCCGGGCTTGGCCGCCTGCGCGACGGTGGGCGAGTTGCCAGGGGTGGTGGTTTTCGAGCCGCTGGCGGCACGGCCGCCAACGAACCCGAGCACCAGGCCCACCAACAGGGCCACGATGACATTGGGCTTCATGGGTTGGGAATGCTCCTGCGCCATAGGTCCGACTCCGAGGGGGCCCAAGCGGGTGTCTGGGTAGGGAAAGGGCGGGGTACTTAACAGAGGGAATTCCAGACACGCAAGCCGCGATGACCGCCTGCGTCCGCCACATCCAGAGGCCCCGAAGGGGCGGACAACGACGCGGGGTGGATCAAAATTCCCTCTCATGACGGACCCGTGTGCGTTCGGGGTCCATGACAGGATGCGAGCCCATGGAAGCCGGTGTGCGCGTGGATACGTCCGGAGCCTTCTGCCCGGTGCCCATCCTGGAGATCGCGAAGGCGATGCGGCGCCTTCCGCCCGGGACGCTGGTGGAGCTGGTGTCCACCGACCGGGGGCTGGAGGCGGACCTGCCCGCGTGGTGCGAGGCGACCGGCAATGAACTCGTGCGCCTGGAGCGGCGGGGCACCCACTATGTGGGCTGGGTGCGCAAGGCGGGGTGAGCGTCCGTGGGGCGCGGGCCTACAGGAGCTGGAGCACGCGGTCTTCCAGGCGGCGGCCCCGGCTGACGCCGAGAATCAACGTCTGGTGCTGGATGAGGTGGCCCACGGTGCGGCTGATGACCTCCTCGGCCTTGTGGGCCTGGCCGTCGAAGCGCACGCACAGCACGTCGGTGCCCTCCATGCGCGCGCCGATGACGCCGGGCAGGGAGGTGATCTCCGGGATGATGACGTCGCCCCGGGCAATCTGGACGCGGAACTCGGCGCCCTGGCCGGTGAGCTCGGACATGGTGCCGGCCTGCGCGAGCGAACCCTTGTCGAGGATGGCGGCCGCGTCGCACAGCTCCTCCAGCTCCTGGAGGTTGTGGCTGGAGACGACGACGGTCTGCGTGCCCTTCATGTCCTTGATGACCTGACGCACCTGGGCGGCGATGCGCGGATCCAGGCCGGCGGTGGGCTCATCCAGCAGCACGAGGGGAGGGCGCCCCATGAGGGCCTGGGCCATGGCGGCCCGCTTGGCCATGCCGTGGCTGAGCGCCTGGGTCTGCACCTTCCAGGCCTCCATCAGGCCCACCTTCTCCAGGGCGCCGCGCGCTTCATGCTCCGGCTGGGGCAGGTCCGACAGGCGGGCCCAGTACATGAGCAGCGAGCCCACCTCCCAGCCCGGTGGCAGCACCGCGTCCTGGGGCAGCGCGCCCACGCGGCCCTTGAGGGCGCCGGGCGTGGTGGGCGACACGCCCATCACCTTGAGCGAACCCTCCGAAGGGTAGAGGTAGCCGCACATCATGGAGAAGGTCGTCGTCTTGCCGGCGCCGTTGGGCCCGATGAGACCGAAGACGTCACCCTGGCGCACCTGGAGGCTCACCGCGTTGACGGCGACCTTGGGGCCGAAGCGCTTGGACACGCCCGACAGTTCAATGGCCAGCTCGCTCACAGGTCCCTCGTGCGCAGGACGCCATAGGCGCCCACCAGGAAGATGGCCGCGAAGGCGGCGTAGGCCGCGCCGCTGCCGGCGAACTCGGCGAGCTGCGGGTGCAGCAGGTTGCCCGAGTAGTAGGACGGGGACAGGTAGCGCACGAAGCGCACGGGGTTGGTGTCCTCCACCGCGCGCGAAACGGAGTCCATCAGCCAGAAGACGAACAGCAGGATGAAGTTGAAGACGAGGCTGACGGCGGGGCTGCGGAACAGGCTGGAGCACAGGGTGGTGAGGGCCACGTACGCCAGCGAGAACACGATGGTCGCGCCCCAGAACTTCAGGAGGTTCATCGCCAGCACCCCGAAGGCGAAGTCGGGGTTGAGGATGCGCGCGTAGACGAAGATGGCCAGGTCGATGACCAGCACCAGCCCCAGCAGCAGCGTGGCCTGGGAGAGGAACTTGCCCAGCAGCACCGACGAGCGGCGCGCGCGCACGGTGAGGTAGCGGATGGAGCGCGGGCCCACCTCGCCGCTCACCTGATCGAAGCCCATCAGCGCGATGTAGGCGGGGAGGAAGAAGAGGGTGAGCTTGAAGACGATGAGGACGACGATGGGCACCTGCGACAGCGCCTGCATCATCGCGGTGTCGTTGCTGGTGAGGAAGCCCAGCACCCCCTGATGCATCTGGTCCGCGGCGCGCGCGGCGGCTTCCGGGTCCGCTCCTTCCTCCATGAGCTTCGTGTTCACCTGGCCCTGCAGTTCGCGGGTGACGAAGCCCACGACGAGCAGCACCAGCGCGGAGAACATGCTGTAGAGCCCGAGCAACACGAGCGCGCGGCCGCTGCGCACCGCCCGGCGCAGCTCCGCGGCCCAGATCACCATCATCTCTTTAGGTCCGTCCAAGGTGCACAGGACCCTACTGGACCTCCGGTCACCTTCCCAGGTTTCTCCTAGACGAACCGAGCGGTCGAGGGAGCAAGCCGTGGACAGCGCGCCCTCAGCGACTACGATTCGGCGGCCTGCTCCCTGCCCCCCCAAGGAGAGCCCCGACGCATGACGATTCGCCGCTTCCTCGCCGCCCTGCCGCTGTTCCCCCTCACGATGCTGCTGGGCGCCTCGGCCCCGGACGCTGGCGTCGCGCCGTCTCCGGCCGCCGCCCCTTCGGATGCCCAGACGCTGGCCGCGGCGGTGAACGCGCTGGACACGGACGCGGGCCCCGTGGGTGCTCGCGCCCTGGTGGAGAAGGTGGAGGCCGCGCAGCGCGCACCGTCCTCCACGGCGGCGGTGACAGCTCCGGACGCTCCGGTGGCCCAGGCTCCGGTGGCTCCGGATGCGGGCTCTCACCTCGCGTCCACTCCTGGCCCGGGCGGTGATGCGACCCCTGGCGCGCCCGCGGTTCCGGGCGGGCAGGGCGTGGACCCGCGCCCCGTGGATGCTCGGGCGCTGGCGGAGGCGCTGGCCACGAAGAGTGACGTCTCCTTCGAGCCCGGCATGGTGCCGCCGTCGCCGGTGCCCTCGCGTGAGAAGGCGCCGCCGTTCAGCAAGATGCAGGGCCTGCCCCGGGCGCAGGACCTGGTGGCGCGCGCGAAGCTGGAGGGCAGCAAGCTCGTCGTGAAGGGGGGCAAGAGCGCGCCGGATCAGGTGCTCACCATCGACCCTGGCCTCCAGGCGTCCCTCACGAAGATCATGCAGAACTACCAGGTGCCCTACGGCGCCGCGGTGGTGCTGGAGCCCTCCACCGGCCGCGTCCTGGCGATGGCCGAGCACTCCGAGGCGAAGCCCGAACTGCGCGGGCTGCCCGTGCGCGCGGTGTTCCCCGCCGCGAGCATCTTCAAGATCGTCACCGGCAGCGCGCTGCTGGAGGCCGGCGTGGCGCCGGAGACGGAGTCGTGCTTCCACGGTGGCAAGCGCAGCCTGTCCGAGCGGCAGCTGGAGGACACCGAACGCGACGGCGCCTGCTATTCGCTGGCGCTGGCCATGGGCAAGAGCGCCAACGTCATCTTCGCCAAGATGACGAACAAGCACCTGAGCGCGGACGCCCTCAAGCGGATGGCCGCGCGCATGCGCTTCAACCGCGAGATCCCCTTCGCCCAGCCCCTGGACGTGTCGCTGGCGTACATCCCGGAGGACGGCTTCGCGCTGGCCAACACCGGCGCGGGCTTCGGGGACGTGTACCTGTCGCCGCTGCACGGCGCGCTGCTGGCCGCGGTCGCCGCGAACGAGGGCCGCTGGGTGGATCCGGTGCTGGTGGAGCCGGAGCCCTTCATGCCCCTGCCGGAGCCGGAGCCCGTGCTCACGCCCACCGCCGCGCACGCCCTCACGCGCATGCTGGAGGAGACCGTCACCCACGGCACCGCGCGCGCCGTGTTCCGCGAGCGCGGCTTCCAGGTGAAGGACGCCGTGGGCAAGACGGGCACGCTCGCGGACCGCGAGCCCTTCCGCGACTACTCGTGGTTCGTCGGCTTCGCGCCCAAGGACAACCCCCGCGTGGCCGTGGCCGCCCTCATCGTCAATGAGCCCAAGTGGCGCATCCGCGGCTCCTACCTGGGCCGCGAGGCCCTGCGGCTCGCCCTGGAGCGCATCCCCGCGCCCGTGGAGGTGACGGCCCCGGCCGGCGCCGCCGGCAAGCACTGATCAGGACAGCGGACGCAGGGTGAGCTTCACCAGCTCCGTGTCCACGAAGCCCTGGAAGAACTTCAGCGCTTCCAGCTCCTGCAACGGCGAGACGTGCACGATGGCCGCCACGTCCCGCTTCCCGTCGATGCGCGACAGCAGGTAGCGCTCCGGAGACGACAGGGGCAGCGTCTTCAGGTGCGGCGCGGACACCCGCAGCGTGGGCACGCGCGAGGGCTCCATCAGCGCCTTGCGCAGCTCCGCGAGCAGCCGGGCCTCCGCGTCGCGCAGCAGCTTCTGGGTGTGCTCGGACGGGGCGATTTCGTGCGCCCGCCGGGCCAGCGCCTCGCCGTCGCGCAGGTTGCCCGCGTCCAGGAAGAGCTGGGCCGCCTGGAGCACCTCATCGGACGAGGACTCGGAGCCGATGACGCCGCCATTCTCGTCGTCGTCGTCCTCTTCCACCACCACCACGGTGGGCGTGTTGCGCTCCGGGGCGGGCAGGGGCGCTTCGTCGGACACCTTGAGCGCGTCCTGCCGGTAGAGGGCGTAGAGGCGCTGGTAGAGGAAGAAGTCCGTGGCGTGCAGCGCCAGCGCGATGCCGTCGATGCTCAGCCCTTCGCGCGCGAGCTGGACGATGCGGTCGTCCATGCTGCCGGCCTTGCGGTCGGCGAGCTTGCGCTCGTCCACTTCCAGCCGCACCCCACCGGAAGGGAACACCGCGCGGATGGCCTGCCAGGCCGTCTCCCGGAACTCGCCCTCGCGGTGCACGTCCAGCAGGTCCACGCTGACGTCCAGGCCCTCCAGCTCCGGGGCGTCGTCGGTGGCCCGGAAGTCGAAGCCGCCTTCCTCCCAGGTGAAGGCGTCCAGCAGCATCTCCCGGAACTTGTGGGAGAGCGTGGTGCGCACGGTGGCTTCCGTCACCGAGCCCGTCATCGTGAGAATCTTCCCCAGCAGGATGTGCGTCTCCGCCTGGGTGGCGAACGCGCGCTCCAACTGGTCCTCCGTCAGGTGCCCCATGTTGATGAGGAACTGACCGAAGTATTCGCGCGGCTGGTTGGAGCTGGCGGTGATGACGTGCCCGTCGCGCAGGAGCAGCTGCTTGCGCACGTCTCCCCGCTCCACGTTCAGGGTGCCGGTGGCCCGGCGATTCCCGAGGTGGACGACCAGGTCCTTGAGGGGCATCGTCGAAAAATCACCAGACACGCCGCGCATCGAACGCCCATCCTGCAACGCATGCGTGTCGATATCTACTCGAAACCCAGGTGTTCCCTCTGTGAGAAGGCCCGCGCGGTGGTGGAGGAGGTGCGGACCCGGCTGCCCTTCGAGCTCTACGTCACCGACATCCTCCAGAGCCCGGACCTCTTCGAGACGTGGCGTTACGACATCCCCGTGGTCCTGATTGACGGCGTCCCCGCCTTCAAACACCGCGTGGAACCGGAGGTCCTCGAAGCGCGCCTCCGTGAGGTGATGAATGGCACACCCATTGCTAAAACCGTGGGCCAGGATGGGTAACAAAGTGCCCTTCTCCAAGAAATCCGGGGGGATACGAAGGGCGCAAAAGTGGCGGGGCTGTAAATCTGGGCGGTCGGGAGGGGCGGTGGGGCAGAAATTCCTGGAAGGGAGGGCACGGCGGTGGGTCTGAAGCGCAAGCGGACAGGAAAGTCGGGGCAGCCTCCTACGGTGTTGCTGGTGGAGCCGCGGGCGGAGGACCTGGAGCGCACCCGGGCGCTGCTGGGCGAGGCGGGCTTCCGTGTGGTTCCGCTCACGCGCTTCGACGCGGCGGTGCCGCTCTTCGAGGTGATCCGCCCGGACGCGGTGCTGCTCGCCGCGCAGCCTCCGGACTACGCGGCGGTGCAGACGGCGCGCCGGCTGCGGCAGGTGAGCCGGGGCACGGTGCCGATGCTGTACCTGGTGGACTCGCACGACCGGGACGCCTGGCGCTTCTGCGTGGAGAAGGGGCAGTGCGTGGACGTGGTGCCGCGCGTGGTGGACGGCGCGGAGCTGTCCATGAAGCTGCACGCGCAGATGCGGCTCAAGCAGTCGGTGGAGCGCGTGGCGGCCGGCGAAGAGGCCGGCACGGCGCTGGCGCTGCATGATCCGGTGACGGGGCTCTACAACCGGCCCTTCCTGCTGGCCCTCATTGGCCTGGAGGCCCGGCGGACGGAGCGCTACGGGGGCACCTTCTCCGTGGTGGCCGCGGAAGTGAGTGGTTGGAGCGCGCTTCGCAAGGAGCACGGCCGGGGGATGGCGGAGCGGCTGCTCGTCTACAGCGCGGTGGTGCTGGGGCAGACGGTGCGCGAGGCGGACGCGGTGGCGCGGGTGGGGGACAGTGAGTTCGCCATGCTGCTGCCGGGCACGCCCGCGGAGTCGGTGCCGGAGGTCCTGGCGCGGGTGGAAGCCCGGTTCGAGGCGGCACGGTTCCAGATGGAAGGTCGCGTGGTGCGCACGGCGCTGGAGCTGGGGGCGGTGAGCTTCCCGGACACGGTGGGGGCACCCACCCAGTTGCTGAGCGCGGCACTGCAGACGTTGAGGCGTACACGCGAGATTCGGCGGGCGGCCGGTCCGGCCCGGCTGTTGTCGATTTGATGCAGTTCACTGAGGATTTGATGCACAGGGCGAGCGGAGGCGTGGGGATGGATCGGATCGCGGTGCTGGTGGTGGATGACGAAGAGTCGGTGCGCACGTTCCTGTCCGAGCTGTTGGGCAGCTCGGGTTACCAGGTGCGGTGTGCGTCGAGCGGTTCGCAGGCGCTGGAGATGCTCTCCGGTGGCTCGTTCGACGCGGTGCTGCTGGACGTGGTGATGCCGGAGATGAGCGGCCTGGAGGTGTTGCGCCGCTACCGGGGCAACGGCGGCAATGCCCCGGTCATCGTGTTGAGCGCGCTGTCCGGCGCGGACGACGCGGTGCGCGCGCTGAAGATGGGCGCGTCCGACTATCTGGCGAAGCCCTTTGGCAACGACGAGCTGCAGGACGTGCTCGCCCGTGCCCTGGGGACCCGCGTGCCGGAGCGCCAGATTTCGGCGCCGGTGCCCGCGCCCCGCGTGATGCTGACGTCGGCGGAGGCCGCGGCCGAGGCTCGCGTGCTCATCTCCACGTCGCCGGCCATGCGCCGGGCCCGCGCGCTGGTGGAGCGCATCGCGGACACGGACGTGCCGGTGCTGCTGCTCGGTGAGTCCGGCACGGGCAAGGAAGTGATTGCCCGCGAAATCCATGCGCGCAGCCAGCGCCACGGTCGCCCCTTCATCAAGGTGAACTGCGCGGCGCTGCCGGGCGAACTGCTGGAGAGCGAGCTGTTCGGCCACGAGCGCGGTGCCTTCACGGGCGCCACGGCGGAGAAGCCGGGCAAGTTCGAACTGGCGGACCAGGGCACCATCTTCCTGGACGAGATTGGCGAAATGGCCATCCGCCTCCAGGCGAAGCTGCTCCAGGTGCTGCAGGACGAGGAGTTCTTCCGCGTCGGTGGCAAGAAGAGCGTTCGCGTGGACAGCCGCGTGGTGGTGGCGACGAACCGCGACCTGGAGAAGGAGATCGCGCTCGGCAACTTCCGCGAGGACCTGTACTACCGCCTCAACGTCGTGGCCATCCGCCTGCCGCCCCTCCGCGAGCGCCGCGAGGACGTGGTGCCGCTCACCGACCACTTCCTGAAGAAGTACGGCAAGGGCTTCATGTCGGGCGTCTCCGAGCTGCCCACGGAAGTGCTCCACGCCTTCAGTGACTACGAGTGGCCGGGCAACGTGCGCGAGCTGGAGAACATGGTTCGCCGCCTGTGCGTGCTGAAGGATCCGACGCTGGTGCTGGACGAGATTCGCGGAGGTGGCCGGACCCCGGCGAGCGCTCCGTCGCTGCCCACGTCCTTCGGTGGGGAGGACTTCGGTCCTCCGCCTTCGCGCCACTACGAGGATCCGGCCCGCGTCTTCGCGGCCCCTCCGTCCCAGGTCGCTTCCTCGAACGGCTCGGGGGTGCAGGTGCTGGAGATGCCCGCGCGCGGCACGATGACGCCGCCGCCGGTGGCCCTGGTGTCGGACGCTTCGCCGTTCAATGCCGTGGCGCCCCAGCGCTACGCGAATCCGTTCGATGCGCCGCAGCCTCCGCCTCCGCCGCCTCCGGCTGGAGAGCTGTCGCTCAAGGACATTGGCAAGCGCGCCGCGATGCTCGCCGAGCGTGAGGCGATACTGGCCATGCTCCAGCGCACCGCGTGGAACAAGCGCCGCGCCGCCGGCAAGCTGCGGATCAGCTACAAGGCGCTGCTCTACAAGATCAAGGAGTGCGGCATCATCGATCCTCGCGCGAGCGCCGAGTTCTAGCGCCGCGTCCCCGGTCGATTGTCGTGCGCGACGGCCCTTCTTCCGGATGACGGAAGGAGGGCCGTTCCGCTTGCGGGATGTGCCGTTGTCCTGGCTGTCTTTCGCCCCTGCTTGCGTGGGACGGGGGTTGCCCGATATCGCGGAGGCCATGACCGCTCCACTCGTCCTGCTTGGCTGTGGCTACACGCTCACCCGGTTCGCCCGGGTGGAAGCCCGGTCCGGCCGTGAAGTCCTGGCCACCACGCGGGATGCAGCGCGCCGCGCGGTGCTGGAGGGCGCGGGCGTGCGGGTGCTGTCGCTCGATGAAGCGCTGGCGCGGGTCGAGGGCGCGCACGTCGTGGACTCGGTTCCTCCCGAGGCCGGACTGGATGCGCACTTCGCGGACGTGCTGTCGCGGGCCCGGCCTTCGCGGCTCGTCTACCTGTCATCCACGGGCGTGTATGGCTCCGCGCGCGGACACGTGGATGAGCTGACCCCGGTCGACACGGCCTCATCGGTTGCCCGGGCCCGGCTGGAGGCGGAGGCGCGCTTCCTTCCGCTGGGCGCCAGCGTGATGCGCATCGCGGGCATCTACGGCCCCGGGCGCGGCACCTCCGGACGGCTGAAGGCGGGCACGCTGCGCATTCCCGAGTCCGGTGGGGGACGGCTCTCCCGCATCCATGTGGACGACCTGGTGGACGCCGTTCGCGTGGTGCTCGAACGTGGGGCTCCCGGCGAGGTGTACTGCGTGGCCGACCGGCGCCCCGCGACCCAGGAGGAGACGGCCACCTGGCTCTGCCAGCACCTGTCCCTTCCCATGCCGCCCCGGGTTCCCTTCGCGTCGCTCCATGAATCCCTGCGCGGCGACCGGGCCATCAGCGGCGCGAAGCTGGAGGCCCTGGGCTGGACGCCGCGCTACCCGGACTTCACCACCGGCTTCGTCGCGGCCATGGAGGAAGAGGCGCGAGGGTGACTCGCGGCGGTCCGCGGGGTCAGTGCTCGGGGGCCTCCGCGCGCAGGAGCTGCTGAAGGTCCAGCTCCGTCCAGTCCAGCTCCTGCTCCACCTGCTGGAACGCCGCGTCCCCGATGGTCCCGTCCGAGCGCAGCTCCAACAGCCGCCGCCGTTCAGCGGCCATCGCGGTGCGCACCACGTTCGCGTCGGCGGAGGCTGGACCCCACGGCGCGGAGGCCCCATCCGGACGGGCTTCGGCCTGAGCGTCCGTGTGTCCCGCGAGCACCTGCTTCGCCCGCTGGAGTTGCAGCTCGTACCGCCGCCGCACCAGGGCCGCCAGCTCCGTGCCCGCCGACGCGTCGGTCGCATCCAGCGCCGCGCGCAGCGTCTGTACCCGGGCGAGCCGCACCTCGTGGTCGACCGCGCCGTCGTCGTCCAGCTTCAGGCGGGACATCAGGGGGCGCAGCGTCATCCCCTGCAGCACGAGCGTGCCCAGCACCACCGCGAAGGACGTGAAGAGGATGAGGTCGCGGTAGGGAAACGGGGGGACGCCTTCGCCACCGGTCGGCAGGGCCAGGGCCGCCGCGAGCGTTACGATGCCCCGCATCCCGCACCAGCCCACCAGCATGGCCGCCTTCGGCGACAGCGCGACCGCGTTGGATTTGCCCGGGGACGTGGAGGAGGCCCGGCGCTGTCGCCAGCGGCCGAGCGCCGCCACGCCCATCACCCAGGCGATGCGCGCGAGGATGGCCACCCCCGTGACGACCGCCGCGATGCCCGCGTACTCCAGCCACGTGGGCCGGTCGAGCCGCGCGACGATGGACTTGAGCTGGAAGCCCACGAGGATGAAGGCGAGCACGTTCAACACGAACACGGCCACCTCCCACACCGCGTACGCCGGGATGCGGATCCGCGCGGGCGTCACCAGGGCCGCGATCCGCGAGGCCGTCATCGCATAGACGACCGTCGTGAGGATGCCGGACAGGTGCAGCCGCTCGGCGAGCATCCACACCGCGAACGTGCTGCCGAACTGCACGATGACCGCCGTGGACACATCCTCGATGAACCGGTTCACGAACAGGGTGACTCGCGCGAGCACCGACCCCAGCACCACGCTGCCCACCGTGACGACGAGCAGCATCGGGAGCGCGCTCCAGCCCAGGATGCCCCCCGCCGCCACCGCGCCCAGGGCGAGCCGGTAGATGAGCAGGGCGCTCGCGTCGTTGAACAGGCTCTCGCCCTCAAGGATGACCAGCAGCCGGTGCGGGGGCCTCAACTGCTTTAACACCGCCGTGGCCGCCGCCGCGTCCGGAGGCGCGACGATGGCGCCCAGAGCGATGGCCGCGGCCCAGGGCATGTCCGGCACCTGCCACCGGACCGCGACCGCCACCGCGATGACCGTGAGCACCACCGCGCCCAGCGCCAGCCCCACCACCGGCCGCCAGTTCGCACGCAGGTCCCGGGGCGAGGCGTCGAAGGCCGCGTCCAGCAGCACCGGCGCGACGAAGAGCGTGAGCGCAAGCTCCGGATCCAACACCAGCTCCGGCGTCCCCGGCACGAGCGCCAGCACCGCCCCCGCGAACGCCACCAGCGCGGGGTAGGGCGTGCCAATCCGCCGGGACAGCGCCGCGAGTCCCGCGCCCCCCAGCAGCAGCGCGATGACGATCTCGAACACGAGCATGGAGCCCTCCGAAGGGGAATGTCCGCCATCCGGACTTCCTGCGGCGTAGCGCAGGAATGCGGGTTTCGGACAGTGGCAAATCCTCGACGTCGCAACCCGTCGTCCCCACGCGGGCGCGCGCGTCATCAGCGCAACGCGATGGATGCCATCAGCCGGGGAAGGGGCGCGGCTTTGCGGAGCGGCGTCCCCCGGTGACAGGCTGGCCCTTTCGGCCGCGCGCGGATGCGCGGTCCTCGCAACCCTGTTCCCTGGGGGAACGATGTCCAGGTCGTTGTTGTTCGCGGCTTTCAACGAGGGCGTCCACCGCTCCATGTCCGGCAACCACGAGGCCGCGGTCCAGTCGTTCGACCAGGTCCTCGCCGTGGATCCGCGCCACTTCCCCGCGCTCACCGGCAAGGCGTTCGCGCTCAAGCAACTGGGCCGCACCGCCGAGGCCCTGAAGGGCTTCCAGCGGGCCGTGGAGCTGGACCCTTCCGCCCCCGACCCCCTCCGCGAGGCCGCCCTCTGCCAACTGGAGCTGGGCGAGCCGGAGGCCGCCGCCCTGCTCATGGAGCGCGCGGTCCAAATCAACCCCACCCCCGGCTACCGGGAGGCCGCCGCCGTGGAGGTCTACCACCTGGGTAACGCGCTCCTGACCCAGGGACGGCGCCCGGACAAGGCCCGCTACCGTTTGGCCCGGCAGGTTTTCGAGCTGGCGCTGGAGCTGTCCCCCGCCTACGTGGAGGCCGCCAAGGCCCTGGCGGACGTGTGGGAGCACCTGGGTGACCCTACCCAGCAGGAGCACTACACCCAGCTGGCGACCCGGCTGCGCCCGGCTACCTCCTGAGCCGCCCTGCTTCAATTTTCCATTTCAAGGCGGAGGGAAAGGGCGCAGCGTCGGTGTTGAATGCCGATTGGACGCCCCTCTTCAGGAGAACCCTTCGCATGATCGTGATGCTCGAGCCGGATTCGCCGGAATCCGTTGTGAATGCCGTCCTCCATCTGGCTTCGCAGTACGAGGGCGTCACGCCCCGCGCGCACGTGGTCCAGGGCGCCGAGTCCACCATCACGGAGCTGTACCTGCTGGGCTCCACCGCGCAGGTGCCGCTGGAGCCCTTCCAGCAGCTGCCCGGCGTGCGCCAGGTGGTGCGCGTGTCGCAGAAGTACCGGATCATCGGGCGGCACGGTGGCCAGCGCACCACGGCGGGCTTCGACTACAACGGCGTGTCCTTCGGTGACACCACCGTGAACCTCTTCGCGGGCCTGTGCGCGGTGGATTCGCTGGAGAGCGTGGACTCGATGATGGCGGCGCTCGCGCGCTGCGGCATCCAGACGACGCGCATGGGTGCGTACAAGCCGCGCACGAACCCGTACGAGTTCCAGGGCCTGGGCGCCAAGTGCCTGCCGTGGGTGTTCGAGTCCGCGGGCAAGCACGGCATCAAGGTCGTCGCGATGGAGGTGACGCACCCGCGCCACATCGATGAAATCAACGACGCGCTCAAGCAGTCCGGCAACGCCACGGGCGTGATGCTCCAGGTGGGCACGCGCAACGCGCAGAACTTCGAGCTGCTCAAGAGCATTGGCCAGCAGCGCGCGTTCCCAGTGCTCTTCAAGCGCGGTATGGGCATCACGCTGGAGGAGTCCCTCAACGCGTGCGAGTACGTGGCGAGCGAGGGCAACCCGAAGATCGTCTTCTGCCTGCGCGGCGTGAAGACGCACCTGGGCGACCCGCACCGCAACATGGTGGACTTCGCGCACGTGCCCGTCGTCCGCCGGCTGACGCGCATGCCGGTGTGCGTGGATCCGTCGCACGCCATCGGGCGCGCGGAGGCCCCGCCGGACGGACTGCCGGACATCTTCCACGCCATTGGCCAGGGGCTCATCGCGGGCGCGTCCATGGTGCTGGTGGACTTCCACCCGCATCCGGAGATTGCGTTGTGCGACGGACCGCAGGCGCTGCGCCTGGAGCAGTTGGGCGCGCTCCAGCGCTACACGAACATCGTTCGCGGCGCGTACACGGAGGCGGTGAAGAACGGCGACGGAACGGCCGCCAAGGCCGGCGCGCAGGTCAGTCGCTGAGCGCGTAGCAGCCGAGGACCTGGAGCGACGTGCACGCGCTCCGGGCCTCGTCCAACGCGGCCCGCACCTGGGGCGCGTCCTCCCGGCCGTCCACGTCCAGGCACCAGCGGTAGTCCCAGGCGCGGACGCCGCCGGGGCGGGACTCCAGCCGCGCGACGTTCACCCCGCGCGTGGCGAAGGCCCCCAGCACGCCCGCGAGCGCGCCGGGCCCGTCGTTCAGCGTGAGCACCACGGACGTCTTCCACCGGGAGCCCAGGTGGGGCGGGAGGGCCGGCCCCACCGCGAGGAAGCGGGTGGCGTTGTCCGGTGAGTCCTCGATGCCTTCGGCGAGGACGGCCAGGCCGTAGAGGTCCGCCGCCGCCCGGCTGGCGATGGCCGCCGTGCCTGCGGGGGCCTCCTCGCCCACCCGTCGCGCGGCCACCGCGGTGTTCACCTCCGGCACCGGCTGCAGGTGGTGCCTGCGCAGCCAGCCCGAGCACTGCGCCAGCGCCTGGGGATGGGACAGCGCGCGGGTGAGGCTCGCCAGCGAGCGCCCCGGTGGCGCGAGCAGGCAGTGGCGCACGCGCAGGCGCAGCTCTCCGGACAGGCGCGGGGTGAACTCCAGCAGCAGGTCCACCACCTCCGCCACCGGGCCCGCGAGCGCGCTCTCCAGGGGCAGGACGCCGCCGTCCACCCGGCCCTCGGCGACGGCTTCGAGGACGGCGCGGAAGGAAGGGCAGGGGACCAACACCACCGACGGGCCGAAGAAGGCCCGCGTGGCTTCGTCGCCGTACGCGCCGCGCTCGCCCTGGAAGGCGATGCGGCGGGGGGCGGCGTCATCCATCGATGGGCTCCGCGCGCGGGTACGTGCCCAGCACGCGCAGCGACGCGGTGAGCGAACGCAAATCCTCCAGCGCCGCCGTCACGGACGCGGACGCGGCGTGGCCCTCCACGTCCAGATAGAAGCGGTACTGCCACGGGGCTCCCGGGATGGGGCGCGACTCCAGCTTGGTGAGGTTCACCCCGCGCTGCGTGAGCCGTTGCAGCACCTGGCCCAGCGCACCCGGACGGTGTTCCAGCACCACCAGCAGGGACGTCTTGCAGGGCACGTCCGGCGCGAGCGGCGTCGGTTCACGCCCCACCTCCACGAAGCGCGTGAAGTCCGCGCCGGGTTGCAGGTCGCTCGCGAGCACCACGAGGCCGAAGCGGCTGGCCGCGGACTCACTGGCGATGGCGGCCATCGTCACGTCGTTGCGGTCCGCCACGGTGCGCGCGGCGACGGCGGTGTCCGGCCCCAGCACCGCGCGGGCCCACGGCACGTGCGTGCGCAGGAAGTCCTCGCACTGGGCCAGCGCCTGCGGATGCGACAGCACCTCGCGCAGGTCCTCCAGCTTCGCGCCCTTCACGCCCAGCAGCCGGTGATCCACCTGGCTCACCAGCTCGCCGGTGATGACGCCATCGCCCGCGGCGAGCACGTCGTAGGTCTCGTTGATGGTGCCCGCGGTGGTGTTCTCGATGGGCATCAGCAGCAGGTCCTGCTCGCCCTTCTTCAGGGCCTCCACCGCCTGTCGCGCGGAGTCGAAGCCGGTGAGGAGCACGCCGCCCGGACGGTGGCCGTAGCGCTGGCGCGCGGCCAGGTGGCTGTAGGAGCCCTCGACGCCCAGGTACCCCACGCGCAGGGGCGTGGTGTCCAGCCGCGTGACCAGCGCCTGCTGCCGCGCGACGGACATGTCCAGGATGACGCGGTAGAGGCGCTCCACCTCGTGCGGATCCAACCCGCGCTCGGCTGCCCGGCCGCGCAGCTTGCGCAGGAGCAGGTCCTCGCGCTGTGGATCCCGGAAGGGCCAGGCCGTCACCAGCTTCGCCCGCGCCACGTCGTCCGCCAGGGCCATGCGCCGCTGGAGCGCGTCGAGGATGTCCTCGTCGACGCGTTCGAGGGCTGTTCGCAGGGTGTCCAGGTTCGGGGTGTCCGCCATCGCGAAAACATAACAACTCGCGTCAGGGAACGGTCATCCGGTTACATCCCGAGCCGTCGGGCGGGCTCCGGAGGCACCGGGTAGACGGCCTCCTTCGGCAGCAGGCGGGTCGCCTGGTCCGCGCGCCCGTCGTCCAGGTGCTTGCGAAGCTTCCGCACCAGTGGCGTCAGGTCCGTGATGGAGACGGTCCAGTCGTCCACGAAGCGCTGGATGACGGCGCGGCTCAGGCCCACCTGGATGCTGTCGTGGGGCAGGCCCGCGCCGCGCAGGGTGCGCTCGGGGTCCCACTGGACGATGACGGGCGCCGACTCGAAGGCCTCACGCCACGCCTGCTGGGTGCCGTGCACCTTCGGCTCGTAGCTGGTGAGCACCGCCAGGCTCAGGGCCTCTTCCCACGCGGAGCGTTTGATCCGCACCGCGAGCGTGCGCTCCTGTCCGCTCTTGCTGCCCCAGTTGGAGCGGTGCATGAGCCACAGGAAGCTGGGTTTGATCCACGTCATCCGTCCCACGGAGAAGGGCGGGCCGAACTTCTGCTGCTCCACGGCCACGTCCGCGATGGCGTCGGGATAGGCCTGGTACACCACGATGGACGCGCGGTCGAAGTCGGCGCGGACTTCTCGCGCGGCGCTCATGGCTGGGGCCTGGGCTTCGCTTTCGGCTTCGGCTTGGAGGCGGGGGCCTTCGGCAGCTTCGTCTGGCCCATCTTCAGGACGAGCTCGAAGTGCTCCACGGGGGAGGGCGTCACGCTCAAGCGGCTGCGGGTGAGCAGCGGGAAGTCCTTGAGCGCGGGCGTGGCCTTGATGGTGGCCAGCGTCACGGGGGTGGTGAAGGCGACCACGGGGCCCACGTCCACGGAGGCCCAGTCCTCACCGGGGGCGGTGGGATCGGCGCCCGGCTTGGAGAGCACGCGCGCCACGCCCACGACGGCCTTGTCCTCGTTGGAGTGGTAGTAGAGGCACAGGTCCCCGGGCGTCATGGCCCGCAGGTTGTTGCGCGCCTCGAAGTTGCGCACGCCCGTCCACGCCGTCCTGCCGTCCGCTTCCAACTGGGCGTACGCGTAGACGGAGGGCTCGCTCTTGATCAACCAGTACCGGCCAGTCGCCATGGCGGCGCACCCTAGCGCAGGGCCGCCAGGAGGACAGCGGCCCTGAGTGCCAGGGCGTGACTACTTCGCGCCCAGCGCGGCGACGAGCCGGTCCGCCTGCTCGCGGATGTGCTTGTCGGTGCTGGCCTGGGCCTTCTTCGCGTGCGTCCGGGCCTGGGCCTTGTCGGTGTCCGCCAGGGCCAGCGCCAGGTTGAGGTGCACGCCCGTGTCCTCCGGGTGCGCCTTCAGCGCCTGCGTCAGCACGGCGCGCGCGGCGGTGGCCCCGCCGGGGCGCGACAGGTGCAGCACCGCGAGGTCGTTGGCCGCGCCCACTTCGGACGCGTCAACGGCGATGGCGGCCTCCAGCAGCTTCTGCGCTTCCGCGTCGTCGCCCAGGCGGCGGCGGACCTTGGCCAGCGCGATGCGCACGGCGGCGTTGTCCGGCACCTTGACGAGCGCTTCGCGCAGGATGCGGTCCGCGTCCTCGTTCTTGCCGGCCACGAAGGACGCAAGCCCGTGCAGGTAGATGGCGTCCGCGTTGTCCGGCTGCTGCATGCGCAGGTCGATGGCGGCCTTGATGGCCGGCTCGGGCGCGCCCGCGAAGAAGCACAGCGAGGCGAACTCACGGATGAGGGAAGGCTCGCGGGGGCTGCGCAGGATGGCCTGCTGCAGCGTCGTCAGCGCGGCGCCCACGTGTCCCTGGAGGACCTGCACGCGCGCGGCGAGCAGCAGCGGCAGGTGCTCCGTGCGGCTGGCCTCCGCGGCCTCCTGGTAGCGCCGCAGCGCGCGGTCCAACTGCTTGTCGCCCTGGAGCGCCATGCCCAGGTACGTCAGCGTCTGCGCGTTGCCGGGCTGGAGGGCGAGCGCCTTCTCCAGCACGGGGATCGCGGCGGGGTATTGGTGGTGGGCGAGCAGTCCCCGGCCGTGGTTGACGACCTCGAAGAAGCCCGCCTTCGGCTGGGCCGCGAGCGCCTCCAGCACCGCGAGCTGCCGGGCATCACCCTTCTCGGCATCGAGCCGGGCCAGGTGGCTGAGCGCTTCGGGATGGGTGGGGTGCTGCTCCACGAGCCGCTGGAGCATGGCGCGCGCGGCGGGCTCGTCATGCTGCGCGAGGCGCAGACGGGCGAGCCCGAGCATCGCGGCGGCGTCCTTCGGATCCTGCTTGAGGGCGCGCTCGAATTCGATGGCCGCGTCCTTGAGGAGGCCCTGCTTCATCAGACGCGCGGCGGAGGTTGCCTGTTTGGAGACGGCCATGGGTCAAGAGGATAGCCCAGCCCTGGAAGGGCCGGGCAGTCCGCGGGGGCCTACCCGATGCCCAGGAAGCTCCCGGCGCCTTCGATGATGTTCCCGGCCCCTTCCACGATGCCGCCCGCGACGTCCAGTGCGCCGGAGAACACATCGCCGGCCGCGTCCAGCACCGCGCCGCCCGCGTTGATGGCGCCCTCGGCCACGTTCTCCAGGATCTCACCACCGGCCGCGGCGGCCGTCTCGCCGACCGCCTTGAGGATGTTGCCGGGGTTGACGGAGCCTTCCACCTCGACGCCCAGGCCCAGGCCGGCCGTGGCCTCCACGCCGACGTCGAACTCCAGGTTGCCGCCGTTCAGGCCGATGTCCGCGTGGGCGTCGCCGCTCACGCCGGCGCTGGCGCTGGCGGTGATGCTGGCGGAGGCCAGGGTGTCATCCTCGTGCTTCAGCTCGATGGCGCCCGTGAGGCTGGCCTGCGCACCGGCGAAGCCGGACGCCGCGGCGCTGATGGACACGTCGCCGTCGGTGCCGACGTGCAGGTCCAGGTCGATGCTGCCCTCGGCGCCAATCTTGCCCAGCGCGGACAGGTCCAGCTCGACGGAGTACTGCTCACCGGCGATCTCGAACTCCACCGTCTTGGTGGCGCTGGCGCCCGCTTCCAGCAGGTTGGCGGACACGTCCACCTGCACGTTCACGTCGATGCCGGACAGGCCGATGTCGGCGTCCACGGAGGCATCCGCGCTGAACGTGGGACCCTGGACGTAGGCGTTGGTGTTGATGCCGCCCGGGCCGGTGCCGTTGACCTCGGAGCGCGCGCCGCCGGCTTCGAAGCTCGACTGGCCGCTCAGCACATTGCGCGAGTTCGACTGCACGTTGCCCTGCGCCGACGTGTCCACGCGAGAGCCGGCCGGTGCCGTGGCGGGCTTCTGACCATTCTTCGCCAGGTTCGGCGCGACGGGCGGAGGCGCGACAGGCCGCGGCGGGGGAGGCGGAGGCGGGCGGTAGCCGATGGGCGTGGACATGGCGGGCTCGATTTCAAAGGAGCGGCACCAGACTCGGCGCCAGCTTTTCCTCATTCTCCGAAATGCCCGGAGGAGAGTTTCCGACCCCGCATCACTTTGTAAGAAATGGCCGTCCGGATTCTCGCGGAGTGGGCAGGAGTCCTACATGCGCACCGAAATGTTTCCTGGGGGGCAGCGCGGAGACGGCACGGTGCGTCGAAATCGAGGGGTGGAGGACTCGACATCGCGCTCCACGGCACCTGGGTCCCGGGGCAAACCTACTCGACGGTATGTCCCACCACCCGTTCCTTTCCCATTTCCTGGGAGGCCTATGGGATCAACCCCCGTTCACGGAACGCGGCGAGCAGCCGGGGCTTGCCCTCGTTCAGCATCGCCTCGCCGTGAGAGGGGACCACGTGCTCGAAGTCGAGCCCGGCGATCTTCTGGATGGCCACGTTGAACGCAGCCCGGTCCTTGGCGAACCGGAGGAACAGCCGGCTCACGGCGAAGCGTTTGTAGGTGCCGAACATCCCGAAGAACATCCAGGCCGCGAGGCCCTTCGGCTGGGTGACGTTGAAGACCATGTCGGTCAGGTAGAGCGCCTTCGACGGATGGTGCAGGAACGCGCTCTCGTTCATCTTCGGCATGCCCGGAATCGGGATGAGCGCCAGCTCGCTCTCGAAGGGCCACGGCGTCTCTCCGAGGATGCCGTGCCAGGTCAGCTCGGGGTGCTTCTCCCGCACCCCGGCCGGCCCCCAGAGCCTCGCGTTCGGATGCGCCTGCGCCGCGGCCTTCATCCCGGCGGTGTGCATCAGGCTGGGGGCCACGATGTCGGTGACCGGGCCGGCTTCCTGGAGCTGCCCGGGCGTGAGCTTCGAGCCCGGTGAGAACAGCACGCGCGCCTGCTGAAGCTCGAAGACCGCCGTGCGCACGGGCAACTGCAACACCGGCGAGCGCAGCGTGGAGTCGAGGAACCGGGTCTTGGGAAGGGACATGGGCCGGAAGCTCCCACGAAGCCCCCCTGGACGTCACCCCGGTACGCTTCACCCGATGTTCGTCTTGCTGAACACGCGCAGCGCCTCCGCCACGCTCCAGGCCTGCGCGAAGCAGCCTCGCGGACGGTAGGGCTCCGTCGCGTCGAAGATCTCCGAAATCTGTCCGATGCCCCCGTGCGACAGGTGGTCCTCCATCCCCGCCAGCAGCGCACGTGCCGCCTTCAGGTCCGGCGTCACCTTCAACGTCGCGTCCACATAGTGTCCGATGAGCCAGCCCCACACCGTGCCCTGGTGGTAGGCCGCGTCGCGCGCGCGCAGGTCACCGTCGTACTTCGGCTTGTAGTCCCTGCTGCCCGGCGCGAGGCTCCTCAAGCCCACGGGCGTCACCAGCTCGCGGCGCACCACGTCCAACACCTGCGCCCAGTGCTCGCGCTTGAGCACCGGGTGCTTCAACGAGATGGCGAAGACCTGATTGGGGCGCACGTGCGCGTCCTCGCGCACCCCCTCGCCGTCCACCACGTCGTAGAGGCACCCGCCCGCTTCATTCCAGAAGCGCTGGTTGAAGCTGCCATGGACCCGCTCCGCGGCCGCCCGGTACGGCGCCGACTCCTGGTCCAGCCGCTCCGCCCAGCCCGCCATCAGCTTGAGCGCGTTGAACCACAGGGCGTTGAGCTCCACCGCCTTGCCCCGGCGCGGCGTCACCACCCAGCCCTCCACCTTCGCGTCCATCCAGGTGAGCTGGTAGCCCTCCTGTCCCTGGCGCAGCAATCCGTCCGCCGGATCCACGCCGATGTTGAAGCGCGTGCCCTTCTGGTGGTGCGCCACGATGTCGCTCAGCGTGGGGTACAGGTCGCGCAGCAGGGTCTCGTCCCCCGTCTCCTCCAGGTAGCGGTCCACCGCGTGGAAGAACCAGAGCGTCGCATCCGCCGTGTGGTAGACGCCCTCGTTCTCCCCGTCCGGGAAGTAGTTCGGAATCAGGCCGTCGCGCACGTAGTGCTCGAACGTGCGCAGGATGGCCGCCGCCTCGCGGTAGCGCCCCGTGGCCAGCGTCAGCCCGTCCAGGCTGATCATCGTGTCGCGGCCCCAGTCGGTGAACCAGGGGTAACCCGCGATGACGCTTCGCGCGTCCAGTCCCATGGACCGGGCCCAGGCTGCATCCGCGGGCCTCGGCGGGTCGATGATGAATTGATCCGCCGCCAGCACCAGCCGCGCCTGCACGCCCGAACGCGCAGGCTCCGGGGCGCGCTCCAGCAGCCGCTGCTGCCGCGCCAGCTCCCGTTCGAACACCACGGCGGGGTCCCGCTCCAGGTGCCCCGCGCTCTGCGTGGTGAGTCCGAAGCCCAGCGTGCCGCCCGGCTTCAGCGTGGCGGTGAAGTAGCCCGGCGAGTGCTGCACCTCCGTGAAGTCATAGCCGCGCGCCTTCTCCATGCGCAGGTGCTGGGGCCTGGACGTCTCCTCCAGGCTCACGAACGGCGTGGGCCCATCCGAGTACAGCCGCATCCGCATCGACGGGCCGTCCTCGCCATTGCGCAACGTCACCAACGGCCCCCGCAGCGTGACGATGGCTTCCTCCACGTTCTCACGCAGCGGTCCATCATGCGGGCGCAGCACCGGGAAGGGCCGCAGGTGCAGGGTGGCCTCCGGACCGGACAGGTGCTCCCACGTGATGAACACCGTGTCCTCGCCGTGCACCATCACGAAGCGACGGCGCAGCCGCGTCCGTCCCACCGCGTACTCCCAGACGGGAACCAGTCCCTCCAGATGGAAGTGGCGCAGGTGGCGCGCGCCGTCCTCCACCGTCGTGCCGTCCGCGTGCTCCTCGGAGGTCAGCCGGTAGCGCTGCCCATCCACGATGGCCGCCTCGTCCAGCCTCGCCATCAGCACCGTGCGGCCCAGCTTCTCCAGCGTGGGGATGAACAGGCCGTGATAGCGGCGCGTGTTGCACCCCACCAACGTGCCGGACGCGTAGCCCCCGCGGCCGTTGGTCATCAGCCACTCGTGGTGCACGCCGATGCCGAAGTCAGCGCCGTCCTTCCAGTCGAACGCGAGGCGGGGCAGGTCGGGGGCTGATGGATTCACGCCTTCGTCTCCTCCTCGCCCGTCAACACGAGCGCGGTCTGTCCGGGCAGTGGCCACCGTCCATCCTCCGGAATCGGTGGCGCGCCCATCCCGCCGTAACGGGCCTGGTCACTGGACAACAACAGTCGCCAGCGCCTTCCAGAAGGTGGGGCGAACAGCGGTTGCGGACACGACCCTGAAGCCAGTCCCGTGCCCAGGTTGAGGAGGACGAGGCGGTCGCCCTCCCGCTCGCTGCCTGAATCGCGGAGCACCAGCGCCTGCGGTGCGCCTTGCCGCGTCCACCGCGTCCCGGCGGACCGAGCGTGTGCCTGCCCCTCGTGGGGACCCGGCCCATGCACGCCGGTGCTTCGGACGCTCCCCAGGCCGCCCGCAGGGCGAAGGGCAGGGCAGGTCCTGGCCGCCATCCGCCTCCCCTGGTGCCCCCACGTCCGGGTCCCTTGCGAGGGCCCACCGGGGAGCGCACCTCACCAGGACCTTCGCGAGCGCTTCGCCTTCTCCTATAGAGAGGTGTCCGTCCCGGTGATGCGGAACGTGGAGGGGCGCGGGCACCCGGGTGTTCCAGCCCGAGGAGGAACGGCGTGGCCATCGTGAAGTCGACGGGCATCAGCGGGCCCCAGCGCGGGCTGGCGGAGCAGGTGTTCTCCCGGGCCGCGGGCGCGCCGCTCGTACCGGGCAACGACGTGCACCTGCTGCGCGACGCGCGTGAGAACTATCCCGCGTGGCTGAGCGCCATCCACCTGGCCCGCCGCTCCGTCCTCTTCGAGAACTACATCATCGAGGACGACGACGTGGGCCGCACCTTCGCGGAGGCGCTGGAGGCCCGCGCCCGCGACGGCGTGCGCGTCTGCGTGCTCTATGACTGGCTGGGCTGCCAGGGCACCGCGTCCAGCCGCTTCTGGCGCAGGCTGCGCGAGGCGGGCGTGGAGGTGCGCTGCTTCAATCCCTTCCAGTTCGACCGGCCCCTGGCCTGGCTGGGCCGCAACCACCGCAAGACGCTCACCGTGGACGGCGAGGTGGGCTTCGTCTCCGGCCTGTGCGTGAGCCACAAGTGGGTAGGGGACCCGGAGAAGCACGTGGCCCCGTGGCGCGACACCGGCCTCGCGATTCGCGGCCCGGCCGTGGCGGACCTCGTGCGCGCCTTCGCCCAGGGCTGGGCCACCGTGGGGACTCCGCTCGACGAGGAGGGCTGCCTCTCCGCCCGAGCGCCCGATCCGATGGGCGACGTGGCCCTGCGCGTGGTGGCCGGCGTGCCCTGGAGCGCGGGCCTGTTCCGCGTGGACCAGCTCATCGCGTCGCTCGCGCGCAAGCGGCTGTGGCTCACGGACGCGTACTTCGTGGGCACCGCCGCCTATGTGCAGGCGCTGCGGGCCGCGTCGCGCGACGGCGTGGACGTGCGGCTGCTGGTGCCCGGCAGCAGCGACATCCCCGCGCTGCGCCCCCTCACCCAGGCCGGCTACCGCCCCCTGCTGGAGGCGGGCATCCGCGTCTATGAATGGAACGGCACCATGCTCCACGCCAAGACGGCGGTGGCGGATGGGCTGTGGGCCCGCGTGGGCTCCTCCAACCTCAACCCCGCAAGCTGGCTGGGCAACTCCGAAATCGACGTGGCGGTGGAGGACGTCCACTTCGCCCAGCAGATGGAGTCCATGTACCAGCAGGACCTGGAGCACGCGACGGAGGTCGTGCTCAGCGGGAGGGATCGGCGCCTGATGTCCACCAACCCACGCCCGCTTCCGCGCTCGCGGCGGGGGGGCCCCGGACGGCGGGGCAGCATGAGCCGCGCGGCCGCGGGCGCGGTGCGCCTGGGCAACACGGTGGGCGCCGCCGTCACCAACCACCGCGAGCTGGGGCGCACGGAGTCCAAGGTCGTCTTCGGCGCGGGCGTGGTGCCCCTGGCGCTCGCGGGTGTGGCGCTGTGGTGGCCGCAGGTGGTGGCCGTGCCGGCGGCACTCCTCTGCGCCTGGGCCGGCATCGCCTTGTGGAGCCGCGCCGTGCGCCTGCGCCGCCAGGAAGCCGAAGCGCCCGAGGCGCGAGGGCCCCTGCCGGAGAGGGAGGTGCCGCCCAGGCCCGCCGCGGTGGCGCCGGAGGTGCTCACGGAAGCGGAGCCGCGGAACACGCCGGAAGCGGAGCAGCAGCAGCCCTGAGGCTTCCGCGTCCCGGGCGCGCTCGGGGCGTGCCCTCGTCGCGCGACCCTCGGGAAAATGAAACGGGACCGTCGGGTCGGAGCGCGGGAAGCGTTGCTTCCCCTCGCGTCCAGGCCCGAGGCCCCGTGATTCCTACAGTCCTACAGCCTTCCTACGCCTGCTTCGCGACGCCGGTCGGCTCCTCCGCCTTACCGTTGAGCAGCGCGCTGCCCCCATACAAGGCCAGGCCCACCATCCCCAGGACGCCGGCTTCGATGCTGCTGCCCATCGCCGCGCCCATCAGGCCCACCACGCTGGTACCCACCATGAAGACCAACCCCATCGCCCCAGCTGCCTTGCCCATCCGTGTCCCCCTCGTGACGGTTGTTGTGATGCCCTGAAACCCCATGCTGCGTCCGACGGGCAGTCCCTTTTCAAGACCCGTGCCGAAGTGCTCGCACAGGAGGGCCCCTTACATGTGCTGGAGCGCGTGGAACGCGCGGGGACTGGAGTGGGCAAACCTCTTCCACCGCACGGAAGCGATCGGCAGAAAGCACAGGGGAGAACACCTGGGTACGACCGGAATTTTTGCCGATTCCCCCCATGTGCGCCTGATGTGGCACGCCGTAACCCACCGGAGTCCAAGGGTTTTCCCTCTCCTCAAGCGCTGGCACACGCGCTGCTAAGGGACACCGCCAGAAGCGTGCTGCTCGGCCCGCAGGGCCGGTGGACGGCGGCACTCGCCAGACATCAGTGAACGAAGGAGAGCGGAAGATGGGAATGCGGCGCACGGGGTTCTGGGTGGGGTTGGGGATGCTCCTCCTGTCGGGATGTGCTCACCAGCAGACGCTGAAGGTGGACAACGCGGAGCAGCCGTACCGGATTGGCCGCGAGGACGTCCTGGACGTCAGCGTGTGGCGTGACGCGGAGCTGTCGCGCACGGTGCCGGTGCGGCCCGACGGCTTCATCTCCGTCCCCATGGTGGGGGAAGTCCAGGCCGCGGGCATGACGCCCACGGAGCTGGCGGAGGCGCTCAAGACGGGCCTGCAGCCGTATGTGCAGGAGCCGCGCGTGACGGTCATCGTCCGCGAGGTCAACAGCACCCGCGTGTTCGTGACGGGCGAAGTGGCCCACCCGGGCGCGTACCCGCTGCGCGGCCGCGTGTCGCTCCTGCAGGCCATCGCGCTGGCGGGCGGCTTCACCGACTTCGCCAACTCCGACGGCATCGTCGTCATCCGCACGGACGGCAAGGGCGGGCAGATCCCGGTGCGCTACAGCGACCTGGTCTCCCCCGACGGCGAGAACGTCATCCTGCGTCCCGGTGACACCGTCGTCGTCCCGTGAGGGGTGACGGACGCAACTTAAAACACAGACATCCGGACGATATGAACAAGGGCGTGGGCGTGGGCAAGGACGGGAGGGCGGCGGTGAGGGGCAACTGGAAGCGGGCAGTGATCGCAGGCTGTCTCATCGCCGGACCGGCTGCTCAGGCGGCCACCATCCTGGAGCCTCGGCTGCGCCTGACGGCGGAGGAGCGCTTCGACAACGATCTGCGGCTGGGCGGTGGCGCGGGTGCCACCGGCGGGCAGTTCATGACGAAGCTGTCTCCCCGGCTGGGCCTGGATGTGAAGAACGATCAGCTCACCCTGGATACGTTCTACGCCACGGACCTGCTCGCGCGACACGGCTCCGGCAAGACGACGTTGGACCACCGGGGCGGGTTCGGCCTGCGCGACGTGCTGTCGCGCCGGCTGCGATTGGACGCGAGCGCCAAGGTGTTCCGCGTCACGGACCCCACGTCGCTGCCGCGTGATGGTCTGGCGCGCTCCACGGCTCCCACCTTCTATGCGCAGGCGAAGGTGGGGTTGACGGGGCGGGTGACGGATCGCATGGATGTGCGCGGCAACTATTCATTTGAAGCCACGCGCATCATCGAGCCGGGACGGGTGGCGGGTTACGCGCACACCCCGTCGGTGGAGCTGTGGTACCGCTCCACGCGCCGGCTGTCGTTGGGCGCCGAGTATCGTTATCAGGGCTTCCTGTACGCGGGGGACTACAGCCAGGCGCACGGCGCTTCAGCGGCCCTGCGCTACCGGCTGACGCGGCCCACCACGCTCACCCTCCGGGGCGGGCCGGTGCGCTACCTGCCGTCGGACGCGTCCCGCGGGGGCTGGCTGCCCCGCGTGGCGGTGGAATTGGTTCGTGAAGGAGAGCGCTCGGATATCGGCTTCGCCGTGGGACACGACCTGGTGGGTGCCAGCGGGTTCTCCGGCGCGGTCTGGGCGGACTACGCATCAGTGATGGCGGCGCACCGGTTCACGGCGAAGTTGTCTGCCTTTGGGGCGGCCAGCTTCTTCCGCAACGGCACCGCGCCGGATTTGAACTACACGCAGTGGCGCAACACCACGAACGTGTCGCAGGGCTATGCAGTGGGAGGCGGCGTCGAGTACCGGATGAACCGGAAGCTGGCGCTGCAGGGAGCGGTGGACCGCATCGCGCAAGTGGGCGCGGCGGACGTCGCTGGGGCTGGGGATCTGACACGCAATGTGTTTGCTCTCCGTCTGGTCATGACACCTTGGTAGGGAGCATGCGAGTGCGAGGCATGGAGGAGCGGATCATGGAGCGTGGGATGACGGCGGACCAGATGCTTTCGGCGCTGTGGCGTCGCAAGGCCCTGGTGGGGGCGATCGCTGCTGCGATTTTCGTGGTGGGCGCGGCGATCGTGATGACGCGGCCTAGCATTTATGAAGCTTCGGTGGTGGTGCGCGTGGAACCGCAGCGCCCCGGTGAGGAGATGGTGCAGCGCACGGTGAGCGAGCTCATCGAGCAGCGGCTGGTGACGGTCCGCCAGGAGCTCCTGGCCCGGCCGGTGCTCCAGAAGGCCATCGAGGAGATGAACCTCTACCCGGAGCTCGTCTCCGAGAAGGGCATCGAGGCGGCGGTCGAGCAGATGCGCAAGGACCTCACCGTGCGCGTCGAGGGTGAGACGGCGTTCGAGCTGACGTACGCGGGCCGCGACCCGCAGGTCGTCGCGCAGGTCACCAACCGCCTGCCGGCCATCTTCTCCGAGGAGACGCTGAAGATCCGCCAGGCGCAGGCCGCCCGCGCCACCAACCTCTTCACGGAGGAGATGGTGAACATGGGCAAGGCGGTCTCCGCGTGGGAGGCCAACATCAGCCGCTTCAAGGTGGACCACCTGGGCGAGCTGCCCGAGCAGATGGAGATGAACATGCGCGGCCTGGAGCGCATCAGCGCCCAGCTGCAGACCAAGTCCGAGGAGCTGCGCGCCGCCGAGGCCCGCCGCTCCGACCTGGCCCGGGCCCGCAACGCCGCGGACAGCGAGGCGGGTCGCCTGGAGGCCGCGCAGAGCGGGCTGTCCCGGACGCTCACCCAGGCCAAGACGCAGTGGACCGAGGACCACCCGGAAGTGAAGCGGATGGAGCGCGAGCTGGGCACCGTCGCCGAGCAGCGCAAGGAGGCCGAGGGCCGCATGTTCGCCGAGCGCAACGAGCGCACCCGCGTCACCACGCTGGTGGGCAGCATCCAGAAGGACATCGTGGACCTGCAGAAGCAGGCCGAGGCCTACCAGGCGCGGCTGAACAACACCCCCCGCTGGGCGCATGAGCTGGCGGTGATGAACCGGGACTACGAAATCGCCCGCACCAAGTACCAGAGCGTGGTGAGCCGCAAGGTGGAGGCGGAGATCGCCCAGGAGCTGGAGGCCAAGAGTGCCCAGAGCCTGTTCAACGTCATCTCGCCCGCCGGGGTGCCTTCCGCTCCGGCCCGTCCGGACCGCCTGAGCGGTCTGCTCATCGCGGCCCTCCTGGCCCTGTCGCTGGGTGTCCTCACCGGCACCGTGCTGGAGATGCGCGACGACAGCCTCCGCGACGGCACCGAGGTCCGCGAGCGCATCACGCTGCCTGTCCTGGCGGTGGTCCCGAACATGCAAGGCAAGACAGAGAAGCGGGTGTTGATGCCCATGGCTGGGAGCAAGAACAGCGTCTCCTCGCCCACTTCGCTGAATTAATTGCCGACCCCCAACGGAAAAGATTGGAGAACTCAGATGGATTCGACGATGGAGCGGGCCGGAAACTTCCTCCCGCGTGTGGATGAGAGCGCGGCTTCCTCGAACGCGGTGGACCGTCGGGTGGTGACGTTGACGGCCCCGGCCTCCGCGGCCGCCGAGCAGTACCGGACGCTGTACTACCGGCTGGAGCGGATGCGGGAGCAGCGCCCGATGAAGGTGGTGGCGCTCACCTCGGCCATGCCCGGCGAGGGCAAGACGGTGACGAGCGTCAACCTGGCGCTGGCTGCCGCCCGGGCGAACCCGGAGCGCCGCATCCTGCTGGTGGACGCGGACCTGCGCCGGGGCCAGGTGGCCCCCACGCTGGGCATGCGCAACAAGCAGGGTCTGGCGGAGCTCTTGGCCGGTGAGTGCGATGTGCGCGACGTGGTGCGCCGCTTCAACGCCACGCGGCTGGCCGTCATCCCCGCCGGCGCCACGCCGGAGGAGAGCACCCAGGTGCTGGCCAGCGCCCGGATGAAGCAGTTCCTCAAGGCGGTGCGCGAGGGCTTCGACGAGGTGTACGTGGACCTGCCGCCCACGCTGCCGTTCGCGGACGCGGCCATCCTGGGCCACCAGATGGACGGCGTGCTGATGGTCATCCGCGCCAACGTCACCCCCTCCAAGGTGGTGAACCAGGCGGTGGAGCAGCTGGCGGGCGCGGCGCTGGTGGGCTGCGTGCTCAACGGGGCGGAAGTGAACGCGACCCCGTACCTGAAGAACTACGTGAAGAAGTAGCAGCACCGCAGCACGACATGCAGGTGAGAGCAGTCTGTCTGGCCTTCCGTCCCCCCTCCTATGC
>NZ_RAWI01000590.1 GCF_003612125.1 Corallococcus praedator
CCGCCCCGGGGGACCCCAGCCCCTACGCCACGCGCTCCGCGTTCGGCCTGAACCCCCTCTTCATCGACCTCGCCCAGGTGCCGGAGTTCCAGGCCACCGGCGGCGAGGCCGCGCTCAGCGACGAGCAGCGCCAGAAGCTGGGTGAGGCCCGCGCTGCGCCGCGCGTGAGATACGACCTGGTGTTCCCGCTGAAGGACGCCGCGTTCGCGCGCGCCTTCGACCACTTCGAGAAGCACGAGTGGACGCCCCGCACGCCGCGCGCCCAGGAGTTCCAGAAGTGGCGCGAGGCGCAGGGCGAGTGGCTGGAGAGCTACGCGCTCTTCACCGCCATCAGCGAGAAGGAGGACCGCCGCCCGTGGTGGCAGTGGCCGGAAGGGCTGCGCACGCGCCAGCCCGAAGCCCTGCTCGCCGTGAAGAACCAGGGCCTGGAGCGCCGCGTGCGCTACCACGCCTGGCTCCAGTGGCTGGCGGAGGCGCAGTGGAACGCCGTGCGCCAGCAGGCCAAGGCGAAGGACGTCCTGCTCTGCGGCGACGAGCCCTTCATCATCGGGCAGGACAGCTCCGACTGCTGGGCCCACCCGGACATCCTGCGCCGCGACGCGCGCCTGGGCGTGCCGCCCGACGACTTCTCCGCCACGGGCCAGGACTGGGGCCTGCCCTACTTCGACTTCGCGGCGATGGAGAAGGACGACTACGCGTGGCTGAAGAAGCGCGCGGCCAAGGCGGCCAGCTACTACGACCTGCGCCGCGTGGACCACGCGGTGGGCTACTTCCGTCAGTGGATCCGCGACGACAAGAACCCCACCGGCTACTTCGTGCCCGCGGACGAGGCCACGTGGCGCCGCCAGGGTGAGAAGCACTTCCGCCTCCTGTCGGAGGGCGCGGGCATCGTCGCCGAGGACCTGGGCGTGATTCCGCCCTTCGTCCGTCAAATCCTCGCGGAGCTGAAGCTGCCCGGCTACCGGGTGCTGCGCTGGGAGCGCGACGACAACACCTACCGCGACCCGCACGCCTTCCCCGCCGTGTCGCTGGTCACCACCGGCACGCACGACACGGAGCCGCAGGCCGAGTGGTGGGAGCAGGCGCGCGAGGACGAGCGCCAGAGCGCCGCCCGCACCTGGCCGGAGTTCCAGGGCGTGGCCGTGACGCGCGAGTTCACCCCGGACATCCACCGCGCCACGCTGGCCGCCACGCTCAACTCGGGCTCGGACCTGTGCGTGCTGCCGTGGCAGGACGTGCTGGGCACCCGCGACCGCATCAACCTGCCGGGCACCATGGGCGACGCCAACTGGGCCTACCGCATCGCGCAGAACACGGACGCGCTGCTCACCGAGCCCCAGACGAAGGACGCCGCGGAGCGGCTTTCGTGGCTCACCGCTTCCTCGCGTCGCTGAGCCCGAAGCCGACCTGAAGCACACCGCCCCGGGGCCGCTGGACGACAGCCGCCCCGGGAGCCTCAGCCGTGCTTCAGTTCTCGATGCACTTCACCTGGCCGGGGAAGCCGTCGAACACGGCGCACCGGCGGCCCTCCTTCGCGCACTCCAGCCGGTCGCAGATGTTCTCCACGACGCACAGCGGGGGCGAGCGACCGAAGTCCAGGAACAGCTCCGCGCAGTAGCGGAACGGATCCGCGCACCCGAGCGAGCCGCAGTAGGGGGTGTCGGAGAGGTCCTCCCCCTCCTTGAGCAGCACCACCTCGTCCTCGTTCACGCCGCAGCCGGTGGCGAGCACCAGCGTGACCGACAGCAGCATCGCGATTCGCCGGACCATAGGGACCCGAATCTGGCGCACCCCGGGCCCGGTTGCACGCACCTCCGCGCCGGCCGGGGCCTAAAGGACACTGACCCGGGACCCGAGGTCGTGGAATGCGACATTCGAGGCACAAAGAAACATTGCGAAACGCGTCAGGCGCTGGCCTTCCAGTAAGAAACATGGCGTGGCCGACGTCCGACTCCCTCGACTCCTCTCCGCCGTGCCCCTCGCGCTGGTCGTGCTGCTGACGGCCTGCGCCACCACCTCCTCCACCCAGCCCTCCGGGCCGAAGGTGAAGTCCCTCGACATCGAGGGAGCGAAGCAGGTGGATGACGGGGACATCAAGGACCGCATCCTCACCTCCGCCACGCCCTGGTATGCGTTCTGGCCGTTCGGCAAGGCGCACTACTTCGACACCAACGCGTGGCAGGCGGACCTGCGCCGCATCGAACGGTTCTACCAGGCGGAGGGCTTCTACCAGGCCCAGGTGGAATCCAACGAGGTGATCCCCGAGGGCGACAAGGCCGTGCGCCTCAAGGTGGTCGTCAACGAGGGCGCCCCCACCCTCATCGACCGCATCGAACCGCACGGGCTGGAGGCGCTGGGAGAGGGTCCGGACGCGCCGTCGCAGCGCCAGCGGGAGCTCATCCTGGAGGAGCTGCCGGTGCGCGCGGGCGACGTGTTCCGCGAGGACACGTGGGGCGCCACCAAGGAGCTCATCACCGAGCGGCTCAAGGACCTGGGGTACGCGGAGGCGGAGGTGGGAGGAGAGGTGCGGGTGGACGTGGCCACGCAGAAGGCCATCGTGGACCTGCGGATCGTCCCGGGCCTGCGCTACCGCTTCGGCAACATCTTCATCGCCACGGACGCGAACCCGCAGGTGCCGCCCCGCCGCATCATCGAACAGACGCAGGGCGCCGTCATCAAGGGCGAGTACTTCAGCGAGAAGGCGCTGGCGGAGGCCCAGGCGCGCGTCTTCCGCATGGGCGTCTTCGGCGCGGTGAAGGTGAACCGGGGCGCGCCGGACCGGCAGAACGCCACGGTGCCGGTGGTGGTGGACGTGCGCGAATCACCCTTCCACTCCCTCCGGCTGGGCGGCGGTGTGGGCGTGGACGCCGCGCGGCAGGAAGCCCGTGTCCTGGGCGAGTGGAGCAACCGCAACTTCCGCGGAGGCCTGCGGCGCCTCACACTGCGCGGCCGGCTGGGCTACGCGTTCATCCCCAACATCCTGGCGGCCCTGCGCAGCAATCCCGACGGCACCCAGGACGGCAAGAGCGGCATCGTGTTCGAGGCCACCACGGAGTTCGAACAGCCGCGCTTCCTCTTCCGTGACCTGCGCCTGCAGACCTCCGTCACCGCGGAGAAGGGCCTCCAGCAGGCGTACGAGTACTACGGCGGCTACCTGAAGGCGGGCGTCATCTGGCAGCCCCACGAGTCCTTCTCCGTCTTCCCCTCGTACAACCTCCAGCTCTACCGGCTGGAGGGCAAGGTGTCCGCGGATGAGACCGTGCCGCCCGTCATCCTGGGCTGCAACGACCCCACCGGGAAGTGCGACGTCGCGCTGAGCTTCCTGGAAGTGGCGTTCGCCTGGGACCGACGCGACGACCGCACCGAGCCGCGCGACGGCTACTACGTGGGCTTCTCCATCCAGAAGGGCGGCGGGCCGTTCTTCGGCAACTACGACTACGTCCGGCTGCTGCCAGACCTGCGCTACTACCACTCCATCGGGGAGAAGAAGGACCTGACGATGGCGGTGAAGCTGCGCATGGGCACGCTGAACTCGCTGGACGGCAAGCCCAGCTCCATCGTCACCCGCTTCTTCTCCGGCGGCGCCACCGCCATGCGCGGCTTCAACGGCCAGCGCCTGTCGCCCATGACGCCGCTCACGCCCAGCTACAAGACGGACGACGACGGCAACACGCTGCTGGACGCCAACGGCAACCCCATCCTGGACGAGTGGAACACCGTGCCCGTGGGCGGCAACAGCCTCTTCGAGAGCTCCGTGGAGCTGCGCTACATGCTGACGGACAGCCTGATGCTGGCCGTCTTCTACGACTCGGGCCTCGTAGGCACGGAGAACCTGGTTGGCAAGAACTCGCCCAAGCTGTTCGGTCCCGAGCACTACCACGCCGTGGGCGGCGGCCTGCGCTACCTCACGGTCGTGGGGCCCATCCGACTGGACATCGCAAGGCGTCTGAACATCGGGCGGGGATTGCCCGTCAGCGATCCCGCATACATCTATCCGTCCTCTGGTGGATGCCTGGGCTTCGGACGCAAGTTCGGCAAGACCTCGACCTCCCCGGAAGCCGCGTTCGCGGGTGCCCCTGAAGGGCTGTGCGCGGTCCACATCTCCATCGGAGAGGCGTTTTGAGCCCGTCGTCCACGAC
>NZ_RAWI01000591.1 GCF_003612125.1 Corallococcus praedator
CGCCGGGCCAGCTCGGCCGGGGTGATTTCGGGGATGGGCATGGGGGTTATCTTGTGTTCTCAGCAGAAGGGGCCCGTGGGGTCCCATGGCTTTTCAGGCGCCAGGGCGTTATGAGGCGCTGTTCACGAGGAGTTTAAGCACATGGACACTTCCACCGCCCTCGCCGGCTCCACGCCGGTCTCCCAGCCCGCCGCCAACGTGCCCGTCCAGTTGACGGCCGCCGCCCTCGCCCAGGTGAAGACGGTCATCCAGGCCCAGGGGTTCCAGGACTACTTCTTCTCCATCCGCGTGGTGCCGTCCGGCTGCAGCGGCCTGGGCTACGACCTGAACCTCGTGAAGGAGTCCAAGGCCGGCGACCAGGTCTGGGAGCAGGACGGCGTGAAGATCGCCACCGACGCGCTGAGCGCCCAGTACCTGTCGGGCACGCACATCGACTACGTCACCAGCATCACCGGCGCGGGCTTCAAGTTCGAGAATCCGAACGCCAAGTCGTCCTGCGGTTGCGGCACGTCGTTCACGACCTGAGCCGCGCAGGACGCGCTGAAGCAGGGCAGGGGCCGGGTTGGGACGCCAGACAGGCGTGCCCCCGGCCCTTCGTCTGTCTGGCGAGCGGCCCCGCGTCTCAGGCGCCGGCCACGGGCTTCATCACCTTCATCCAGGACTGCTCCTCCTGGCCACGGCCGCGGCGCTGGGCGCGGCGGGCCTCGGCCTCCGCGAAGGCGGAGCGCTCCGCGTCCGTCTCCAGGAGCAGGGGGGGCACGGGCACGCCCTTGCCGTCCTTGTCCTGGGTCACGAAGGTGAGCAGCGCGCTGGTGGTGAGGTGGCGCTCGCCCGTCAGCGGGTTCTCCGCGTGCACGGTGACGCCCACCTCCAGCGACGTGCGGAACGTGGCCAGCACGCGCGAGTGGAGCAGGGCAATCCACCCGACGCGGATGGGGGCGTGGAAGTGCAGGTCGTCCATGGACGCCGTCACCACGACCTGACGGCAGTGGCGCTGGGCGGCCACGGCGCCGCAGATGTCGATCCACTGCATCACCTTCCCGCCGAACGCGGCGTTCAGGTTGTTGGCGTCCGGGGGGAGGATGAGCTGCGTCATCACCACTTCGGAGTCGCGCGGGCTCTTCGGGGTCAGGTCGTGCATGGCCCCGAAGCGTGTAACGGATGCCGCGGCGTCAGGCCAGGAATGCGGAGACGCGGTCGAGGAACTCCTCGCGGCCCGGGCCCCGGCGGATGTCCTGCTTGGACACGTCCACCACCAGGCAGTCCACGCCGTACTTCTCCTGGAGCACCTGCGGGAAGCCCGCGTAGTAGCCGTTGAGGCCCTTCAGGAACTGCTTGCCGATGCCCTTCTCCTCCGCCCGGCCGCGCGTGCGGATGCGCTGCAGGAGCACCTCCTCCGAGGGCACGTCGAAGCAGATGACCTTGTCGGGCCGGACGATGTGGCGCGACAGCCGCTGGAAGTACTCGTAGTACAGGTCCAGCTCCGCGTTCGTCATGTGCCCCAGGCCGTGCAGGTACTTGGCGAAGATTTCGGGGTCCTCGTACAGGGTGCGGTCCTGCACGCAGCTCTTCCGGACGGAGTGGATGAGCTCGTGGTGCTCCACGCGCCGGATGAGGAACTCCAGCTGCAGCGTGAACGACCACCGCGACATGTCGCCGTAGTAGTCGCGCAGGAAGCGGTTGTCGATGACGGGCTCGTCGAACAGCTCGAAGCCGAAGCCCTGGCTGATCATCTTCGCGGCCGTCGTCTTGCCCGCGCCGATGTTGCCCGCGAGCGCCACGAAGCGCCGGGCGCGCGGCACCTTCACCTTGAGCTTGTTCACCTTGGGCTTGAGGCTGTTGCGGCCAGCGGGCTTGGGCTCCGGCGCGGAAACGGCCGGGGGCGGCGCCTTGGAGGAGGGCGGCTCGGCGCGGGTCGCCGGACGCGCGCGTGCGGTGGGGCGGGGCATGGACGTCAAGGCTTAGCCCGGCTTTCCGGACGCGTCCATTCGCTGGCGGAGCAGGTCCGGCCGGTCCGTCATGATGCCGCCGATGCCCTCGTGGAGCAGCCGATCCATCTCCGCCGGATCATCCACGGTCCACACGTTGATCCACTTGCCGCGCTCCGCCGCGGCCTTCAGCAGCGCGTCATCCACCAGCCGCACCTCACCGAAGTAGAGCGGCATGTCGAGCACCGCGTAGCGCGCATCCTCCGGCGGCGCCTCGCCGGCCTTGAGCGTCAGGATGAACGCGGCCAGCGCATCGCGCGGATAGAAGTGGCACGCGTCGGGCAGCACCCGCACCAGCCGCTCCGCGATGGCGTCCTGCTCGCTGCCCAGGCACACCCGGCCCAGGGCGTCTTCCTCGGTCAGCAGGCGGGCGAGCACGTCCTCGCCGCCGGGCACGTCCGGCTTGAGCTCCACGTTGAGGCGCAGGGATGGGAAGGCGCGCAGCACCTCGCGGAGTGTTGGCAGGTGCACGCCCTGGCCCCGGAAGGGGAAGGTGCTCCCCGCGTCCGGGCTGAACCGATACCCCGCGTCCAGGCGGCGCAGCTCCGCCAGGGTGAGCGCCGCGAGCGGGCCCTCCCCGTTGGTGCAGCGCTCCAGCGTGTCGTCGTGCGCGACGATGACCTCGCCGTCGCGCGTCAGGTGCACGTCGAGCTCCAGCATGTCGGTGTGGTGCTTCTCCACCGCGAGGCGGAAGGCCTCCAGGGTGTTCTCCGGTGCCACCAACGCTCCGCCGCGGTGCGCGATGTGCAGCGTGGGCTTCAGACCCTGCAAAAACGTGTCGCGCGGCAGCATGATCCACCTATTCCTGAATTCACAACGATGTCACGGGCAGGGTGCCGGTCCGTTCCTTGCCGGCCCTGGTGAGCCGCCGGTATAAGGGCCTGAATCCTCAGCCCGACAGGCGTCGGACTTCAAGAAGCGCGGCGCCCTCACCCCCCGGAGACATACGAATGGAACTGCGCAAGAAACTGGGCGCCGCGGCGCTCCTGGCTGCCACCGCCATGGCCACGGCCGCCGGCTGTGGTGGCCGTGACTCGGATCCCGATCCCGTCCCCGACGCCGGCTGTACGGGCGTCTGCAGCACGGACGCGGGCACGGATGCGGGCACGACGGATGCCGGCACGGACGCGGGCACGACGGACGCCGGCACGACGAACCAGATCGCCGCGGCGCGCAAGCTGTCGTTCGGCAGCAAGGCGACGCTGCGCAACGTGGTCGTCACGGACGTGCACTACGAGAAGCTGAGCGAGCTGGGCAACAACTCCTGGCGCTCGTACTTCTGGGTGACGGATCCGGCCGCCCCGAAGGAAGGCCTGTTCATCCACAAGTTCTACACGGACACGCCGGACACGTACCGCCCGCAGCCGGGCGACACGGTCGACATCGAGGGCTACTTCGGCACGGAGCCCAACTACGAGCCGTTCTCCGGCCGTCGTCACCACCTGGCCAACCAGCGCACGCCCGCCGTGCCGCTCGCCATCACCCCCAAGACGACGGACGCGGGCGTGGGCGCCCGGCCCCCGGCCAACGAGGTGACGGCCGAGCAGCTCGAGGCGTCGCTCGGCACGGCCCAGAACAGCGCGGCCTTCCTGGGCACGCGCGTGCACCTGGCCGGTCCGCTGACGCTCACCAACCCCACGCCGGAGGCCCTCAAGCGCCTGGACAGCTCCGGCACGCCCCCCATCTATTACGGCTTCGAGGTCGGCAACGGCATCCTCGTCTTCCACGACAAGACCCGTGACCGGAACCTGAGCGACGGTGGCGTGGAAGTGCGCTGCGACTTCCAGAAGGAGGCCCTGGATGGCGGCGCGGTGACGTTCCCCAACGGCATCAGCGGCGTCTGGGACACCTACACCTTCGCGCCCTGCACGGACGGTGGCACGGACATCACCGGCTGCGGCAGCAACAGCTCCGACAGCGGCGTGCCGGGCTCGACGAAGCCCTACACGTACACGATCATCCCGCAGGACTGCGCCGACCTGGGCGTCGTTCCTCCGGCCCCGTAGTCTCCCGCGGGACGCCTTCGCCGGTCCGCCGGCACCCGCTCTTCCGCCTCCCACGGCTCTTGGCCGTGGGGGGCGGTCGGGTTTCAGGGGGGCAGGGG
>NZ_RAWI01000592.1 GCF_003612125.1 Corallococcus praedator
GGGTGGGCCAGGTTGTCGCTCACCGGGCAGCGGGTCTCCACCTCCGTCAGGAGCCGGGTGAGCTGCTCCGGGGTGGCGCCGCCCCTCACGTGGATGGTGGCGGTGAGGGACTGGTAGCCGGCGCGGATGTCGCGGTGGGTGCCGGCGAACTTCGCGGGGTCCAGGGAGCCCTTCACGGTGATGTCGGTGCCGGTGACGGGGATGCCCAGCTCGCGGGCGATGAAGAAGGTCATGTAGTTCAGGCAGCCCGCGTGCGCCGCGAGGATGAAGTCGAGCGGGCTGGGGGCGCCGTTGCTGCCTCCCAGCTCCACGGGCTCGTCCATGAAGATCCTGAACGCCTGCGCCTCCGTGGTGCTGCGGGCCATGCTCTCCCCCACGGTGCGGACCTGTCCGGTGTACAGCGGCTGTGCCATGACGTTGGCCTCCTGTCCTGGATACGAAGGCAGCGGGTGCACCGGGTCGTCCGCGATGCGCGGCCGGAAAAAACGCGGTGCCGTGCAACCCGGGGGCGCATCCCGGGTTGGACGGGGAATAGAATTTCGCCCTGCTGGCGTGTGGGGACTCCTTGCCACCGGAGGAGGGACGCGCGTCGTGCGAGCCCGAGGCGCGAGACCTCAGCGCACCGGGTCGCTCCGGTCGGCTGGAGGTGGCCCGGCCCCTGGATGCGGCCGAACAGGCCCAGGCCCTGGAGGACGGTGCGCGGGTCCGCACGCCGGTGGAGGGCCCGTGGACGGGGACGCCCACGCTGGTGTGGCCCCAGGGCGTGGACCTGCCGCTGGTGGGCAATGCGTCCCCGCGTCAGGTGCCGCGCCACGGGGCCTTCGAGCCCGAGGGCTCCCGGCGGATCATCCCCCCGGCCCGGTAGGGCTCAGGACCCCTTCTTCTCGCGCGCCTGTCGGGACAGGTAGAGCCGGTGCAGGAAGTCGTAGAGGACCAGCTCCTGTGCCCTCGCGGCGGTCCGCAGCAGCCGGTTGGTGTGCATGTGGACGAGGCTCGCGGCCACCCGGTCCAGGGGCTGCGTCAACTGGCCCCGGGTGGCGCACGCGCGCAGTTGCTCCGTCACCTCCGCCTGTCGTGCGGAGCGGCGTCGCAGCGCGGCGAGTCCCGGGGCGAGCGGCCCTTCGGAAGGCCACGGCTGCCACAGCAGGGACTCCAGTTCCTGCCGGTGCGTCCGGAAGCGTTCGCCCAGCCGACGCTCGAAGGCGCCATCCACCTGGAACTCCTGGCCGTAGCCCTTGCGCAGCTCCGCGAGCAACCGGGAGCGGCCCTCCAGGTCGAAGCCCAGGTCCGTGAGCAGCAGGTCGATGCCGCACAGGAGCAGTCTCCAGCGTGCGTCCGCTCCGTCATCGCCCGCCACCGTGTCGAGCAGCTCCATCGCCGTCTCGCTGTCCGCGTGGAACAACCGCTCCGCGAGCGGCAGGCCCAGGTCGCCGCCGTAGCGTTCGACCTCGCGCTCGTAGGTGTCCACCTGCACGCGGTGGACGAGTCCGTCCTGTCGCAGCGGGCGCAGCAATTCGTGGAGGCGGGCCAGCACCTCGGTGTGCAGCCGTCGCGGGTCGCCCTGGAAGCGCACGCGCAGGTGCCAGTCCGGGTCGCCGTAGCGCAGGAAGAACCACTGGTGCGCGGCACCGGAGGCGATGGCCTCGCGGGCCAGCGGCGCCACGGCCTCCGCCAGCACCCGGTCCGCGAGCGCCGTGCCGGTGTAGAGCTTGACGTACAGCCACTCGGAGCCGGGAGGGAAGGAGCGCTCCAGCTTCGGGGGCTTCGCGGTGCTCACGGCGGGCGCGGGCACGGCCGGCGCGTCGCGCACGAAGGGCACCACCACCTCGTGGACGAAGCGGCCCTCGGGGCCCTGGACGCACAGGGCCTCGTTGGTGGGCAGCTCCACCAGCACCACCTCCGCCTGACGGCGCACCAGTTGGACGAAGGTGTCGATGCTGAGCACGTTGTCCAGGTCCACCGGCAGCACGTTGTCGCGGTCCTCCAGGCCCACGGTGCGCGGGAGGCCCAGGCGCTCGCGCAGCCGCTGCACCTCGCGGAAGCGCTCCGCGCCTTGCAGCTCCCCGAGCGCATCAAGCGTGGGCGCCTTGAGGCGCCAGCGGGCGCGGTGGAGGACCAGCCCGCCGCACGTCACGCGGGGCAGGAACGCACTGCTGCCGAGCGGCCCCCAGTGCCAGCGCAGCCCGGGGCTCGCGCCCTGCTGCTGGAGCGTGCCCAGGAAGGTATAGGGCCGCAGGTGCGCGCGGCCGAAGTTGTGGACGTGGGTGACGCGGGGAATCACCTCGCGTCCCAGCTTCACGGAGCGCAGGACGATGCGCGAGCCCCGGACGGAGAGACGCAGGTCGGTGAGCGGAAGCTGCTGCTCCGGCGGCGCACCCGAGCGTCCCAGGAACACCAGCTCGTGCTCGCGCAGCACGGGGCGGCAGAGGATGTTGCCCACGCGCCCTTCCGGCAGGTGCACCACCTCCGCGAAGACGGCCTCCGGATGCAGCGCCTCCTCAGCGCGCAGGTGCGCCTTCACGTGGCGCAGCAGCTCCGGGTCGCCGTGGCAGAAGCGGCCCAGGAGCGCCGCACCCGAGGGACCCATCATCGAATCGAACACGAGCTGGAACCGCCCCGCGTCCACGTCCTCCTGGGACGCGGCCAGCACGGTCGCCATCACGGAGAAGGCGTCTGGCAGCGGCACAGGGCGCGGGTTCTCCATGGCCTTCAGGTCCGCGGCGTCCAGCTCCAGGGGGCCGCCCGTGCGGAGCACCTCCGACAGACGGTAGTTCAGGTGCGCCTGGGCCTTGCCCCATGCGACGCGCTCCTCGGAAGGAGGGGAGGGGAACGCCAGGTCGCGCAGCAGGGGGGAGGCCTCCGCGGCCTCGGGGCTCGCCAGCTCGAAGCCGACGCCCACGTCCTCGTCCAGGGCCTCCAACAGGGGGACCTCGCGCTCCTCGTAGCGCTGGACGAAGGCCTCGCGAAAGCGCCGCAACGTTGGCGAATCCGAAGCCGGGCTCAGCCGGTGCAGCAGGGCCACGCCCCGGGCCATCGCGTCCACCACGGCCGGGCCCAGGCTCAGCGCTTCGGCGGGTTTGCGCAGGTCCACCTGGAAGAGGCGGTTGGTTTCGACGGGCGCGGGAAGCGCTTCGAGGTCCTTCGCCAGCGCACGGTAGCGCGACGGCTCGGCCCCCAGGGGTGAGCCATCCAACTCCATCAGCGCGTCCTGCACGTGGTGGAGGACGCGGACGGTGTCCGCCATCGCCGGCACGGACTCCAGGCGCGCGAGCAGCTCGCGCAGCGGCTCCGGGCCGGTGACGAGCGGTGCCAGCTCCGGAAGGAGGAGCTGGTGCTCCACGAGCATGTCCACGTAGTCCCGGGCTTCGTCGGCGGCCACGTCGGGGTCGGCTTCGACCAGGGCCTGGGCGAGCGTCGCGAGCGAGCCACCCGCGCGGGCCCGCTCCAGCGTGGCTTCCAGGTACGCGGTGGGCTCCACACTGACGAGCTGGTAGGTGCGCGTGCCTCCCTCGCGGCGCGACTCCGCGTAGCGCAGCCGCCCCGCGGCCCGGTACAGGCTGGAGTTGGGGCGGTAGCTCAAGGCCTCGCGCAGCGCGGGCAGTCCCGCGAGCCGGTCCGTCAACGCATCCACGTAGTCCATGTCCAGCCGCGTGTGACGGCGGTACGACTCGCGGGCGGGCAGCGCCAGCCGCGTCGGCCCGGTGAGCGTGCCCAGGCTGTTGCCAGCGAAGAGGCCGAAGGGCGTCGAGCGCGAGGCCATGCGCTGCCAGTAGCGCACCAGCGTGCGCTCCAGCTTCTGGCCATGTTCACCGTCCGGAGCGCTCGTCCACGCGGAGAGGTGCTCTTCCAGCGAAGGGGAGGCGAGGAACAATGCCTCGCGCACCTCCGGCCGGGCAACCACCGCCGCCAGGCGGTCGCGCAGCAGGGCGCGATCCCTCGCGAGCGCTGCTTCCAGTTCCGCGACAGGGGCTTGCGTGAAGCGGGCCGCATGCAGGTCCTCGCTCCAGGCGCGCAGCGCATCGAAGGGCAGCAGCGGGGTGCGCAGGACGAAGAAGCCGGAGGGGGCGTGGCCCGGCAGGGCGG
>NZ_RAWI01000593.1 GCF_003612125.1 Corallococcus praedator
GCCCCCTGGCTTGCCCCCGTGGCCCCCACGCCCTGACTGTGTCTGCTCTGACGCGCTGCGCCGGAAGAACAGAGGCGTTAAAAGGGGCCTCACGGCTGTAGGAGGAGAAGGAGGCTCGCACGTGGACCTGATGGTGGGGATGCAGAAGGCGATGCGCCGGGTGCTGGTGGCGCGTGGCGTCCAGTCGGAGACGGTGAACGTCGCGGGCCAGGCGGTCCACCACTACGCGCTCCAGGGGCAGGGCAAGGGGCCGCCGGTGCTGCTGGTGCACGGGCTGGGCGGTTCGGCCAACGGCTTCGGGCGGACGTTCTTCGGGCTGGCGCGCCGCTTCTCGCGCGTGCTCGCGCCGGACCTGCCGGGGCACGGCTTCTCCGGGGCGTACTGCGGCGGGCCCACCTGCGTGAAGAGCCAGTTCGACGTGCTCACCGCCTACTGCGAGCAGGTGGTGAAGGAACCCGCGCTCGTGGTGGGCAATTCGCTGGGCGGGGCCATGGCCGTCAACCTGGCGGCCGAGCATCCGGAGTGGGTGAAGGCGCTGGCGCTGGTGGCCCCCGCGGGCGCGGAGCTGACGCCCCAGGCCCTGACGGCGCTCCTGAGCGTGTTCGAGGTGAAGTCGAACGAGGACGCGCGCGAACTCACGCGGCGGCTGTTCCACCGTCCGCCGTGGGCCGCGATGTTGCTCGCGTCGGAGATGCGCAAGTTCTACTCGAACCCCACGGTGCAGGCGCTCGCGGCGGACGCCATCGCCACGCAGGCCAGCATCGCGCCCCAGGCGGTGCGGGACTTGAAGATGCCGGTGCTCTTCCTGTGGGGCGGCAGCGAGCGGCTCCTGCCCCCGGAGATCCTCACCTGGTACCGGCAGCACCTGCCGCGTCAGGCGGAGGTCCACGTGGTGGAGGGCTTCGGCCACGTGCCGCAGATGGAGCGGCCGGACGCGTTCGTGTCCCACCTGGTGGGCTTCGCGGACCGGGCAGGGCTGTCAGGCGGGAATCGTTCGGTGGACCGGGTGTAGACTCCGGGGCCCTGGCGATAAGGCCCCTTCCTCCCCGCCACAAAGGACGCGCTCCCGTGACAGGTCTCCTCCCGCCGTGGCGCCTGGGTCTGGCCGCGCTCCTCCTGTGGGGCGCTCCCGCGTTCGCGAGGGAGCCCGCGGACGCGGCGGCCAGGGACGAGACGGCGTACCGGCAGCTGGAGCTGTTCGCGCGGGTGCTCTCCTACGTGGAGAACAACTACGTGGAGTCGGTGGACCGCAAGACGCTGGTCCACGGCGCCATCCAGGGGATGCTCGACACGTTGGATCCGCACACCGTCTTCATGCCCCCGGAGGTGTTCCGGGAGATGAAGATCGACACGTCGGGCGAGTTCGGCGGGCTGGGCATCGAAATCGCGCGCAAGGGCGACCGGCTGGTGGTGGTGGCCCCCATCGACGACACGCCCGCGGCCCGTGCGGGCATCAAGGCCGGCGACGAGCTGCTGGCCATCGACGGTGAGAGCACCCAGGGCATGGACCTGGGCCGCGCGCTCCAGAAGATGCGCGGGCCCGCCGGGGGCCGCGTGCTGCTCACGCTGATGCGCGCGGGCTTCAACGCGCCCCAGGAGCTGGCCATCCTGCGCGACCACATCCGCATCGTGTCGGTGGAGGGCGCGCTCTACGACGGCATCGGTCACGTGAAGGTGAAGAACTTCCAGGACCGCACGGACCAGTCCCTGCGCAAGGAGCTGGACCGGCTGCGCGCGCTCAACGGCGGCAAGGAGCTGGACGGCCTGGTGCTGGACCTGCGTAACAACCCCGGCGGCCTGTTGGACCAGGCGGTGGCGATGAGCGACCGCTTCCTGCCGGGCAACCTGCCCATCGTGTCCACGCGCGGCCGTGATGGCCGCAACGCCTCCGAGGAGCGCAGCCGCGACCGCGACACGGAGAAGGACTATCCGGTGGTGGTGCTGGTCAACGCGGGCAGCGCGTCCGCGTCGGAGATTGTCGCCGGTGCGCTCCAGGACCACGGCCGCGGGGTCATCATGGGCACGCAGACCTTCGGCAAGGGCAGCGTGCAGACCATCATCGAGCTGGAGGATGGCTCCGGGCTGAAGCTCACCATCGCGCGCTACTACACGCCCAAGGGCCGCAGCATCCAGGAGAAGGGCATCACCCCGGACTTCCTCGTGCCGGAGAACTCCACGGGCAAGGCGGGAGCGGATGCGCCCCGGGAGAAGGACCTGCAGCGCCACTTTCGGGCGGAGCCGTCCCAGACGACGTCGGAGGTCGCGGCCGCGCCGCGCGGACTGCCCGCGAACCTGAAGGACTGGGCGGTGACGGCGAAGCTCACGGACGCGCAGCTGCGGGTGGCCCTCAACTACCTCCATGGGTTGGCGCCGGGAACGGCGTCCCGGGGACCGGGGACGACGGCGGGTCGCTGAAACCCCTTTCGAGGCTGGCGTTCCGCCGGGCAGTGCGTGTAATGCGCACAGCAACGAGGGAGACCGGATGCGACGTCCTTTCAATCGCGCGCTGCACGCGACGCTCAGTGGCTGGCTGGTGGGAATGCTGGCCATGGGCCCCGCGGCGGCGCAGCAGCAACACGTACCCCTGCGGCTGATCCCGCGCACGCTGCCGGCGGCCGCGGGCCCGCGCATCGCGGTGGTGGCCATTCCGTTGGACCCCTCGCTGGAGGGCGAGGCGCTGAAGCTGTCGCACTGGGCCGAACAGGCCGTGGCCCGCTCCGGGAGGCTGGAGCTGGTGCGGCTGACGGACGCGCTGGATGCCCAGGGCGCGAGCGCCCGCGAGGCGAAGGCAGTGGAGGGCAACGCCGCTTTCAAGGAAGGCGCCAAGGCCTACGACGAACTGGACACCGTGAAGGCGCTCCAGAGCTTCGACAAGGCGGTGCGCGCCTATGAGCTGGCGGACCTGTCGCGCGCGTTCGCGCTCCTGAGCCGCGCGCGGGTGATGAAGGCCGCGTCGCAGGTGGCCAACGGGGAGAACAAGGCCGCGGAGCTGGAGATGCGCGCGGTGCTGGCGGTGGATCCCCGCGCCCAGTTCAACCCGAACTTCTTCCCCCCGGAAGAGGTCGCGTTCGTGGAGAAGGAGCGCAAGGCGCAGCTGACCGGCGCGGAGGCCACGCTGTCGGTGCGCACGCAGCCGGTGCCCGCGCAGGTGTTCGTGGACGGGGCCTTCCGGGGCGTGTCCCCGGTGGAGCTGACCGGCCTGACGCGCGCGGACCACTACGTGACGCTGGTGGCGCCGGGCTACTCGGTGCTGGAGGGCAGGGCGCGCGAAGGCGAGGCGTCCTTCACGCTCACGCGCCTGCCCGTGCAGCAGCGGATGGACGCGCTGGTGCAGCGCATCGCGAAGGAGCCGGACGGCGAGGACCGGGACAAGGCGCTGCAGGAGCTGGGCGCGCTCGCGGGCGTGCCGCAGGTGCTGGCGCTGCTGGTGCGCGGCGGCCCGGGCAACGCGCCCCTGAGCGTCACGGGCGTGCGGCTGGACGTGGCGGACGGCCACAACCTGGCGTACGCGGTGGGGCCCCAGGTGCCGCGCGGCGACGCGATGGCCACGGGCTCCGAGTCGTTCCTGACGGGGCTGGTCGCCCAGGACGCGGCGCGCGTCGGTGGCAAGCCGACGACGCACTTCACCGGGGGCGGGGGCGTGAGCCGCCGCACGGTGGGCTACGTGCTGCTGGCCACCGGTGTCGCCCTGCTGGCGGGCGGCATCTACTTCGGGCTGGAGTCCTCCTCGAAGTCGGACGCGTTCAAGACGGCGCCCCAGGGCAGCACCCGCGCGGAGGACCTGAAGAGCACCGGCAAGACGTACGCGCTGGTGGCGGACGTGGGCGTGCTGGCGGGCCTCGTGTCCGCGGGCGCCGGCGGCTACCTCGCCTTCTACAAGGGGGGGAGCGGTTCGTCGTCCCAGGCCGCCGCGAGTCCTGCGTCACGGCGGGATGTCCAGGCCCGCGACGCGAAGCCCATCGACAAGGCGCTGCCCATGCCTCCGCCGCCCGTTCGCACCGAGCCGGCCCCGGCGAAGGCGAACGCCACGTCCACGCCGCCCGCCGCGACGCCCCCTCCGG
>NZ_RAWI01000594.1 GCF_003612125.1 Corallococcus praedator
GGAGGCGTCCTTCCCGGAAGGGGCTTCCGCCTACGGGGAAGTGATTCTCAGTTGGGACGCGGTGCGGCTGAGTGGCATGCGCCAGCGACACCTCTTCCTCTCCCTGGGAGTGGAGGCCTTCTCCTGGGGCCGGGTGGACGTGGACGGGCGGGTGGAGGCGCAGCTCTTCCACCGCAACCTCACGGTGGGCGTCGGCGGACTGGCGACGGCCATGGGACAGCCGGGAACGCGCTACCTCGTCTCGGGGGAGGCTCGGTGGCGCTTCCTGGGAGGCAACCTCTACACGCTGGGGCAGGGCGGCACGCTGCTGTTTCCCACGCCGGAGGGGACGCTGCGGCCGGGAGCCTTCGCGGCCGTGGGGCTGGGGGTGGACAATGCGCGCTGAGCGACTGCCGTGCGGCGTAGTGGGCCTGGTGCTGGCCCTGGCCCTCCTGACGTCGGGCTGTGCCTCGCTGCCCTCACGGGCGGGCCCTGGAGGCACCCTTGCTGCCGTCTCGGGCGCGACACCCCTTGCGGCCTTGGGGCGCGGTGCTGTCGCGAGTCTCCCCGAGGATGATGCGCCCGAGGACTTCAACGCGGAGTCCGCGGACGGATCGCTTCTGCACCGCCGCCGGGCCACGCCCTCTCCCCCGAATCCCGGCGGAGGAGAAACGGCGCCCCTGCGAGTGGTGGGGGCCCTGGCAGGTGTGTGCGGGGACGTCCCCGCGGGCTGGCCGCACCTGGACTCGGAGGACGAGGTGCTGGCGCCCTTCCTGGCGTGCACCACGCCCGCGGCCTTCCTGGCCTTGCAGCGCCAGGTGGACATGCCCCGGCTGGTGGAGGCCCTCTCGGACTGGAACGCCGTTCGGCTGGGCGCCTTGGGCCCCCTGGAGGCCGAGGCTGCCCGCGTCCTCCTCAAGAAGCGCGCGGCCTTCCTCTCCACCGCCGTGGAGAAGCACGGCCTGGCCAAGGCGGAAGTCCTCGCCCTCTTCGTCCTGCACACCTCGCACGACGACGAGGTGCGGCAGCTCTTGCGCCTGCTGGCCGAGGACAAGCTGCTGAAGCGCGCCTTGGGGGCCATGGAGGTGGTGCGCGAGGAGCTGAGGCAGCGAAGCATGGCCCTCGCTGACTTCCCAGAGCGGAGCTTCCGCGGCGGCGACATCGCGCGCGGGCTGGGGCGGGCCGCGGACGACGTCGCGGCCTCCATTCCCCTCGTCGGCGGAAGCCGGAGCGTGGATGCGTCCACGCTGCCCGCGCAGCTCCCACCGCCCTACCAGGCTGCGTACGAGGAGGTGGAGAACGCCCAATTCCTGGGGGCCTTCGCGCCGGGCAACGTGGCCCTGGCGTCCTTCGACCACCTCACCTTCGGTGTGCCGCTGGGCTTCTACCACCTGGCGGCGGGGACGGCGCGGGGTGGGGCCTCCCTCGCCAAGGGGGAGTACGAGGAGGCCACGCGGCAGTTGGCGCCCGCGGCCCTCATGGTGGGGCTGTATGCGGGAGGGAAGGGAGCGCGCGCGCTTCGTGAAGCTGGCGTCTCCCGCCTGGAGCGCGCTCGCCTCCAAGCGGTGGTGTCCCGCGTGGAGTCGCTGAAGGCGGTGCTGGAGAGGTTGGAGGCGCGAGTCGGGGAGAGCGTCGTGGGGGAGTTGGCGCGCTATCTCCAGCAGGACCGGGACGCAGCCATTCTGGTGGCGGAGTGGGGCGAGGCGGGCGCGCTGGCGTTGTACGAGGCGCGAGGCAACGTCGCGCAGGCACAGGCCACATTGGCCGTACGGTACCGAGAGCCCCCGAGTGCTGCGTCCGCCGGCGGGGGCTCCGGGAGAAGGGGCGGTACTCGGCCCTCCGTGCCTCCCGAGGCGGCAGGGCTCCCGGCTGAGGTAGCGGAGGCGAAGTTCAAGCAGTTGGAGGCGGAGTTTCCCGGGGAGCGCCTGTCGATGGACGTGGTGGAGCTGACGAGGCACCGCCAGGACCTGCAGAAGGCGGCTCCCGCCGAGGTCAAGGTGGAGCCACTCTGGGACGACTACGTGGCGTACCTGGAGACGAGGGCCGCGGAAATCAAGCAGGGGATTGCGGAGAAGGGCCCCCTGAAGTGGGCGGGCTACCGGCTCGTGCGCGACAGGTACGCCCGGGGCTTGGCCTTCGAGAGGAGGATGGTCGCTCTCCTGGATGCGGACGCGGTCCTGCCCCGGGCGCAGCGGCGGTGGCTCAGGGACTTCGACCAGCCGCGCATCGAGACGCACGTGGGGGTGGCGAAGGCGGACCTTCGCTTCGCGGACGTGCTTGTTATCGAAGATGGGCCCGCTGTTGGCGCGACACCACGCGTAGAGACGTTCAGCCTCAAGAGTCGTGATCTTTCGCAACTCGGAGCCGAGGCCCTCACGACTCAAATGATCGAGGACGCGAGCGCTGCCTTAAGGTATTACGGGGAGACCCTGAACATCCGCCGCCCCGGAATCGAACAGACGGCACAGATCCAAAGAGTCCGCCTTATATATGAGGGTGGAAAGCTCAAACCTGCGGATCCGAAAGCATCGCGAGCGGCCGTGCGAGATGCTCAGAACGAAGTAGAGGGAGTGGAGGTGTCGATCCAATGAATGGAGCTGAGAAACGCGGACCTGACACCGACGACCGTCTTCGCCTCTCCTTAGAGGCTACCTTCGATCAGGCCGTAGACCTGAATCAGGCGTTGGAGCCCTTTTTCAGGGCGCTTGAGTCTCACGCGGGCGCGTGGATGCCGGAAGTTGTTGAAGGCAAGTGGCAGTACACATACTCCCGCGTTTCCGTCCTGAAGGCGCTGGACGAGAAGCGCGGAAAGAAAAGCATGTCCGTTGGCCTCTCTCGTGCGACGTGGCCCTTGTTGGATATGTCTCTTAGGCTTTCGTTGCCGCCCTCAGCCCCCAGATTGTATGTCTGGGTCTCTGTTCAGCCACTATCGCTTTTCAGGGAGACAGCGCGTTGCAGCGAGTTTGTGGGCATGGTCCGCGCCTGGGCTTCTCATTACCCTGTTGCTGGCGCCACAGCTAATAGTCTAGCTGAGGATCAGCTGGCGGAGGGCTCAAGCCTTGACAGCGCTGTGGACCCTTCAGAGGAGAATGGGGGCGACAGGATTCAAGAAGTGTCCTGGCTGAACGTCTTCGGCCCCAAGCTCGTAGAGAGTGTAGGCCGAGAGCGGATGCTCTCGACGCCAGCGCATCTCGTGGAGGAGCTTCCCAACGGCTCTGTCCTCCTAGTGCTATGGCCCACTGCCACCGAGTTCGCCAGCGATGAGGCGCGCGTGGCGCAGGCCCGTGCCCATGTCCACCTGCGGCCGGACCTCGACTTCGACACGGTGCTACGCACGCTGAGAGAGCGCAGCGCCGCGCTCGTACCCGCCGAGCCGCGCTTCCATCCTGACGTGGCGCCGCTCCTGTCGCGGCTGCCGGACGAGTTCGCCATCAGCGAGCGGCAACGGAAGATCGCCGAGCTCAACGCCTTCCGGCCTCCTGTGCCGGAAGAGTGGCTGCCGGTCGCCCTTCCATCGGACGTGGCTAATCCGGAGCGCGTCCTCGAATCCTACGGAGACCTATCCGAAGGTCTAGTGGCTGCACTACACACCAAGGTGCCTTCCATCATGGACGAGACGGCCGAGTCACTCACGGACTTGGACTTCTACTTCTGGAGGGAAGATTTCCCCGAGAGGTACGAGCGGCAGCTCATTGATGGGCACACCACACCGGCGCTTGGAGCCTATCTGGGGGACGTGCTGGTGCGGCGGTTGGGAGGGAAGTGGGTTCCGCGGCAGAAGATGGAAGAGTCCCAGGTGAGGGTGGGCAAGCGCGTTTGGCTGCCTTTCCTCCGCGCCCGCCGGTACATGCAGTCCTGCCAGTCGCTACTGGAGTACTCGCTCACACAGTTCTTCCGTGAAGTGGAGCGGTACCGGCCCTGACGGCGGCGGCTGGGCTTGGCAGGGCGCCGAGTGAAGTTGCCCCGGTTTCGTGGAGTCCCACCCGCTGTGCGAAAAGGGTCCCACGATGCCGAAGTCACGCCCCCCATACCCTCCGGAGTTCCGTGAGCGGGTCGTCGAGCTGATGAAGGCCGGCCGGT
>NZ_RAWI01000595.1 GCF_003612125.1 Corallococcus praedator
CCCCCGTCGCCCCGAGCCCCGCGCCGTGAGCTTCATGGCGCTGGCCCAGAAGGGCGAGGACCTGTACGGCACCCTGGACACGACCGAGGGCCGCATCGTCGTGCGCCTGTTCTCCCGGGATGCGCCGAAGACGGTGGAGAACTTCGTTGGGCTCGCCACGGGCGAGAAGGAGTGGAAGCACCCCATCACCAGCGCGGTCATGCACGGCCGCCCGCTCTACGACGGGACGCTCATCTTCCGGTGCATCAAGGACTTCATGATCCAGGGCGGGGATCCGAGCAGCCGTGGCAACGGCGGGCCCGGCTTCCGGTTCGAGGATGAGTTCCTGAGCGACCGGCGTTTCGACAAGAAGGGTGTTCTGGCCATGGGCAACACGGGCCCCAACACCAACGGCAGTCAGTTCTTCATCACCGCGGCACCCACCCCCCACCTCAACAACCGACACACCATCTTCGGCGAGGTGGTGGAAGGGCAGGACGTGGTGGACCGCATCGCCAACGAGCTTCCCAAGGACTCGAACGACCGTCCCCGCCGGGACGTGCGCATCCAGACGTTGACCATCTCCACGGCGCGGCCCTAAGCAGCCCCTCGTCGCCCCGTTCTTCGCGGTACCGTCGTTTCCCCGGGGCCTTCCCGCAGCAGTCGGAAGGCCCACTGATCATCTCCGGAAGTATGGCCTCCCAGTCCTCGCAGAAGAAACCTCGCGCCGGCTTCGCCGCGCTCATCGGCCGGCCCAACGTGGGCAAGAGCACGTTGCTCAACGCGCTCACGGGCGAGAAGATCGCCATCGTCTCGCCCAAGCCGCAGACCACCCGCAACCGCATCCTGGGCGTGGTGACGCGTCCGGAGGGGCAGGTGGCCTTCCTCGACACGCCCGGCATCCACCAGGCCAAGGGAGAGCTCAACCGCTACATGGTGGAGGCCGCCCTCTCCGCGGCCGAGGAAGTGGACCTGGTCCTCTTCCTCATCGAGCCGCCGGCCGGTGAAACCATCGACGTGACGCCGGGCAACCGCGCCATCCTCGAGCGGCTGCAGAAGGTGGGCAAGCCCACCTTCCTGGTCATCAACAAGATCGACGCCATCCCGAAGGAGAAGCTCCTGCCGCTGATCTCGCTGTACGGCGAGCAGTTCCCCTTCGCGGAGGTGGTGCCCATCTCCGCCCGGGAAAAAGACGGCGTGGAGCACCTGTTCCAGGTGGTGCTGGGACACCTGCCGGAGGGCGAGCCGCTCTTCGCAGAGGACATGCTCACCGACCAGCAGGAGCGCGTGCTGGTGGCCGAGTACATCCGCGAGCAGGTGCTGCGGCACTGCCGGCAGGAGATTCCATACTCCACCGCGGTGCTGGTGGACGTGTTCGACGAATCCGAGCGCGAGCCGCGCCCCGGCACGCCCCCGGGCCAGCTGGGCGGCCTCATCCGCATCGCGGCGTCCATCTACGTGGAGCGCGACAGCCAGAAGGCCATCCTGATTGGCAAGCAGGGGCAGATGCTGAAGCTCATTGGCACGGACGCTCGCAAGTCGGTGCAGCGCCTGCTGGGCGCGCACGTGTACCTGGACCTGCGCGTGCGCGTGGAGGCCCGGTGGAGCGAGCGCGCCGCGGGCCTGCGGAAGCTGGGTTACGAGTGATGCGGCCGTCGTCGTTCGTGTGGTCGCCGTTCTTGTTGTCGCCGTTGTTGCCGTCGCTGTCGAAAGAGACTCCATGAAGCCGCTGGTCGCCATTGTCGGTCGCCCCAACGTGGGCAAGAGCACGCTGTTCAACCGCCTGGTGGGCCGCCGCGTCGCGCTCGTGCAGGACGAGCCGGGCGTCACCCGCGACCGGCACTACGCCGACGCGGACTGGGAAGGCCGGATCTTCACGCTCATCGACACGGGCGGCTTCGTCCCCGGTGAGAAGGACTCGCTGCTCAAGCAGGTGCGCGAGCAGGCGCAGTTCGCCGTGGAGGAGTGCGACGTCATCATCTTCGTCGTCGACGCCCGCGTGGGCATGTCCACCGCGGACGAGGCCGTCGCCAACTACCTGCGCAAGAGCGGCAAGCCCGTGGTCGTCGCGGCCAACAAGCTCGACAATGAGACGGGGCTGATGCAGTCGCTGGCGGGCGAGTTCTTCCGCCTGGGCCTGGGCGACGTGCAGGGCATCTCCGCCGAGCACAACCTGGGCATGGGCAGCCTGATGGACTCCGTCGTGGCGAAGCTCGCCCCGAAGGTGGAGGGCGAGGACGCCGAGGCGCCCCCCGACGACGGGAAGATCCGCGTCGCCATCATCGGCCGGCCCAACGTGGGCAAGAGCACCCTGGTCAACGCCATCCTCAAGGAGAAGCGCGTCGTCGTCAGCGAGATCGCTGGCACCACGCGCGACCCCATCGACTCCGAGGTGACGTACAAGGGCAACGAGCTCATCCTCACGGACACCGCGGGCATCCGGCGCAAGAAGACCATCGCGCACCAGGTGGAGCAGTACTCCGTCATCGCGGCGCTCAAGGTGCTGGAGCGCAGCGACGTGGCGGTGCTCCTGATGGACGCCACCGAACCGGCCGTGGATCAGGACGCGAAGCTGGCGGGCCTGTCCATGGACCGCGGCCGCGCGCTGGTCATCGTGGTGAACAAGTGGGACCTCATCGCGGAGGACAAGCGCAAGCAGGACGCGTTCCGTGACGACCTGAAGATCGCCCTGAAGTTCGTGGGCTACGCGCCGGTCATCTTCACGTCCGCCCTCCATGGCTCCAAGGTGGAGAAGGTGGTGGACGTGGCGGTGGAGCTGGCCAAGCAGTTCCGCTTCCGGGCCCCCACGCCGCAGCTCAACCGGCTGCTGGACTACATGGTGGACAACAACCCGGCGCCCATCGTGAAGAGCAAGCCGCTGCGCCTGTACTACATCGCCCAGGTGGCGGCGGCGCCGCCGACGTTCGCGCTCACGTGCAACGCGCCGGAAGGCGTGCCGGACATGTACAAGCGCTACATCACCAACCAGATCCGCAAGACGTTCGATCTGCGCGTTCCCATCCGGCTGCTCTTCCGCGAGCGCCCGGGCAAGGCCAAGCGCGAGGCGCGCAAGAACCCGAACCTGGCCAACAAGGGCAAGGGCGGGAAGCGGGCGGGGCGCGACTGACCGCGCACGTTCGTTGACACTCCCAGCGGGCGCTCTTTACAGTGCGCCGCTTTCGCAAGCGAAGAGCACCGTCGAGCCGAGAGAGGTCCCCTCACCGTGGCCCAGCAGAAGACCGAGAAGATTCGCCAGCAGGAGCTTCGTCAGCCGGACGCCTTCCAGAAGGCGGGAGCGGACGCGCGCGACTGGCTGATGCAGCGCCAGAAGTTCCTCGCCATCGGTGCCGGTGTCCTGGTGCTGGGCGCGGTGGGTGCCGCCATCGCCAGCGAGGTCTCCAAGCGCGGCGAGGAGACGGCCTCCATGCAGTTCGGCCAGACGCTCACCGTGCTGGATCGCCCCGTGACGGGCGTGGACCCCGCGGACCCCACGTCCACGGAGCCCCCGTTCGCGACGGTGCAGGCCCGGGACGAGGAGATCGTCCGCTCGCTGTCGGCCTTCCGCAAGGAGCACGACGGCACGCGCGCGGCCACGACGGCGGCCCTGGCGCAGGCGAAGGCCGAGTTCCGGCTGGGCAGGTACGACGACTCGCTGGCGTCCCTGGCCACGTTCCTCAAGGGCGTGCCGGAGAACGACGCCCTGCGCGCGGGCGCCCTGGAGGGTCAGGGCTACGCCTATGAGGCCAAGGGTGACTTCGCCAACGCCATCACCTCCTTCGAACAGATGGAGAAGGCGGACGCGGGCGAGTACCTGGCCGGCATGGGCCAGTACCACAAGGCGCGCATGCTGATCCTTCAGGGCAAGAAGGACGACGCCGCGCAGGTGCTGTCGAAGATCCCCACCGACCACCCGAACAGCGCCGCGGCCCGTCAGGCCACCGAGCGCATGGCGGTGCTGGCCTCCGAAGGCGTGAAGGTGCCCACGCCGGCGCCGCCGCCGGCCGCCGCCACGCCGGATGCGGGGTAACCCTCCGCTATGACCATGCGGCGCGCTCGGTGGAAGCAGTGGGTGGGGGTG
>NZ_RAWI01000596.1 GCF_003612125.1 Corallococcus praedator
GGGGGGCGCGGAGGCGGGGAGGGGAGTGCCGGGTGCTTCCAGCCGCGCGAGCCGCGTCTCCAACGCCGCGACCGTGGCCTCCAGTCGCTTCACCGTCTCCCTCAGGTCCTGACCTTCACCTTCGTCCGACATGGACTCCCCTCATGCACCATCGCATCCCGGCCCGCTGGACCTTCACGCAAGCACTGCCACCCCGGGTTCTCAATGTGAACGGATGCGATGTCCGTGCATGGCCCGGGGAGCGCCCCAGCCCGTCGCTGAATGTCGCCCTGGGCAACCGGCCTGGAGGCGGCACGCCGTTCAACGGACGCATCGACGCGGTGCGGGTCTACGGCCGGGTGCTCAGCGCGGCGGAGCTTCAGCAGCTCTGACGCCGCGGTGAGCGGGGCCGGCCTCCGGAGGGGCCCGGGGGCCGGCGCTTCGCCTGGAGTCCCAGGCGCGCTTCAGGCCAGGTTGTGGAACACGTGCTGCACGTCTTCGTCCTGCTCCAGCATGTCCACCAGTTTGAGGACCTCCTGGGCCTGCTCCTCGGGCAGCTCCTTGAGGGTGCCCTCCAGGGGGATGTATTCGGACTCCGCGGACAGCGGCGAGATGCCCTTGGCCTCGATGGCCGCCTGGAGCTTGCCGAAGTCCGCGAACTCGCAGCGCAGGAGGAGCTGCTTCTCCCCCTTCTCGCCGGTGGTCTCGCCCATCTCCTGAAGGCCGTGGTCGATGAGCTCCAGCTCCAGCGTCTCCAGGTCCAGTCCTTCGGGGTCCAGGCGGATGGCGCCCATGCGCTTGAACATGCGGGACACGCCGCCGGAGGTGGCCATGCTTCCGCCCAGCTTGGTGAACGGGAAGCGGACGTTGGCCACGGTGCGCACGATGTTGTCCGTCGCCGTCTCCACCAGCACGCCGACGCCGTGGGGCGCGTAGCCCTCGTAGAGGACGATCTGGTAGTCGGCCTGGTCCTGGCCGCTGGCGCGTTTGATCGCGCTCTCCACGTTGTTCTTCGGCATGTTCGCCGCGCGGGCATTCTGGATGGCCCGGCGCAGCGCGGAGTTGGAGGTCGGGTCCGGTCCGCCGGCCTTCACCGCGATCACGATGTCCTTCGTGATGCGCGTGAAGATCTTCGCCATCTTGTTCCAGCGGGCGAACATCGTCGCCTTGCGTGTCTCGAAAATGCGTCCCATGGTGCCTCCAATTATATCGCGGCCCGCCCCGGTGGGACGGGTTTCGCACGTCAGGCTCGCGGGAAGCGGCTCGCCAGCGCGTCGGCCAGGGGGCCCGCCCCCGTGCGCAGGGGGTCCACGCAGGGCAGCCCGTGCGCGCGGCCGGTGGTCTCCAAGAGCGCGAGGGCCGCGTCCTCGGCCAGGGACTCGGTGTTGATGGCGATGCCGGTGCACTGGATGGAGGGGTTCGTCAGCCGGCCCTCCAGCACCGTGCGGTCGATGACGTCCTGAATCGACGGCAGCGCGTGCTTCACGCCACGCATCGTGGTGCGCGTGGGTTCGTGGCAGACGATGAAGGCGTCCGGCTGCGCGCCGTGCAGCAGGCCCAGCGTGACGCCCGCGAAGGACGGGTGGAACAGCGAGCCCTGGCCCTCCACCACGTCCCAGTGGTCCGCGTCGTTCTCCGGGGTGAGCCACTCCGCCGCGCCCGCGACGAAGTCGGACACCACGGCGTCCAGCGCCACGCCACGCCCGGAGATGAGGATGCCCGTCTGGCCCGTGGCCCGGAAGTCGGCCTTCCACCCGCGATTGCGCAGCTCCTTCTCCAGCGCCAGCGCCGTGTACTTCTTGCCCACCGCGCAGTCGGTGCCCACCGTCAGCACGCGCAATCCCTGTCGCTTCGTGCCCTTGCCCGTGGCGAAGTCCCGGTCCGGAAAGCGCACGTCGTGCAGCTTGCGCCCGTGCTTCGCCGCGGCCTCGGCCACGGCGGGGATGGAGCCCAGCCGCTTGTGCAGGCCGGTGGCCACGTCAAACCCGGCCTCCAGCGCCCGCACCAGCGTGGTGACCCACGCGTCCGCCAGCACGCCGCCCGCGTTCACCACGCCGACCACCAGCGTGCGCGCGCCCCGGGCCTTCGCCGCCGCGAGGTCCATGTCGGGCAGGCCACAGTCCGCCATGCACCCCGGCAGTCGCAGTTGGCCCACGCACCACTCGGGCCGCCAGTCCACGATGCCGTGGGCCGTCTTGGCCGCGAGCTGATCCTTCACGTCTCCCAGGAACAGCAGGTAGGGCTTGTCGATGTCCACGCGCCAGCGCCTTAGCACGGCGCAAAAAGGCCGTGGAAATGGCGCGGGGAATAAGCGCGACACCCGACGTAACAGGGCAGGGGCCCACACCGGTCTGTTCATCCCCCGCCCTTCTTCGGAGTCCTCCATGCGCTTCACCTCTTCCGCCGCCCTCCTGTTCGCCGCCTCGCTCGCCACCGCCTGTGGAGGTCCGCTGGAGGAGGACGCCGCTTCGACAGGACAGGAGGGCGAGGCCGCCAGCGCCAGCGATGCGCTGATCGTGTTGCCGCCCGTCCTCCCCTGCCTCACCAGCAGCACGGTGCTGGCGCAGCCGGACGGCGCGACGGTCCCCTACGTCTGGAACTGCCGCAAGACGGGCTATGTCTCCACCCACGCGTCGTCGGTGGATGCCACCTATACCCAGTCGTCCTGCGTCGACCGCTTCGTGGTGGATGTGACCAGCATTGGCGGCCGGTCCGCCAAACCCTTCGTGGAGGCGGCCCCGACCTCCGCCCCGACCTCCAGGTCGGCTTGCGAAAACCTGTCCGTCACCGCCGACGCCTGGGCGGTGACCACCGGCGCCTGGATGTACCTGGGCACGGTGACGGGCTCGGGCTCGTGGCTCCCCTCGGCCATCCCGGGCATCCCGGGCTACTGCCGGACGCGCTTCTACATCCCCGGCGACGCGGGCTACTCCAAGGTGCGGGTGACGGGCATCGCGACGTCGTACGGGACGAAGATCCCCGTGCGCACGGGCGCGGAAATCTTCGAAGGAAACCCCTGCTGATTCCGGGAGAATAAGCGCGGCCCCTGGCGTAACCCAGGGGGGAGGGCCCCCTTTCCCCTCGGGTCCTCGCCCCACTGGAGCCATCCCATGCGCTTGCCCCCCCTGGCCGTGCCCGGAAAGGGCCCCTGCTGACCCTCCGGAAACAAGCGGCGGGCGGCCAACCTGCCCGGTGGGAACCGCACGGGCGGGTATCGTCGGACTTCGCGGCCGGGGCGGGGCCTGCTAGGAACGGGCCCGTGGTGTTCCGCCCGCGATCGCCCCGTGTCGTCCCCCGGCCCGGGGAGTCCTCCGCATCCGAGAAGGAGGCAGCCCCAGCCTCCCGCGAGGATGCCGCGGAGTTCCAGGCGCTCGTCGCCCGGTGCGCACCCGCGTTGGAAGAGCGGGCCCGCATCCTGTGCCGGGGGCGCAACCCCTCCGACGCGAAGGACCTGTTGCAGGAAACCTACGAGCGGGCCTTCCGCGCGTTTCATACGTATGACCGGTCCGCGCCTCCCATGGCGTGGCTGGCGTCCATCCTCGTTCGACGCTTCCTCGACTGGTGCCGGCACGACCGGCGGCACCCCCAAGAGGAGTTCACCGACGCGATGGGGGACACCCTGGCGGAGGCCGAAACGCCGCCGGAAATCTGGGCGCACTACACGCTTGAAGACGTGTGGAGCGCGGTGGAACAGCTTCCCCCGGAGCTGCGCGAGGTGGTCCGAATGAAGGACATGGAGCGACAGAGCTACGCGGAGATCGCCCGACGGCTCGGCATCCCGTCCATGACGGTGGGCACCCGCCTGTTCCGCGCCCGCAAGAAGCTCAAGGAGCTGCTCCTCGCGCGACAGGGAAGCGCCGGGGTCTCCTCGTGAATCCGATGTGCGAACAGCTCGCCGCCTTCGTGGACGGCGAGCTGACCCCCGAGCAGGCCCAGGCCTTCAGTGTCCACCTGGCGGACTGCGCGGAGTGTCAGGCGGGGCTGGAGGACCAGGTGCAGGTGAGCCTCGCGGTGCAGGCCGCTGGGGATGCCCACGCGGCCCACCAGCGCCCCCAGGCGACCCCCG
>NZ_RAWI01000597.1 GCF_003612125.1 Corallococcus praedator
TGCTGGAAGGACAGACGCGGCTGTTCGTGGGGCCCCGCTTCGGTCTGGGCTTCCACCGCGCGGCGGGCCTGAGGGGGGCCTTCCTGTTCGATGGGGAGCGCAAGGGCTTGAGGGATGGGCTCGCGCTGCCGTGGCCGTCGGGGCAGTTGCTGGACGCGGAGGCGGTGTTCGACGGCGACTCGGTGTGGTTGTTCCTCGCGGAGGAGTACGGGGGGCGCACGGTGCACCACGCGGTGCTGCTGGGGCCGGACGGGGCGGTGCGCGCGAGCAATTGGGCCGATGCGGGGAACGGCTCATGGCTGGGGACGTTGAGGGGGAAATGCGCGGTGGGGGGCGCGCTCTTCTGTGCCACGGACGCGGGGCTGACGCGCGTGGAGGCGCGGCAGGGCCAGCTGGAGGCCGTGCGCGAGTTCCCGGACGCGGAGCCGTTCGTGGACGCAGGGTGCCAGTTGCTGCTGTCGCGAGAGGGATTGATGGTGGTGGGGGCGCAGGCCCTCACCGTGTTGCGGATGACGTGAAACACGCAAGGGGGATGGACATGAAGAAGACGACCGCGAAGGAATTGCCGCTGCCCGGGTTCTACAATGCCAGCCATGCGGCGGAGTACGGCTACGGCCCCAACGCCGGCAGGTTGCAGCAGGAGGCCGGCACATGGAAGGCGGCGCAGGGCGTGAAGGTATCTGCGACGGACACGTTCAACCTGCACCTGCTGCTCATCGATGTGCAGAAGGACTTCTGCTTCCCGGACGGCTCGCTGTACGTCGCGGGGCGGAGCGGGCGGGGGGCCGTCGACGACAACCGCCGCATCGCGGAGTTCATCTACCGGAACCTGGGGACGCTGACGAACGTCACCGCGACGCTGGACACGCACTTCGCCTACCAGATCTTCTTCCCGTCCTTCTGGGTGGACCAGGACGACCAGCCGCTGCAGCCGTACAGGGAAGTGACGCGCGAGCAGATTGAGCGCGGCCAGGCGCGGCCGAATCCCGCGGTGGCGAAGTGGCTGTGCGGCGGCAACTACCCGTGGCTGCTCAAGCAGGTGAAGTACTACTGCGAGGAGCTGGAGCGGGCGGGCAAGTACACGCTGTACCTGTGGCCGCCACACTGCCTGCTGGGCAGCGACGGGCACGCCCTGGCGGGCGTGGTGCAGGAGGCCCGGCTGTTCCACTCGTTCGCGCGCGGCGTGCAGTCGTGGGCGGAGGTGAAGGGCGGCAACCCGCTGACGGAGAACTACTCGGTGCTGCGGCCGGAGGTGTTGATGCGGCATGACGGCCAGCCGCTCGCGCAGCGCAACACGCAGTTCCTGAAGACGCTGCTCACGTCGGACGCGGTGGTGATTGGCGGACAGGCCGCCAGCCACTGCGTGAAGAGCTCCATTGACGACCTGCTGGGAGAGATTGTCGCGCAGGACGCCGCGCTGGCCCGGAAGGTGTACCTGCTGACGGACTGCATGTCGTCGGTGACGGTGCCGGACGGCAAGGGCGGCTTCGCGGCGGACTTCACGCCGCAGGCGGACGCGGCGCTCAAGCGCTTCGCGGACGCGGGCATGCACCTGGTGAAGTCCACGGACCCGCTGACGAGCTGGCCCGACCTGCACCTGGCGTGACGTCTGTCATTCAAGACCGAAAGGAGACACGGACATGAGCAAGGCGAACGGTGGTGGGGTCCAGAAGCTCTTCGAGGATGCGCACGCGGAAGGGGTGCTGAGCCCCGCGGGCCTGCAGGCGCTGACGGTGGTGGACCTGGGGGCGCAGATTCAAGCGGGCCTGGGCGTGCACGTGGACGACGTGCAGGCGAGCGAGGTGGTGCTGGTGACGGTGATGCCGGATGACTCGGGGAGCATCTCGCACGCCGGGCACACGAAGACGGTGTGCGACGGGCACAACCTGGTGCTGGACGCGCTGCTGGCGAGCCAGCAGAAGGACGGCGTGCTGTTCCACACGCGCTACCTGAACGGGCATGTGCTCAACCCCTTCCGGCCGCTGGAGGACGTGGTGCGGATGCACTCCGGCAACTACGCGGCGGACATGGGCACGCCGCTGTATGACAACGCGGTGGTGCTGCTGGGCACGGTGCTGGCCAAGGCGCAGGAGTTCAGCGGAAACGGGGTGCCGGTGCGCACGGTGACGCTGCTGATTACCGACGGCGCGGACCAGGGTTCACAGAAGGCGCGGGCGAAGGACGTGGCGGCGTTGGTGAAGGACCTGCACCGGGTGGAGAACCACATCGTGGCGGCGATGGGCATCGACGACGGCGCGACGGATTTCCGCAAGGTGTTCCAGAGCATGGGCATCGCGGACCGGTGGATCCTCACGCCGGGGCAGAGCGCCCAGGAGATCCGCGCCGCATTCCAGGTGTTCAGCCAGTCCGCGGTGCGCGTCAGCCAGGGTGCGGCAAGCTTCAGCCGCACGGCGCTGGGTGGGTTTGGACGCTAATCCTGGCCAGGGGACTTCAGGAAGACCTCGGCGGCTCCGGTGAGGCCCCAGGCGCGGGCCTCTCGTTGGTGGAAGGCGGTGAGCGTGGGCGCCAGTCCCTCCTCGCCGCCGAACTGGAAGCCCAGTTGGCTGCTGTAGCAGGCGCAGCCCTCCAGCTTCCGGGACAGGTGCTTCGTGATGTCCACGGCCAGGGGTTGCAGGCCTTGGGGCAGGGTCGCGTCCGGCAATGCGTCCGGTTGTCGCACGGCGTAGGGCGTGTCCCGGTAATAGAGGATCCGGTTCCCCGGGATGCCCAGACCCTGCACCGCGCGCACCACCTGCACGTGGTCCACGTGGCCTCCCAGCGCCTGGGGCACGAAGACGCGGTCCGGCTTCAGCTCCCACAGCACCGGCCGCAGACACCCCCGCACCCAGGCCCCGACGACGTCGCTGGCTCGCGGCGGCTGGAACAACTCCGCGGGGCTCGCGTAGCCCCGGTGGGGCGCCTCCTCCAGGTCGCCCCACACCGACACGTCCACGCCCAGACGCTTCACGAAGGCCCGGTCCTCCTCGCGTCGCAGGGCCATGTAGTCCACCTCCGGCCCCAGGCCCTTCGACGTCTGGCATTGGAGCGCGAAGCCCTTCGGCTCCGGAACCGAACGGGTGAAGACGGTGACGAGCGCCACCGTCCACCCCTTCTGTTTCAACGCCGCCAGCGTGCCCCCGCAGGAGAAGGCCACGTCATCCAGGTGCGGCGAGATGAACAGGGCCGTGCTCATAGGAGGTGCGGCGAGGCCCGGAAGCGACACGTCGGGTCCGCGCTCTCCTGCGTCGTCGCCGGGTCATACAGGTTCGTCCACTGCGTGTCCGGCCGCGTGCCCGTCAGCTCCGTGTAGATGCCTTGAATCCTGCGTCCCACGGCCCGCCACGAGTACAGCTTGCGCACCTCCTCCAGCGCCGTGGTCGCCAGGCGCTTGCGCAGCGGTGCGTCGTCCAGCAGGCAGGCGATGGCGTTCGCCAGCGCGTCGCTGTCCTTGGGCGGCACCAGCAGCGCGTCCCGCCCGTCCTCCAGGCAGTCCACCACCCCCACCGCCTGGGTGGACACGATGGGCAGCCCGGAGGCCATCGCCTCCAGCAGCGTGTTGGAGAACCCTTCTGAATATGTGGGCGACACGAAGAGGTCCCCGCTCCGGTACAGGTCCGGCGCCTCCGCGTAGCTGGACGCGCCCACCATCTCCACCGTGTCCCGCAGCCCCTCCGCCGCCACCTTCGCCCGCACCGCCTCCACGTCCGGTCCAATCCCAGACACGCGCAGCTTCAGCCGGCGCCCCTCCGCCACCAGCCGCTTCACCGCGTCCAGCAGCTCCATCACGCCTTTCCTCGCGTCCACCCGGCCGTGGTACAGCAGCACCGGCACCTCCCCGAGCTCCCCGAGCGCCCGCCCGTTCCTGGGATGGAAGCGCTGGGTGTCCGTGGCGCCCGGCACGATGGTGAACCGGTTCAGCGGCGTGCCGTGGTGCCCGTGCACCTCCTCCGCGAAGGACCGGCTGCCAATCAGCACCGCCCCGGAGTGGCCCAGCACCGCGAGCATCGCCTGCTTGTGCGTGTCACAGCACGTCCCCACCC
>NZ_RAWI01000598.1 GCF_003612125.1 Corallococcus praedator
GCGTGCTCGTCACGATGCCCCGGTACTGCCACGGCGCCCGCGACTGCGGCCCTGGCACTGGTGGGGATGGGCGTGGGGCCGGCGGCGAGCAGCTCGCTGCTGGGGCCGCAGTCGCGGGCGCCGTGGCAGTACCGGGGCATCGTGACGAGCACGCTGTATTCGATGCGGCTGTTGGGAGGTTCGCTGGCGGTGGCGGCCTTGTCGCTGGCGCGAGGGCACTTCGCCGCGCAGTTCGCCATCGCCGCGGGGCTCACGGCCCTGGCCGCGCTGGGCATGGCGCTGGCGGCGCCGGGGCTGGAAGGCAACGTCCCGCGCGAAGGGTGACGCCTACACCTCGGTGAAGTGCATGCCGGTGGCGCCGGTGCGCTCCAGGGCGTCCTTGAGGTCCTCGGAGACGATGAGGGCGATGGACCAGCCCCAGGGACGGAAGAGTTGGGCGTCGCCTGCTTTTGATGGGTCGATGCGCATGCCGTACACGGAGCGGTACTCGCCAATTCGCTCTGGCTGACCGTGTCTGGCCTCCCAGAAGCGGATCTCCTCGGAGTCCTTCTCGTTGATGCAGCGGATGAGCTTGGTGGCCACGAACAGGACGTACTGATCGGGGTGGCCCTGGATGTCGACCGAGAAGAGTTGCACGTCGTTGGCAGCGCGCTCCGCGAGCACGGTCGCGATCTTGACGTGGACGATGGGCGTCATTCCTACGCCCGCGAGGGAGAAGTCCTGGGGCCTTCCTGGTTCCATGATGGGAATTCGGAGGTAGCCGGGTGCAGGAATGGGTTTCCCGTTCCCGAACATCCAGGGGTTATCGACCTCCACCGAGTTTGCATCGACCGGGTCGTCCAGGTACCAGTTCTCTTCCTGAACATCCGACCTGAGTTCAAAGTACCGAGCAGCCATGATGGTTGAACCCTAACGTCCCTTGCGCGTGGTCAGAAGACGGTTGAGGATCGTGCCCGAAGCGTTGGCTTCCTCGGCAAGGTCCTGGAGTGCACTCGTCAGCGCATCGCGACACTGCACCACGGTTCGGCAGTTTTTTGTGGCGTCGCTCAGCCGGCTCATCACGTACTCATGATACTCGCGCGGGTGTGGGCCTCGGTGGCCTTTGACTTCAACAATGTTCTCCGGATCATTCAAATCCATCCCTGCCTTTTTGAAGAGCTTCCGGAACAGCGGGGTCCACGGCCCACCGCGCTTGGCGGACTTCTCGTTGCGGATGGTGGCCAGATGATGACGCTGCGTCCCCCTGGGCACCGATGACATCGCTACCGCGTTGGGGGCGAGAGCGATGGTGAAGCCCTCGGCGGTCATCGCCACGGAGCGCACGCCGCCGATGGCCACGTACTGGAAGCCCGCTTGGGTCTCCACCACGATCGCGGCCGGTGCGGAGCCGGGCAGCCCCTGCACCTTCGTCGCGAGCCCCACCGTGTTGCCCAGGGCCACGGTCGCCAGCATCACGAACACCCGTGCCGCGTTCTCACCCAGCCCCTCTCCGTACGCCTCGCCAGCGTCGCGCACCTGGACGAAGGTGGTGGCCCCGTCCACGTGGCGCACGAGGGTGAGCCACCCGTCGAGGATGCTCCACACCGTGTCCACGCCCAGGTACGCAATCGCCGTGGCGGTTATCAAGGCGGCGAGCCCCTTGGACAAGGGCTCCGGCAGTGCCCAGAGCAGCAGGTACATCGTCACGGTGGAGGTCAGCGTGGCCAGCACGGCCTGCGGGTGGGCGATGTCCTTCAAGGCCTCGGACGTCTCTTGCCACACGGAGTCCATGGCCACGGCCATCGCCAGTGCATAGCGGCCGTCGCTTCCCAGCAGCGGCCCTTCCTCCAGCAGCCGCAGGCAGTCCCCGGACTGTTTCCGCTTCTCGCACCAGCGCTTGTAGCCCCGCGTCAGGTCGTCGGACGCGTTCAGCAGGTGCAGGTCGCGCTTCTCCTCTTCACCCAGGGGGACAATCTGCCGGGTCCGCTCGTGAAACCCATACAGGCCACTGCGCTCGGGAAGACCGAACAGCTCACGGGCGGCCCGCATGGGGTTGGCGGACGGCCGCACGTCGCGCGCAAGCGCCTTCACGACCGTCTCGAACTCTTCCTCCCGGAGCCGGGTCGCGGAGAGGGAGGCCCCTTCCTCCTCGCTAGGCGTGACGACAACCCGTGCGCCGTCGTCCGTCTCCAGGCTCACGCGCCGCGTTGTTGCACAGCCCGACACGAGCATCCCCAGTAGCAGCGCCCAGCCCAGCCGCGTCATGTCGCCTCGCAGTCACGTCAGCTATGGGCGCCACGGTAGCAGCAAGTCCGTGCAAGCCGAACCGGGGCCTGTCCGAGCGGGCGCTGGGTATGGGCTCACTACACCTCGGTGAAACGCATGCCGGTGGCGCCGGTGCGCTCCAAGGCGTTCTTGAGGTCTTCGGAGACGATGAGGGCGATGGACCAACCCCAGGTGCGGAAGATCTTGGCTGTGCCCACCTTCGCGGGGTCGATGCGCATGCCCGCCACGGACATGTACTGCCCCACTTTTTCCGGCTGCTCGTGCTTGGGTTCCCAGTACCGCACTTCCCGCGATGCCTTGTCATCGATGCAACGGATCATCCGCGTCGCCACGAGCATGCTGAACTGCTCAGGCTGACCGTCGATGTCGACTGCGAAAAGCTGGATGTCGTCGGGAGCCAGTTCCGCGAAGACCGTGGCGACCTTGACGTGGATGACGGACTGGGTCCCGATGCCCGCCTCCGAAAAATCCAGGGGTCTTCCAGGTTCATCAATGGGGATTCGGAGGCGACCAGTCACCTCAACAGGCTTCCCAGCCCGGAACATCCACGGGTCCTCGACTTCCACCGAGTGCTCATCGACCGGGTCTCCCAGGTACCAGCGACCTGGGACATAGACGTCCTCTGAAAGCTGGAAGTAGCGCAGGGGCATGTTCCTCTTCCGGCAAGGTCTCTGGGCGAGCATCTTGTCGGGTTCGGGTTCCCTCCGTCTATCGCGGCGCGCCCAGCTCCCGGAGGAAGAACCGACGCACGTCGTCCATGTAGTACCGGCTGGCGGGCCCGTTGGGGTTGTGTCCCTCTCCTGGCATGATCAACAGGTCGAAGTGCTTGTTCGCACGCACCAGGGCGTGGGCCATCCGCATCGTCGTGGACAGCGTCGCGTTCACGTCGCTCGTGCCGTGCATCAGCTTGAGCGCCCCCTGGAGCTTCCCTGCCAGCGCTTCGTTGGCGCCCGCCGCGTAGCCCTCCGGATTCTCCGTGAGCAATCCCATGTTGGGCTCGTTGATGATGGCTTCCTCCGTCAGTGCCCCCGGTGCTCCCGCATAGCCTGCCTTGAAGAACTCCGGCGCCGTCAGCATCCCCCGCAGGGCGAAGTAGCCGCCCCAGGAATGGCCATAGATGCCTACGCGCTCCAGGTCCATGTAGGGGCGGCTCGTGCCCGCCTGCTTCAACGCCGCGACATGGTCCGGAATCTCCGTCTGGCCCACGCGTCCGTAGTTCACATCCTGGAAGGCCTTGCTCCTTCCCGGCGTGCCACGTGCGTCCAACACCATCACGACGAAGCCAAGCTGGGCCAGCGACTGGGCGATGAGGCTCTCCCCACCGCCCACGTACCCCCACGGCACCACCGTGATGAACGGCCCCGCGTAGATGACATCGATGACTGGGTAGCGCTTCTTCGGATCGAAGTCCCAGGGCTTGAACAGCACTCCATACAGCTGCGTCGTGCCGTCCGCCGCCTTCACCGTGAGGGCTTCCGGTGGTGTGTAGTGCAGCTCCGCCAGCGCGCTCGCGTCGGCCTTCGCGTAGCGAAACGACTGTTTCCCGTCCGTGGAGGTCACATCCCAGACCCTCGGCTGCTCCCGGGTTGAATGCCCATCCACGAAGTACCGCGTGGAGGGTGACATCACCACCCGGCGCGCCCCAGGCTCTGGAGACAGTCGCTTCAAGTCTCCTCCCTTCAGCGCGGTTCGATACAGCACGCGTTCATAGGGAGACTCACGCTCGGCGGAGGCCATCACGTAGAGGGCATCCC